>JAIOPE010000040.1 GCA_021414065.1 Planctomycetota bacterium
GCCTCCACCACCGGCGGCAGCCGGGAACGGACCCCGACCGCGACCCCTTCGGGTTTCGTGTCGTGGTTGAGGCTACGACGCGCCCGGTCGCAGCGCTGCGACGGCGTGTCAGCGGCCCCGGGAGTCGTTCCAGGGGCCACCTCTAGGACGTCCTGGACCCCCCGGAAGTCACATCCGGAAATCGCAGATTTCCAACGCCGGGGACCGCTCGACCAGCGCCGACCCGCATGACTCCCGCCGCCGCGTCGCGGCGCGCGGTGCCGTTCGCGACTCGTCCCTACCTCGTCGGGAATCTCCCCACGAGCGCACCGTCGCGTTCTCCTCGGTCCGGCCCGGCCGCTCTGCTCCGCGGAAGCGCGTTGCGGAGAGACTCGTGCGTCAAGCCTCCCCCCCTCAGCCAGTCCCGCCCTCGCCGCGCAGCCGCGCGTACACGCCCGGCCGACGGTCGGCCAGGAACGGGAATCGGGTCCGCACCGCCGCGACCTCGGCCGGATCGACCGTGCCCGCGACGACGCGCTCCACGCCGCCCGCCGAGTCCGCCCCGTCCAGCACCGCGCCGAGAGGCGACACCAGACGCGACCCGCCCGGATACTCCAGACCCCCGCCCGTGCCGACTCGGTTCACGCCGAGCACGAACGCCTGCGTCTCGATGGCACGCGCCTGGAGCAGCACCGTCCAATTCAGGATGCGCGCCGCGGGCCAGTTCGCGACGACCACGAACAGGTCCGTCCGCCCCGCGAGAGCCGCGAACGCCTCGGGGAATCTGAGGTCGTAGCAGACGAGCGGCGTGATCCGCACGCCGTCGAACAGGACGGTGATCGCATCGGCGCCGGCGTCGTAGTGATCCGCCTCTCCGCCGTAGGTGAAGGGGTGGATCTTCGCGTAACGATGCACCGCGCCGTCGGGCAGGGCGAGAACGAACGTGTTCCGCGGACGCACGCCCGCCACGCGCAGCCCCGACGCTCCGACGCGGAACTGCGCGATGCTGCCGCCGACGGCCGCGCCGGTCCGCACCGCGGCGTCCACCAGGAAGCGCTCGGACGCGCCGCCCTCGTCCTCCGCCACCCGTTCCGCGTCCATCGAGAATCCGGTCGGCCACATCTCGGGAAGGACCACCAGCCGCGCGCCGCCGTGCGCGGCGGCGTCGATGCGGGGACCGAGCCGCGCGCGGTTCGCCGCCGCATCCTCCCAGGTCAGATCGCACTGAAGACCGGCGACGCGCATCGAAACCCTCCGGGGTGTTTGAACCGTCGGCGACGGGGTCGCCCCGGCCAGCGCCCGGGGCCATTATCGGTCCCCCCCGGCGGCGGGCGGCGCTACCTTCTCCGACCGCTCCCCGCGCCGGGGAGCCGAGGAGATGTTCCCATGTTGAAGGTGCAGGACGACTTCCTGATCAAGCGGGATCAGAAGGTGGCGGAGGCAGCGCCCGGCGAGGGCGGCACGTTCACGTACTTCGGACCGTCGGGTGTGCAGGACCGGTTCCGGTTCCTCGTCGTCCGCGAAGAAGGCGACGTGGTCTCCGTCCAGCCGATCTCCGACGCGAAGTTCAAGGTCGGCCTCGACGCGTGGCGCTGGAAGGAACGCGAAGGCGGCTCCCCCGAGACCTACATCGTGGTGAAGACCACCCCGAGCCGCGTGGACCTGAAGCGCTTCAAGTAGCGCCGTCGAGGCGTCGCTGAGTGTCCGCAGGGGGCGGCGCACCACGCCCCGGCGTGGCTGAGTCGCCGCTCGTCGCTGAGCATGTCCTGCCGCGTCCAACGACCCGGAGGCGCTCTCCACCCAAGCTGATCGCCACCGCGACGCTGGGGGGGAGGCTCGACGCACGCGTTTCTACGCGACGCGCACTCGCTGAGTAGAGCGGCCGGGCCGGACCGAGGAGCTGGTGACCCGGCGCTCGTGGCGGCGGTCCCGACGAGGTAGGCACGAGTCGCGAACGGTACACGGCGCACGGCGATGACACCCCGCACGCGTGCGTCGGGTGTGCGACGCGAGTCGCGTGAACAGCCCCGGCGCCCAGCGCGCGCCGAAAGTCGTGCTACGTTCCGGTAGAATCGTGTCTGCGGGGCAACGGAAGACCGTCCTCACGGGAGAGCACCGACACCCCCGAAGCAGGTCAACGCGAACGGGTATGCGCATTGCGGGCGAAGGGTGGAGGCCGAGCAGTATGAGCGACGGACTAGGCGACATCACGGCGGATGACGATTCGAGCTTCGCCGCGGTCCGTCTCCACCTAGCTGATCAACTGATGCGCGGCACCAAGGCGCATCGGCGCGAGGGAATGCTCATCTATCGCGAGTTGATCGATCACCTTCGCCCCGACGACCCGGAGGGCGCGTCTCGCATCGTCGCCGTGGCGCTCGCCCCAGGCACCGTAGACCCATCGTTCGAGGCGCTCTTCGGCGAGGTCTCCGCGATCTCCGCCGACCCGGACCAGGTCCGCGCCACGGCGCTCGCGGCGTCGCAACTCGCCATGCAGCGCGGCGAGTTCCTCCGCGCCGAGGCCGCGCTGCGCCGCATCCTGCGGCGCGCCGACGGCGCCGCGCAACGGATCGATGCGCTCCATCGGCTCGGGGCTGTTTGGATGCGACAGGGCATGGAGCACGAGACCACGGTCGCCAGCCGGACGGCGCTCGACGTTCCTGCCACGCAGCCGGAGCAACTGGCGTACGTCCACGCCCACATGCTCGGCTCGCACGGCGCGCGGCAGGACTGGGAGGCGGTTCTCGACGAACTCGAGCAGTGGGAACGCGCATGCGCCGCGCTTCCGCCGGAGCAGGACAGACCGTCGAGTCACACCGTCGCACTGGCGGCGTCGAACGCACACCTGCGCCGCGGAGACATCGCCGCCGCGCAGGCGTGGCTGGCCCGCATCCACCCGGAGCTCGCCGACCCGGCGCACGCCGAGACGCTGCGGCCGGCGGTCGCCTTCCGTGCGGCCGGGATCGCCGCTGCGACCGGTGAGAGAGCGCGCGCGGCCGAAGGCGCGCTGATCGTCGGCCGAGACGAACGCGCGTCGGACGCCGTGCGGGTCGATGCCCTGGTTCTCGCGATGGAGTGTCTGTCTCAGTGCGGCGCGGCGGTGCGTGCAGCGGCCGCGGCAGAGGACTGGGCCACGCTGCTTCACCGTGCCCGGCGGCGGATCGGGTCCGGGACCGCGATCCGCGTCGTGGCGCGAGCACTCCCGACCGTCACCTCCGTCACGGCGAACCGCCAGGTGCAGGACCTCGCGAACCGGGTCGCCTGGGACGCGATCGCGGACCGCATCGAGGAACTCGCGCGCCACACCGAGGACGTGGACGTCCCGCCCGGCCCCGCCGACGAAGTCCCGCTCCGCCAGTTCCGGCACCGATTCGACCTCGCCCCGAGGTCGTTCGCCGCTCCTTCGGCCGACGACCACGCGACGGAACGCGCGCTCGCCGTCCTGGGTCCGGCGTGGCGGGTCTGCCGCACATGCCTCCGCGTGGTGCGCGGCGCGGGCCCGCCGATCCCCGTCGGCCACCTCGTGAACGGTCTCCCAGGTCGCCGGGACGACGTCGCGTCCTGCTCAGCCTGCGCGACGTAGAGCAGCGCGCCGCGACATCACTCGGCGTCGTCCCCTCGCTCCATGTCCACGCCGGCGCCGAGTTCCTCGTCGCTGCGTTGCGCGAGGCCGTCCTCGGCGAGCTTGCGTACGGCTCGTAGATCGGTCTTGCCGGTGCCGAGAACCGGCAGCGCGTCCACTTTCACGAAGTCCTGCCGCCGGGGGATGAACAGGTTCGGGAGCCCGAGCTCCGACAGCTTCTGGAGCAGCCCCTCGATGCGTGCGGGATCGATCGTGTGAACGACCGCGAGGCGCTCGCCCTTCCGCGCGTCGGGCACCGACGTCACCGAGAACACCTGTGACGTCGCGGCGCCGACGGCTTCGTGGAGGGCCTCCTCGACGCGACCGTGCGGGACCATCTCGCCGCCGATCTTCGAGAACCGCGCGAGCCGGTCCGTGATCCAGACGAAGCCCTCTTCGTCGAGCACCGCGATGTCGCCCGTCACGTACCAGCCGTCGCGGATCGCCTTCGCGGTCAGATCCGGCCGGCCCAGGTAGCCCTGCATCACGTTCGGGCCCTTCACGAGCAGGAGTCCCGAGACTTCGACCGGCCGCGGCTCGAACGTGTCGGGGTCCACGACACGAAGCGCGACGCCCGGCAGCGGCTGCCCCACCGAACCGCGGCGCGACCCCGGCTGGAAGAACCCGGGCGCGCGGAAGTCGGGCACCGACACGCAGATCGCCGGCGCGCACTCGGTCGTGCCGTAGCCCTCGAGCGGCTCGATTCCGAATCCGTCGTCGAAGGCGTCGCGCAGCCGCTGCGGCAGCTTCTCGGCTCCGGTGAGGATCACCCGCAGCGACCCGAACTGCCCCGGCGCGCAGCGTCGCAGATAGAGCTGGAGGAAGGTCGGCGTCGCGAGCAGCAGTGTCACCCGCTTGCGTTCGACGAGCGCACCCACGTTCTCGGCGTCGAGCGGGCTCATGTGGAAGACCACGGGCACGCGGTGGCAGATCGAGAACCACAGCAGGAAGTTCCCGAACGAGTGGAACAGCGGCAGGATCGCGAGCAGACGGTCGTTCGGCTCGGGGCGAATCACCTGCGCCGCCGCCTGCACGTTCGAGTCCACGTTGAAGTGCGTGAGCAGGATGCCCTTCGGCTCGCCGGTGCTGCCGCTGCTGAAAATGACGGTGGAAACGTCCGTCGTCTGCGTGCGCCGCTCGGCGCCGCAGGCGCTTTCGATCATTCGCACCGGAGCCAACATCGCGAGCGACCAGGCCCAGAGCCGCGACGCCACGCCGATCCGCCCCTTCAGATCGTCGATCCAGACAAGCTCGACGCCCGACGGCAACTCCAGGTTCATCCGTTCCATGAACGCCCGGCTGGTGACGACGGTCCGCAGACCTGCCTGTCGCACCGCCGAGTCGATACCCGCCCGACCCGCCGTGTAGTTCAGGTTCACGGCCACGCGGCCCGCAAACGACGCCGCCAGATTGACGAGCGCCCCGCCAACGCTCGGAGGCAGGAGGATGCCGATGCGTTCCTGCCCGGCCCACGTCCGCCGCAACGCGCGAGCGATCGCGATCGACCCTGTCAGCGCCGCGATCCCCGAGACGTCGCCGCGAACCAAGTCGGTCATCGCGAGCCGATGGAAGCGGCGACGAAGCGATGAGCGCGCCGTGTGGTGCAGCGGCGGACGGTCGGGCAGGCGCGCCGTCCATGCGTCCACCGAAAGTTCCTGCACGACGCGCCGCACCTCCGAGACCGACGTCTCGGGAGGCAGCGGCGCGCCGAATGCGATCGTCACCGGGTAGCGGAAGCTCTTCGGCCACTTCAGCAGGAACCGCCCGCGTTCGCGGCTGAAGATGCTCCCCCACACACGGTCCATGCACACCGGCAGGATCACGGCGTCGCGCCCCTTCACCATCCGCGTCATTCCGCGGCGGAAGGGGAGGAGCATCCCGGTGCGCGTGAGTTGCCCCTCGGGGAAGACGCAAACGACTTCGCCGCGGTCGAGGTGGTCGCCCGCATCGCGGAGCGCGCGGAGCATCTGACGCGGCCCGCCCGCGCCGGAGATCGGGATGCACCGCAGCGCCCTCATGAACGGCCGCAGGAGCGGGTGCTGGTAGTACCCCTCTTCGACGACGAAGCGGATCGGTCGGCCCACCGTCGTGACGAGGAACAGTGCGTCCACGAACGACACGTGGTTCGGCGCGATGAGCACCGCCCCCGTGCGAGGGACGTGCTGGCGTCCGAGGATGCGGAGGCGATAGACGATCCGCGTCGCCACCACGATGAACGCGCGCAGCAACGCGCCGGAAATCCCGCCCGTGTCGGGCGCGGAGGGCATCGGCTTCGATCGCGTCGTCGGTTCCGGCAAGCGGCCGCAAGACTACACCGCGAAGCGGTTGACCGCGCCACCTGACGCGCCGCTACATTGCCGCGATGCGACTCACTGTGCGCGCCCTCCTCCTGCTGCTCGCGGCGCCGCTCGCTCCGGCCACGCCGCTGGCGTCGGCCGCACCCGGCGACGACGTCGTTCAGTTCCTCGACGGCGTCGAACGGGTCGGGCGCCCCGGGGCCCCGGGCGCGCTCGCGGTGTTCGGGAGAGACGCATTCGCGGTGCTCACGGGCGACCGGACGAGTCCGCGCGCGGTGGTCGCGGCCGCGCGCCACGGCAAGGGGCGCGTCGTCGCGTTCGCACACAACGGCTATCTCTCGGCCCCGTTTCTCGCGACCGACGCAGGTGCGGCGCGACTCGTCACGAACGCGATTCGCTGGGCCGGTGCCGTCGGTTCGGCCGACTCCGGATCGAAGGTCCGCGTGGGGATGGTCACGCCCGACGAACCGCTCGCGGCGCATCTGTCGAAGGCCGGATTCGACGTGGACCGCGGCGCAGCGCCGAAGTCCCGCGTGCGCATCGTCACGGACATCGACGCAGTGGACGACGCGGCGGCGGCGAAGCTCGAGCAGTTCGTGATCGAGGGCGGCGCCATCATCGCGGCCGTCTGCCCCTGGGGGTGGGAGCAGGTCCACGCGTCGCGCGGACTCTCGCTCCGCAGCGACTCGCCGCTGAACCGCATCCTCGCCCGCGCCGGCCTCGCGTTCGCCGACGGCATCCCCGACGCCACGGCACGCGGCGCCGACGCCTTCGACATCACGGCGTCGCGCCCCGCCGACGTCCACGCGGGACACGCCCTCGACGCGCTCGGCGACAAGAGCGCGCACTTCTCGCCCGACATCGTCGCCGACGCCCTGCGCGCGGTCCCGCCCGGCGAGGACGACTTCCTCCCCCGCGTGCAGGCCATCGCATCAAAGGTCCCGGCGAAGGACTTCCCGCGGCCGGGGCGACCGCTCGGCCGGGCGCCGGGTGACGACCAGCGCACGCGGATCGCCGTCGCGTGGCGCACGATCACATGGACGGACCTCCCGCCGGATCAGGTCGTCGCCGCGCCCGGATCGGAGGACTTCCCGGGCACCGTCACAGCGAGCGCCGCGCGGCCGAACGTCACGCTGACCCTCGATCCGAAGGAACCCGGGTGGCGCTCCACGGGCCTCTATGCGCTGCCGGGAGAAGTGATCACGTTCGCGCCGCGTTCCGCGACGACGGGCGCGCACGCAACTCCGCCGGCGTGGCGCATTCGCATCGGTTGTCACACGGACGCGCTCTGGGACCACGACACGTGGCCGCGCTGGCCCGAGATCTCGCACGCCACCCTGCTTCGCGAAGGCCCAACGTCCGTCGCGACTCCGTGGGGCGGCGCGATCTACCTCGAGCCCCTCGCCGCCGCAGCTCCGATCGTCGTGGACGTGCGCGGCGCGGTCGAAGCGCCGCTCTTCGATGTCCGCGACGCCGGCCGCGTGAAGTCGTGGCCCAGCCGGCGCCGCGCGCCCGCGCCGTGGGCCGAACTCGCCGGCGAGCACATGATCCTCTCGCTCCCGTCGTCCGCGGTCCGCGAACTCGACGACCCCGAGGCCCTCGTCCGCTGGTGGGATTCCGTACTCGTCTCGCACTGTGCGCTCGCCGGAACGCCGGTGCCGCCGCGCCCCGAGCGGTTCGTGTGCGACGCCGAAATCTCCGTCGGCTACATGCACTCGGGCTACCCCATCATGATGCATCTCGACGTCGGCACGCCCACGAGCGGGCGCCCGGCGCACCTCGTGGACCTTGCGACGCTGCGAACGGAAGGCACGTGGGGCCCGTTCCACGAACTCGGCCACAACCGCCAGCGCGAGTGGTGGACATTCGACGGCACGGGAGAGGTCACCTGCAACCTGTTCTCCCTCTTCTCGAACGAGAAGATCGCAGGCGTCTTCGCGTGGAACAACCCGTGGCTCGAGGGGCAGAAGGCCGCCGCCGCCGCGTACCTGAAGCGCCCGGACTTCGGCAATTGGAAGGCGAACCCGGGCGTCGCTCTCACGACCTACGCCGTCGTGCAGCGCACGTTCGGATGGGAACCGATCCAGCGCGTCTTCGCCGAGATGGAGTCCCTGCCCGAAGCTGACCGCCCCACGCGCAACCAGGACAAGATCGACCAGTTCGTGCTGCGACTCTCGCGCGCGTGCGGGAAGGACCTGCGCCCGTACTTCAAGCGATGGGCGTGGCCGCTCTCCGACGCCGCGTCACGCGACGCAGCCGCCGGCAGGCTCCCTGTGTGGGAGCCGGACCTCGCGTTCGTCAAGCCCGGAGCGAAGTGAACGCGTCGGCCCTCACCCGCCACGCAGTTCCGTGAGCGGCCGCCCCGTCCCGCCGCCGCGCAGGCCTTCGATCTCCGCGAGGATCGACAGCGCCACCGCCTCGGGAGATCGCGATCCGAGGTCGAGCCCGACCGGCCCGCGCAGACGCGAGAAGTCTGCGTCGGTGAATCCCGCGGCGCGCATCCGTTCGCGGCGCAGCGTCTGCGTCTTCCGCGACCCGATTGCGCCGACGTATCCGGCGGGCGTGCGCAGCGCCGCGGCGAGCGCGGGGTCGTCGATTTTCACGTCGTGAGAGAGCGCGCAGACGGCGTCGGCCGCGGTGAGCGCGAGACTCGGGATCGCCACATCCGGCCACGCGCGCAGCGTCACGTCTGGCTCCGCGCCGCGCACCGCGTCGAGGAACGCCGCGCGCGGATCGACCACCACCGTCCGCCAGCCAAGCGCGCGCCCCGCGCGCAGAAGCGGCACCGCGATCCCGACTGCGCCGACCACGACGAGCCGCGGCACAGCGGGGATCACTTCGAGGAACACGCGACACGGCGCGGCCGGCGCCGACATCGCTGACGGCGCTGACGACGCGTCCGGCGCATTCGGCGCATTCGGCGCATTCGGCGCCGACGGCGTCAAACGCGCAACCGGCAGCGCGATGTCCACGCAGTGGCTCTCACCGTCGCGAAGCGCCGAGAGTGCCTCGCGGACGACGTCCCCCGCCGCGTCTGCGATCGACACCGAGCCGTTCGGCGCATGCGCGACGCGCGTCCACGACCCGTCCGGTCGGACGAGCATCCCGTCGCCGACCGGCGCTGGCCCTTCCACTGCCACAGCGTGAACCGCCCCGCCGAAGTCCGCCGCCGCCGCGAGCACCTGCGGGTGCAGCGCAGGTTCCAGCAGCACTTCGAGCCGTCCGGCGCACGGCGACGCCGGCATCACCGGGTCCGATTCCACCTGCGACAGCCACGCCATCGCCGCCACGCCCGAGCGGAACACGCCGTCCATCGCGGCGACCGCCTCCGCCTCCGCGCATCCGCCCGAGATCGCGCCGGCGAGCCGCCCGTCCTCGGCGACCAGCAGCGTCGCGCCCGGCAGAAAGGGTGCCGACCCCCGCCGCGAGACCAGCACCGCGCGCCCGACCCGCGCTCCCGACGCCGCCAGCCGCGCGACGTCCGCCACGACCGAGCGGATCATCGCTCACCGCCGACGTCGTCAACGCAGAGCCGTTCGCGCATGCTCATCCCGGGAGACTACATCCCGAGCCCGAACCTCGCTCCACGTCCCCCCACCGCAGGCGCTACCCTCAAGTGCTCACGGTGGGCCCGTAGCTCAGTCGGTTAGAGCAGGGGACTCATAATCGGGTCTAGGCTCCTCGGCGCAAACGCCGAAAAATGACCTAACTGGCTTGTTGGTGGACACATGCGTCCACTCGAGCAGGGGCTCGATGGACGGGGGTCTCCGAGGAGATGGGGGACGCATAGGGGGGCGCAGATTTGGGCGCTCCAGGCGACCGAGAACTGCCCCAGTTACGTGAACTGGTTACCGGCTCAGCACTGGCTGGAGCGCACGCGGGAGATCGCCCCATCGCTCCCACTCGATCCGCAGGACGCGGTACTGAGCGACCGGGGCTTGCGTCGTGTACGTCTGGGACGCAACCGAGGTGGTACTGGACGTGGCCTGGGCACCCGCCGCTGCGAAGCTCCGAGTCGCCACGGCGCCCGCGCTCGCTGACGACGTCGTGTGTGAGTAGCCAGGGACCGTTGCGATCTGCTGGATCACCCTCTCATCCATCGTGACGAAGTGGGTGCCGCCGCGCAACGCGGCCTCCTCCGCCGCCCGCCGCTCGCAGTCCTCGAACTTCGCTCGCCCGTTACCCGAGACGATGACCGTGCCGATGACGGTCGGGTTCAGTGCCAGCACGGTCGCGATGTCGCCCTCGTAGAACTGCACCGAGCGCTTCGTCAGCCGCCCCACGGATTGCCCAGCCGTGTACGGCACGAAGCGTTGCTGCATTCCCTTACAACCGCCCGCGATCGCGGCTAGCAGAACGGCGACGATCAACGAGGTGGCGTGCTTCACGTGCAATCCCTCCAGCTGGTTCGGCCCAATGTTCAGCCTCGTCGCAGTGAATGCCAGAACCTGCCCAACGGTACCGCGGCCAACGCGATGGGTGCAGTTCCGAACCGAACGCGACGACCGACGCGAGGATCGTCACATGACACGCGCGCCCTACATCCGGAACGTCGCGCTGATGCTGTTGCCCTGGATCGGGCAGCACAGGATCGCGGCGCGTTTCTCGGTGCTCGGGTCCTCAGCCTCGCCTCCGGTGATGTGCTCAGCGCGGGGGAGCACGCACATGTAGCACGCATTTGCAGCGTGCGTGCTCGAAGCATGTCCGCCATGCGTGCTAGTCTCTGCGCAACCCAAGGAGACCCCATGTCCGATCAAGACGCCCCGAGACCGGAATCGTTCAAGCTGGAGCCCGAGAGGACCAAGCAGTCCAAGGGTGGCAAGGCCCGCGCGGAGAGCCTCACTCCGACCCAGCGATCTGAGCAAGCTCGCAACGCGGCGGCTGCGCGCCACGGGTTCCCAAAGGCCACGCACTCCGGCGTCCTGCGTGTCGGCGACGTGGAGTTCGATTGCGCGGTTCTCGATGGCGGAGTCCGCGTCATCGCCGAGAGCAGCTTCATGGAGAGCATGGGGATGTACTACTCGGGGTGGGTCGCTCGGAAGCGTCGCGAAGTGGCAGCATCTGAGCCTGCGGACACTTCTGCAGTTCTGCCCCTCTTTGCGTCGTTCAAGTCGCTGGAGCCCTTCATCGACAGCGACCTACGTCGATTGCTGTCAACGCCCGTTCCCTACCGCACCAAGGAGGGCCGGGCCGCCAAGGGCGTCAGGGCGGAGACGATACCCAAGATCCTCAACGTCTGGCTGCTCGCGCGAGACGCGGCAGCCCACCGGAAGAAGGCTCTCCCGGCACGGCAGGCTGCCGTAGCCCACAAGGCTGACATCCTCATGCGGGGCCTCGCGCAAGTTGGGATCATCGCGCTCGTCGATGAGGCGACGGGGTTCCAATACGACCGCCCGCGGCGCGATCTTGAGAAGCAGCTTGAGAAGTACCTCGCCGAGGAACTCAGGCGGTGGGTGCGCACGTTCCCCGCTGACTACTTCAAGCACCTCTGCCGATTGCGCAGCGTCGAACTCCCGCCAGACATGCGGCTCCCGTCCTACTTCGGCACCTTGACCAACAACCTCGTCTATCGCCGCATTGCTCCTGGTCTCCTCAAGAAGTTGAAGGAGCGCAAGGCCGAGCGCGGCAGTACGAGCAACAAACTACACTCTTGGCTCAGCGAGGACGTTGGTCAACGCACGCTTCTCGTGCATCTCGGCACGGTCGTCGGCCTGATGAAGATCCATCGCCACTTCGACGAATTCAAGAAGCAGCTCAACGAGATCGCACCGGTGTACCCGGAGACGCCGGGGCTGTTCGACAACCGGGACGACTGGGAGGAGCCCGACGCTTAGAAGACGCAGCGTCTCGAGTCCGCACCCGCTTCGAGCACCTGAGCGAGCATCGTCGTCGCCCCCTTCCGGCGCGACCGCGACGGTCTGCCCGTCCAGAAAAACGACTGGGACGCGGACATCGCCCGTCTCGCGGCCACGGTCAACTCGACGATCCGCGTGATGGACGCAGTGCTCGAGGGGAAGATCGAGGCCGTTCCGACGCAGGCGGCGTTTGCGTTCTGTTCGGGGTGCAGTTTCAGGGCGGCTTGCGTCGCCAGCCTCAGGGAGCCGCGGCCGAGGTGGCGAGGGGGACCGCGCCGCCTGCGAGGGCGGCGCGGGGCTCTTTCGCATGCGGCCCGACTCGAACCCCTGCTTCAAGCTGGTTCTTCGAGCGTGTCGTCGACCGAACGTGCGACGCCCCCGCGCTGCAGTATCGCTTCGACCCCTCAGATACCACTGTCGCGAAGACCGCGATGCGGGCTCTGCAGGAGGTGACGAGGCTGACCGACTCGACGCTGCTCGTCATCTGCCACACGCGCAAGGACGGGAAGGAGGCCAGGGACGGCGCGCCTGCGCCATCCCTCGACGCGCTCAAGGGCGCGCAGGAACTCGGTGCGTTCGCGGACGTTGTCCTGTTCCTCGAGCAGGTCACGTCGCCCCAGGCGCCCGGCGGTGGGAACGCGCCAAAGGTCCTCCACCACGTGAAGGCGCGCGATACCGAGCGGGAGCCACCGCTCAGCCTGTTCCTCGACCAGCGTACGTTGCGGTTCATGCCGCCACCGGCGCGAACCGCCACCCCAACCAATCTCCGCACGCTTCGCGATGCGGAGCTCGCTCCCCCGACCGGAATGTGACAATGAGCAATACACCGTCCGTCGTTCCGACTACTTCGCTCGTGACCCTACCTCACCACTTCGCTGCGCTCGCGGCCGACGAGGCTGCGGGCGCCTGCGGAACCGACGCCGGCGAACGCGTCGGTGATTGCGTCGCCACGGCACCGCACGTCTCCAGCGTCGCGCGGAACACCGCGGGGCAGATCAACGCCCCGTCGGACCCGCCGCAGAGGCCACCCAATCTCTCGGGCATCCCCCCGGTACTCACCGTCGAGGGGTTCGCCGAGCTGTTCGGCATGCCGTCCGGCAAGGCCGCCCTCAAGGCGATCAAGCGGTCCGGTGTGCCCTACGCCAAGTTCGGCAAGCGGGTCGTGATTCTCACGGACTCGCTCCTCGGCTTTCTCAAGAGCCGGGAGCGCAGCTCCGTCCAGGACGAGGCCGAGTTGCAGCAGAGGCAGGACGCAGGGGGCGCGAGCCTCACTGCGGCAGCCTTGCGACTCCGACGTCCCCGCACCGCCAGCATCAAGGACGCGGCGCGTGCTCTCTCTTTCCATGCAGCGGCGAAGTGACCGCAAGGCGGTTCTTCCATGTCAGGCAAGCGTATCTGTCCGGCGCACCCCACCTTGCGTGACGCCGCGGTTCGCTGACCATCGCGCGCACGACGGGAGGTCGTGCGATGGCGAGACGGCGATGGGTTGCGCAGCAGATGCGGGAGCTCTTGCAGGAGCACGAGCGGAGCGGGATGTCGCTGAAGGCGTTCGCGGCGGCTGCGGAGGTCCCGCACTCGACGCTCTCGTGGTGGCGGACGCGACTGCGTGCAGACGCGGAGTCGACGCGCTTCGTTCCGGTGCACGTGGAGGAGCTGCGGCGCCCGCCGGTGGAGATCGTCGTCGGTGACGTGGTCGTACGTGTGGCGGACGCCGACGAGAACGCCGTCGCCCGCCTCGTCCGTGCGATCGCGTCGTGCTGACGATCCCGCCGCGTTCGCGGATCTACGTGGCGGTCGGTCCGACGGACATGCGCAAGAGCTTTGACGGCCTGCAGGGCGCCGTGCGCGCAGTGATCGAGAGGGACCCGCTGTCGGGGCACTTCTTCGTCTTCTGCAACCGTCGCCGCGACCGGCTGAAGATCCTGCTGTGGGACCGCTCCGGATTCTGGGTGTTCGCGAAGCGGCTCGAGAAGGGGACGTTCGCGTGGCCGCAGAGTGAGGCGCGGTCGGTGGAACTCGGGGCCGCGGAGCTGTCGATCCTGCTCGGCGGATTCGACTTGGAGCGGGCGCGCCGGCGCGCGTGGTACGACCGTCCACCGAGCGATTGAAGAACTTCTCGGATTCGCTCGAAAATTGCGAATCCAGGGCGCCGCTCGCTGCGTCATGAGTGCGATGGATACAGCGCTCCCGGTCGACGTCGCGACGCTCCAGAAGATGGTGCGCGAGCTGTCGCTCGGTGTCGAAGCGCGCGACGCGACGATCGGGGAGCAGAAGCGCGCGCTGCGGACCGCGCAGCAGCGGATCGATCATCTCCTGCGGAGGCTCTTCGTGCGCACGAGCGAAAAGCTCGATCCCAAGCAGCTCGCGATGTCCTTCGCGGAGGCGACGGCGGCGATCAACGACGCCGCGCCGCCCGTGGAGGAGCCGAACGAAGTCGCAGCGGCCGACGACGAGGCGCCGGTGCCGCCGAAGAAGAAGCGCACACCACACGGCCGCAAGCCGCTTCCGGCCAACATCGAGCGCCGCCGCGTCGAGATCCCGCCGGTCACGACGTGCTGCCCGGACTGCGCGAAGGACCTCGTGCGGATCGGCGAAGAGGTCACCGAGGAACTCGGATACGAGCCGGCTCGGCGCTTCGTCACGGAGCATGTCAGGGGCAAGTACGTGTGCCGCGAGTGCGAGAAGGTTGCAGAGACCGCCCCGCTTCCCGAGCGCGCCGCGGATCGCGTGCGGCCGGGAGCGACGGTGCTCGCGGACCTCGTGGTGAAGAAGTACGACGACCACCTGCCGCTCGCGCGCCAGGAGAAGATCCTCGCCCGTGAGGGGATCGAGATCAGCCGCTCGACCTTGTGCGACTGGGTCGGCCTCGCCGCGCGCCTCCTCGCTCCGATCGGCGACGAGATCCGAAAGGACGTGCTCGCCGCGAGCGTCATGCACGGCGACGACACACCGATCCAGGTACAGGAGAACTGGTCGCGCGGGAAGTCGATCCAAGGGCGGCTGTGGATCTACCGGAACCCTGCCGGTGACACGCTCTTCGACTTCCGTCGCTCGCGCTCGCGCGAGGGACCGATGGAGGTGCTCGCGAACTGGAAGGGCCACTTCGTGTGCGATGCATACGCGGGGTACCACGCGCTCTTCAAAGGCGGGAGCATCGTGCCGATCTCGTGCTGGGCGCACGCCCGACGCAAGTACTACGACGCCTTCCAGGGCGGCGACGTCGATGCGGCCATCGTGCTGACGCTTATCGGCCGGCTCTACCAAGTCGAGGCGGACGCCAAGGAACGCGGCCTCGACGGCGAGGCCACCCGTGCGCTGCGCCAGGAGCGCTCGAAGCCTGAGATCGACACGCTCGCAACCGTCCTCGAGCACCTCGCGAAGGACGCGCTGCCGAAGAGCCCGCTCGGCGAGGCCGTCTCCTACACGAGGACCCTCTGGCCCTCGCTCCTGCGCTACCTCGACGACGGCCGATTCCCGATCGACAACAATCCGGCTGAGAACGCAATCCGAGCGGTAGCCCTTGGCCGTAAGAACTGGCTCTTCGCCGGCGGCGACGAGGGCGGGCACCGCGCGGCGCTGCTGTACTCGATCGTAAGCGTTCGCTGGACCCCATCTGGCGCCGGCGCGTAGCTGCGTGACGATGTCGCGCGACCAGGAGGTCGTGCGATGGCGAGGCGGAGACGATGGACCGAGGACGAGCGACGCAACGTGCTCGCGACGTACGCGGAGAG
>JAIOPE010000041.1 GCA_021414065.1 Planctomycetota bacterium
GGACATCGACCACAAGACCTCGGGCGGGACGCGCTTCGCGGGCTTCGCCTACGCCTGGGACCAGAACGACAACCCGCTCATGGAGCAGCGGAGCCACCAGTCGGGCAAGGGCGACGTCTACAGCTACGACAAGGTGAACCGCCTGACGAAGGTCCTCCGCGACGTGAACGACCCCGTCGCAGAGCTCGCGACGCCGAACTCCGAGACGTACGTCAACAAGCTTGAATACAACATGGACGACGTCTTCAACCTGACGTCGTACGTGGTGACGCCGTACGGCGGTTCAGCATCGACGACCAGCTACACGACCGACGCCATGAACCAGTACACGGCGATCGGCAGCCAGAGCCCGACCTACACCGACGCCGGCTCCCTCAAGGACGACGGCACGCTCCTCTACAAGTACGACGCTCACCAGCACCTGATCGAGGTGAGACTCAAGTCCTCGAACGCCCTCGTCGCCGAGTATGCGTACGACGCCCTCGGGCTCGGCCGCCGGATCACGAAGGTGGTCGGCAGCGCGACGACCCGGTACGTCCACGCCGGCCCGCAGGCGATCGAGGAGTGGGACGGCACCGGCTCGGGCGCGAGCCTGCGCCGGCTCTTTGTCTTCGGCGAGCGCATCGACCAGATCGTCGCGATGGAGGCGCCGGACCAGGCCGACGTGGACAGCGACAGCAACACGACCGAGGTCCTGCGCTTCAGCTTCCACACCCAGCTCATCGGCAGCGTCACCCAGGTCTCCGGCCCGGCCGGCAGCGTGGTCGAGAGCTACGAGTACGATCCCTACGGCAAGCCGACGCTGAAGGACCAGGGCGGCAGCACGATCACGGCGTCGGCGATCGGGAACAGCTACCTCTTCACGGCGCGGCAGCTCGATGAAGAGACGGGGCTGTACTACTACCGGGCGCGGCATTACTCGGCGGATCTGAGGAGGTTCATTCAGAGGGATCCGCTGGAGTATGTGGATGGGCCGAATGCGGTGGGGTATGTGAGTTCGCGACCCACGCGCTTCCGCGATCCGCATGGAAAGCAGACGGAGACCAGAGAGCGGATTGACGCCACTGAAGACGGTGGCTGGTATGAGGTGATTGAGAATGTCAGCATCTCCGCCACGACAATCAAGTGGGACGAGGTCATGTACGAGTGGCAGTGGTACCAAGTGGTCATTGAGACTTGGTCCGACGAGTACGAGGTGGACGGGTGGGCGCGGGATGTCGACCTCGATCACTTCGATGCCTTGGAGAATTGGGCAGCGAGCCGCGTCGATGCGGCGAACGATCTGAAGGACCACCTAATCCACAAACAGACCGCAGAGATGGACAAGTCGCGGGAAGTGCAGCAGAAGATAGCTGCGCAGAAGTTGATCGGCGTTATCGGGCGTCTTGGAGGTGTTTCAAGCGTGGTCACATCTGCGTGGGATGCGCTCCGAGAGTACGAGTCGCTTACACAGGGCGGCAACTTGAAGGACGCGACAATCGCACTCGGAAAGTCGATGATCGAAATGCTTCAAGCGCTAGAGATCGCGAAGCAGGTGCGTCTTGGGGCCCAGGCGAAGCGCGCGGCGGCCGCGCAACACGGTATGCGGAAGGTCGGGGAGGTTGCCGGGAAGCGATTCCTCGATGAGTGGGAAGTTAACCGCACGCACCACACCATGGATCTCCATTTCATACCTCTGTGTCGATGGCGTCGTGACCGTTGGAGCTTCTAATGGGGCTGGATTTAGGCACATCCGGAACTCTAACTGATCGCGGACAGTTGTTTGAGGCCGAAGCTGGCCGTCAGTTTGCCTTCGAATCTTGCCGAGACGCCGCGTCGAAACGAGCGCGCACTCATGGTGCGACCCGCTCCAGTCAACCTGTCGGGCCGAGCTGATGCCGCCGATGTCTTCACTTTCGCGTTGGCGGTCGAGTGCCGGCGTAGTGCTGGTCGCACTGCTGACCATCGCGCTCCTCTCCCACCTACGCTACGCTGCTCCCGAACGCGAGGCAGACAAGTACGCACAGGAACTCCTCCGATACGTGAAGTCGGTAGTCCCAACTCCGTGCGGCGGTGGAGCACGCTGTGGCGGAGGTCACGAAGGGGTTTGTGTCCGCACCGAGCAAAGTGACCAGTGTTCGAGGCGATGGCGGCATATCGACTAGCTGGGGAGACGTCTACGTGGTGATGCTCGGGACCTCAGCGACAGAGCGAGCAGTTCCCACGGTGGTGATGATCCTCGGTGGGCCCAATGTCCTGGGGGTTCATGCACTCATCGAGCGTGACGCGACTGGATGCAGCGCTGGATGGAGCAAGCCTGACGGATTGAGTTGGCGCGACCTGGTTGGTTCGGGCGACGCTCTGGCGTGGCCGGAGGCGCTGGACGTGTTGCGCGAGCTGCGGTTCACTTCGTACACCACGGCCCGTGGCACGGGCCTCCCGAAGTAACGCGGTGCGCGTGCGGCTTGATGACTTGAACGGCAGCCACTGGGACGGTCCCCCAATGCCATTAAGGCAAGCACCCTGCCGCTGGCTCTGACTTCGCGCGGCAGTCCCTGCGCTTTCCGTTCGGCCCCCACTTGCGCTGCGGGGTGAACGACCGGCGCGCGAAGGAGCGATTGGGCCGTTTGGGCACGAGCGACGACGCGATTCGCTCAAGGAGTGCAACGAGTTCGCGCGGGGTGAGAGTGCCGAAGGCGAGCACTGTGATGCACGACGAGACGGCGAGGATCGCGCCCTTCGTGGAGATCTCCTGGTACTTCTCGTCCATGGCCGCTGCCGCGGTCGCTGCGAGATGCCGCGTCACGGCGAGCAGGAGCGCCTGTGCGTAGATCGTAACCGTCCGACAGTCTCCATCCATAGGGCCACAGCCCTTGGAGTCGTTGCAGCCCGACGGCGAGTGCCCGCGACGGAGCAGCGGCGGCGCCGGTCAGGCGTCGAGACGTTTGCCACGGGAGGCGGGGCGGTATCCGGTGGAGCTGGGCCGCGCTCACGGTGTTCGCCGCCGCGGGAGCGGTCGGTCCATCGTTCGGAGACTGCTGGATCTGGGCAAGTCACCGAGGGTTCGGCGGGGGCGACGCCGCTCTGATGCCAAGCAGCACCCTTAGTCGGTGTGTGCGCGACGGCCGCGGTGCCCGAGAGGTCGGCGGCGCGAGTTGAGCTGGGATGGCCTCCCGGGATTGCTACGACTCTGGACAGCGCTCGACCGCGACCCCTCGGCGGTGCCGAATGCTCGGTAGTTACGGCCGCGACGGCCGTCGCACTCGCGCGTGCATCAGCTCGCGCGCGGGGATGCCGCGACGCCCAGCGTCGACGCGTCAGGCTGCACGAACGGCACGTCGTCCGCCTCGACGCACGAGTACGGAAGCGTCATGACTGGTCCCTGACGTCGTCGGGAAGTTTCGACCGCGACGGTAAGGAGTGCGCCAACCTCACGGATGACGCCCTGCCGCTCAGAGCCTTGCCAGTGGAATCTCACCTTCGTCCCCGGCGCGATCCCGGCCTTTGCCACGCGCATGCCAGGTACCTGGTACTGGTCCTTCCCCAGGGCGTGACCGAACAGCCAGGTCCCCAGGTGGCAGAACATCGCGCCGTGGCTCTGGGTCCCGTACCGCATCACCTCGTACACGTGGCAGACCTCGTGCTCAAGGACGACTAGGACGGCGTCGAGCGGGTCGCGGCACCATACGCCGTCGAACGGCAACAATTGGGGACAGGGTTAACTTGAGGAGTTGTCCGTCACGGGTTCGCCCGACTCGTGCCAGTTCGTCACGCTCGGAACCGGCGTCGGTGGCGACACGTCGGAGGACTGCGCGTACGATGCGATGAACCGCCTCCTCCCCGCGAACGACGACGACTCGATCCTGCCCGTGACCTGCCACAGCCTCAGCCGAGCGATCCCGGACGTCCTGGGCTCGCCCCCGCCGAAGTGACGGGCAGGACCCTGTCCTGCCCGTGGAGCGACGGGTCCGCCCGGAGGTGGGCGCGGGCGTTCAGCCGGCGTCGCGCGGTCCGTGACGGGGTGGCGTCCCGGACATCCTCGGTCGGGGTCCGGAGTCGTCGCGCAGGGCGAGAGGTCGGTGGCTGCGTCCGTCGGCGGTTATGCTCCGGGACGGATGCCAGAGGCCGCCCTTCCCGTGTCGAACGAGCCCGCTCCCCACGACGGGGACGGGGCCGGGGACGGCGCAGGCCGTGGCTACTACAAGGACCACATGGGCGACCTCGCCCACCGGCTCAAGCTGGCGGTGCCGACGGACGTGCTCCGCGAGCTGCACCACCGGTCGGCGCTGCGCCACGGGCTGATCGCGGCGCGGCAGTTCGCGATGCTGTTCGGGCTCGGATGGGTGTGCGTGCGGTACGACAACCCATGGATCTGGCTGCCGGCCGCGGCGCTCCAGGGGATCGTGGTGCTGTCGTTCATCATCCTGCTCCACGACGTGATCCACGGGACGGTGTTCCAGCACCGGCGCGCCGGGTGGGACCGGGCGCTGTCGTTGCTCTACGCGGCGCCGAGCGCGATCGCGGCGTCGCAGTTCAAGCGGTGGCACCTGGACCATCACGACGAGCTCGGGTCGGCGACCGAGGACCCGAAACGCGCGCACCTCTCGCCGAAGCGGAACGCGCGATGGCTGAAGTTCCTCTACATGACGCCGGGGCTGTTCGTGATCTACGCAAAGGCGGCTGCGACGGCGGCGAAGCGCTATCCGCCCGAGTTGCGGCGCGTGATCGCGCTCGAGCGCCTCGGGAACGTCGTACTGCACCTGAGCGTGATCGCGGCGATTTGGCACTTCGCGGACGGCGCCGCGGTCGTGCGCGCGTGGCTCGTGCCGATCTTCGGGTTCTTCCCCGCGGCGTTCACCGTGAACCGTCTCGGGCAGCACTACTGGGTGGACAAGACGGACCCGGCGAAGTGGGGGACGCGGGTGGACGGGAACCCGGTGCTCAACTTCCTGTTCCTCCAGTCGAACCACCACATCGAGCACCACTACTTCCCCCGCGTGCCGCTCTACCGTCTGCCGGCGCTCAACCACCGGCTCCGGCCGTTCTGGGACGGGATCGGGCACCCGAGCCGGAGCTATCCGCGGCTCCTCTGGAAGTGGTTCGTGGAGAACCGGGCGCCTCACACGAACTGGGATTGAGAACGGCGCGTCGCATTCGATAGCCTGGGGTGCGCGATGGCGTTCCCGACGGAGTTTGCGACGAAGGTCGCGACGACGACAACACGCGCGCGGGTAGCGGCCGCGGCGCGGACGAACCGTCCTCCGCGGCATGCGGCGCTCGGTCGGACGCGGGCGTCGATCCTCGCCTGTGCTCTGACTCTCGCGACGTCCGCCTGCGAGCGCCCGGCCCGGCCGCGCCCGGTCGGCGCAGATTCCGCGGCACCCGCCGCGTCAACCGACCCTGCGCCGACGGCGCGCACCCCAGGCGGGACCGAGCGACCCGTCGAGCGGCCGTTCGTGACGTTCACGGACGTCGCAGTCGAGTCCGGTCTTGCAGGGCGGATACTGCACGCCGGGCGGAAGGACCCGCAGGACTGGGTTCTCGAGACGATCGGCGGCGGCGCAAGCGCGTTCGACTACGACGGCGACGGCGACATGGACCTCCTGCTCGTGGACGGCGACCGCCTCGACGGACGATGCGAGCCGGTCGGCGAGGCGGACGCCCGGACGCGCCTCTGGCGGAACGACGGCGGGATGCGGTTCACCGACGTCAGCGAGGCTGCACGCATCGACGTGCGCGGGTACGGACTCGGGTGCGCAGCGGCGGACTACGACGGCGACGGATACGCCGACATCGCGATCGCAGGGTATCGCTTCCTGCGTCTCCTCCGGAGTCGCGGCGATGGCACGTTCGACGACGTGACCTCCGCGGCGGGGCTCCCGGTGTCCACGCTCGACACGAGCACGTCGTGCGCGTGGGGCGACCTCGACGGCGACGGCCTCGCCGACCTCTTCGTCACGAACTACGCCGACCAGTACGCCGAGGCGCGGGAGATCGAGCGCGCCGGACTCCCGCCGCGATCGTGCGTCTCGCGCGACCGGGTGGTGTACTGCGGGCCGATGGGCCTCCCGGTGGGGCGGAACCGGGTGTACTTCCAACGTCCGGACCACTCCTTCGAGGACCGGACCGCGACCCATCTCGTCTCGGCCGAGGGCAGCTACTCGTTCCAGGCGGTGATGTCGGACCTCGACAACGACGGCGACCTCGACGTGTACGTCACGAACGACGGCCGCCCGAACTTCCTCTACGTGAACGACGGGCATGGACGCCTCACCGACCGAGCCGTGGAGTGCGGCGCAGCGGCCGACGAAATGTGCAAAGCGCAGGCGTCGATGGGTGTGGACGTGGCCGACTACGACCGTGACGGGCGCCTCGACCTGTTCGTCACGAACTTCTCGGACGACCGCAACACGCTCTACCGCAACGTTGCCGGTCGGTGCGCCCGCCTGACGTTCGAGGACGTCACCGCACGCACCGGCATCAGCGTGCGGCCGCAGGGACGGCTCTGCTGGGGGACCAAACTCGTCGATTTCGACAATGACACGACGCTGGACACGTTCATCTCCTGCGGCCACGTCTACCCGGAGTCGGAGCACCTGCCCGGCGAACACACGACGAACCTACAGCGACCGCTGCTCATCCGCGGACTCGGGCCGCCGGCGTTTCGGTTCGAGGACGTCACGGACCGCGGCGGGGCGGCGTTCCGGTCCGAGCGACTCTGGCGCGGCGCCGCGTTCGCGGACTTCGACGACGACGGCGACTGGGACGTCCTCGCGACGGCGATGCGCGACCCACCGGCGCTCTTCCGGAACGACGGCGGCAGTCGTCGCGCGTGGGTCCGGCTCGACCTCAGGGGCCGGGCGCCGCTGACGTGCGCCGCCGGGGCGCGGGCGACGTTCCACCTCACCGACGGCACGCGCATCGTGGAGGAGTTGCACGTCGGCAGTTCCTACGGCGGTTCGAACGACCCGCGCCTGCTCGTCGGGATCGGCGACGTCGACGTCGTGCCGCGCATCGAGGTGCGCTGGCCGGACGGGACACGGTCGGTGCTCGAGAACGTGCCCGCTCGCACGGCAGTCGTGGTTCGTCAGCCGGCCCGCTGACGTCAGACTGAGACGCCGCGATTCTCGAATTGAGAGAGCCGCTCAAGTGGGCGCGGCGCGACGTCCGATGAGACCGCAGCGACCCGGCGGGACGTAGTTGCCCGACCGTGCCGCCCCGGAGGCCTCCACCCATGCGAAACCCGAAGATGCTCACCCTCGCTCTGGTCCTCGCCGCGGCGCTGCCCGCGTTCGCAGACGGCCGTCAGCAGGTCGTCGATGCCGTGAAGGCGATCGAGGCCGGGAAGAACGACGCGGCGATCGCTGCGGCCGCGGCCGTCCAGGCCGGCGACCCGTTCCGCGCCGACGCGCAGTTCGCACTGGGCTACGCGCTGGCCCAGACGCGCGCATGGGAGAAGGCCGTCGCCGCGTATCGCGAGGTCGTGAAGCTCCGCGCCGACGACTCGCGCGCCTGGAACAACATGGGGGCCGCACTCGACGAGATGGGCCGCATCCCGGAGGCCGTGGACGCCTACGACCGCGCGATCGCTGCGGACCCGACCTGGGCGGCCGCGTGGAACAACAAGGGAGTTGCGCTCGACCGCACGGGCGACGGCGACAAGGCCGCCGCCATGTTCCGCGCCGCGATCCGTCTCGACCCTGACTACGCCGCTCCGCACAACAACCTCGGGGCGTACCTCTACGAGACCGGCGACCGCGCGGCCGCCGCGCACGAGTGGCGCGAAGCGAGCCGCATCGATCCGAAGTACGTCTCGCCGATCGTCAACGCGTCGGTCCTCGACTTCGAGGGCGACAAGGGCACGGTCGCGGAGACGCGGCTGCGCCAGCTCATCGCCGAGGGCCGCGGCACCGCGGAGGCGTACTTCAACCTCGGTGTGATGTCGTACAAGCGGAACGACGTGGACGGCGCGATCGCGTCGATGGAGAAGGCTGACGAGCTCCGCCCGAACGACCCCGAGACGCAGAACAACCTGGGCGTGCTCTACTACCTGAAGGGCAACTACCGCCGCGCGGAGCACGTCCTGCGCGCCGCCACCGAGAAGCGCCCCGCGATGCCGAAGGCATGGGACAACCTGGGACTCGTCCTGTACCGCACGCAGCGCTATCCGGAGGCCCGCGACGCGTTCACGAAGGAGATCACGCTCTCGCCCTCGGCCGCCGACGGTCACTACAACCTCGGTTGCGCCCTCGCGGCCGACAACAAGGTCGAGGATGCGATCACGGCCTTCCAGAAGGCGCTCGCGGTGCAACCGGTCCACGTGGACGCGATGCACAACCTCGCGGTACTCCAGGGCGAGCGCAAGGACCGCAATCCGGCGGTCCAGCGCGATCTGCTCGAGCGCGTCGTGAAGACCGATCCGAACTACGCGCAGGGCCACCTGTCGCTCGGCCGCTTCTACCAGACCGAGCCGCAGTTCCGGGACCTCGACAAGGCGCTCACGCACTACGAGCAGTACGTGAAGCTCGAGCGCGACGACCGCGAAACGGTCGCCCAGATCGCGCGGACGATCTCCGCGATCCGCGTCGCCCGCCCCAAGTAGTCAGTGCACCGGGAACGCTGCGAGCTCGCTCGAACCGATCACCGGCGTGGCGATGGCGCCGTCGGCGAGAAGGCTCGTGACGAGCTCCTCGCCGGGGTTCCGGGTCACGCCGTTGTCCTCGCGCGTCCGCCACAGACGCACCACGAGCCACGAAGCGCCTTCGCTCCGGAGCGCATCGACGAGCACTGCGCGTTGGCCCGCCATGTCTGCGGAGACCGTGAGCAGGCGGCCGTGCTTCCGGAAGAGGCGCAGGTTGCGCGCCCGTCGGCCGTGCTCGCGGAGCACTCGGTCGGCGTAGTAGGCCACGAGCGGCTCGCCGAACGTCGCGATCCGCACCTCACCGTCGGGAGTGGAGCCTGGCCCGGAGGCGATCGCTTCGCGAGCGATCAGCTCACCGAGGATGCGTTCGCGCTCGCCGCTCTCGCCGTCGGGGCGGAGGATGCCGACCACGGCGAGCGGAATTGCGATGAGCATGGTGAGGAACAGCGCCGCCCGCCGCCTCCGCACAGCGCGTGAGAGGAACCCGACGAGCACGAAGAGCCCCTCGCCTGCGAACGGCAGCAGCAGCAGACCCGCGGACAGAGCGTGCCGCCCGCCGGCGTAGCCCCATCCCGACGCGAGGCGGACGATCACCGCGCACAGAAACGCCGCCCCGAGCAGGAGGATCGCTCGCGACCGCGCCGAACGCCGCCGTCGCCAGCGCCGCCACGGCAGCGCGCCCGCGGCGGCCAGGACGATCGCCGGGCCCAGTGCGTCCCACATCGCGGCGGCAAGCTCGCGGACGCCGGCGGCGGTCGCGGCGGTCGCGTCGCGCTCGCCATCCGGGGGTGCGCGCAGCGACGGGTCGCCGACCGGCTCGGTCGCACCGTCGTCCGACGGCGCGTCTTTCGGCGCGTCGTCCACCCCCGCGAACTGCGCGACGTCTTTCTTGGGGCTCAGCACCAGGCTGCCCCGGTCGGCCGACATTGCGACGATCCAGGGGGCGACGACGAGGAAGAACGCCGCCGCCGCCACGAGGCCGGTCCGCCGTCGGTCCGTGCGCCGGCCGCGGTGGTAGCACGCGATTGCGGCGAGAACGCCCACGACGAGCCCTTCCGGACGCGCGAGGTAGGCGAGCCCGCCGAGCGCCCCGGCCCACGCAGCCCGGAGGACCCGCCGCGCCGGCGTCCGCCCCGACGACGAGACGAGCGCCCACGCGAGCGACGACGTGAGGAGCGGGAAGAGGAGCGGTTCGCCGAGGGGGACCGACGACACGGAGACGAACTTCGGCAGCACCGCGTACAGCAGGCACGCCACGGTCGCCGCGTGGCGACCCGCCGCGGAACGAGCGACGACGTGCAGACCGGGGATGGCCAGCGTGCCGAGCACCGCGGCGCCGATCGACGTCCACGTCTCGGGGTCGCCGCCGCGTGGCACGAGCGACGCGGCGATCACGGCGAGCGGGTGATGGCTCGTGCGGAGCAGAGCGCCGAGTCCGTCGCGCTGGAAGTCCTCCGCGGCGCCGAGCAGACCCACGGAGTCGGGCAGCACCGTGGCGCGGAGTCGCCACGCGAGGAGTCGGATCGCCAGCGCGAGCAGCATCAGCCAGACGACTTCGCCGCCCGGCCGCATCCATCGGCGCGCATGCCTCTGGCGCTGATTCGGCGGGGCCGGGGGGAGGGTTGATGTTCCGGGCGGGAGGTCCAAGGGCGCTTCCGACTCCGCACCGGCGCCGTCCGGGGCCGAGGCGTCGGTGACTCCGCCGTCGTCGATGGCTTCCCCACCGGGCAGAGACGACTTCCGTGGGTGCGAGGAGTCGGGCGACGACGCATCCACGGGCGCAGCCTCGGGAGCGGAACTGGACGATGGCGGGCGGCCCGGGTCGGACGAACTCACTTCGGCGCAAGGCTACCGGGGTACGTCCGGCGGATCGACGTTCGGTTCCGGAAGTCTCGGCGTTCGTCGATCGGGTCGCCCGGACAGAGCCCGAGCGTGCGCCGGTCGCCAATCCGCAGCGGCCACGACGGGCACCTCGGACGATCAAGACCCGCCGACTGCGCGGATCGGTCGAACTCCAATCGGACACCCGTGGCGGACGCTCCATCACCGGGACTACGCCGCCGATGGCGGAATTCGGCGGATCGATGTGCGTTCGGTCGCATCGTCACAAGTCATTTGCAGAAAACACGCTTGCGGCGATGTGGCGGGCGGTGCGAAGCTCGCGCTGGAACAATCCGACACGGCACGCCGGGCGCTTCAGCAGTTGTGGCCCGACACTCGAAGAGACCAACTGCAGAGTTCGACTCATAGCACCCGACAGACCGCATTTGCCCGCGCATCGTTTGCCTCGCTCGTACGTCCAAGTCCAGCACGCCGCTCTCGCCCCGAACAGTCGCACGGAGCCATCCATGCCGATGTCCAAGCTGCAAGCGAACCGACGTGCTCTCTCCCGCCGATCGTTCTCGCTTCGAAGCGGGGCGGTGCTCCTGGCACTTGCGGTGGGAGCCGTGTGCGGCGTCGCGCCGGGCCGTGTGCCGTCGAGTGCGTTCGCAGGCGAAGCCGAGCAGAAGAAGTCGGTCGAGTCGGAGGCCGTGTTCTTCGGTGACGCGCGCAACTGGAGCAAGCCGGCCGAAGTGGACCAGGACGCCGTGTTCGCCGAGATCTCGGAGTACAAGGAGATCCTCGACGGGAAGATCGAACCGTCCGACCCGAAGTACGGGGTGCTGATGACGAAGGCGCGCAAGCGGTTCATGCACGCCGTGCGGGCGGTCGCGAAGGATGCGTCGTACGACCTGGTGGCGAAGGTCGGGTCAGTGAAGGGCGTCGAGAGCGTGCCGGTCATCACCCAGGACGTCGTCGCGAAGCTCTGATGCGCGACCCTTCCCGTCACGGCCCCGAACGGGTCGCCTCCGCTGCGTCGGCGCGCGGACTCGCAATCGGCGTTGCTGTCGCGACGTCGCTCGCGATGCTCGTCACGGCGTCGGCCCGGGCCGACGGCCCCGCGCCTGCGACCCCGCCCGCGCCGAGCGCGGCGACCCCCGCGGTGGACGTCGGCCCGGCGCCGGAGAAAGTGCCCGTCACGGAGTTCCTCGGCCCCGACCTCGTGCGGCGCGCCGACGGGATGATGGTCCGGTACTACCGTGTGAACTTCGTCGCGCCCGCCGTGCTCGCCGCGGAACTCGACATCTGGAAGTCCCCGAAGGCCCAGATCACGGCCTCGGGCGTCATGTACACCCCGGCCTCGGCGTCGTCCACGGCTCCGAAAACTGCGCCGGTTTCGAACCTCCAGAACGTGCTCCGGATCATCGAGACGGAGGAGAACTGGCCGGTGCTCGAGCGCATCCTGTCGATGGTGGACCTTCCGCAGCCGCAGGTGCGCGTCGAGGCGAAGGTGCTCGAACTGACGTGGGACGACCAGTTGAAGATCGGCGTCTCGTCGAAGATCACCCGGCCGGTCGGCGACACCTTCCTCCAGTCGTTCGAGGCGAAGTTCCCGAATGCGCTCGATGCGCTCAACGGCACGACCGCGGCGTTCCGCAGCGCGGACAAGTACCTGACCTTCGACTACGCCGTGCAGGCGGTGGAGCAGGGCGCCCACGCATCGGTGCTGTCGCAACCGTCGATCCTGGCGAGTCAGGGCGAGACGGCGGTGATCCGCTCGGGCGACCAGGAGCCGTACGTCCGTCAGAACATCTCCGGCAACGCGGTGACGACTGCGACGGACTTCAAGGACGTCGGCATTCGTCTCGAAGTCCAGCCGATGCTCATCGGACGCGACGGCATCCGCGTCCGCATCCTGGCCGAGGCGTCGCGCCTCTCCGACTTCCGCGTCACGGCCACGTCCGCGAACCAGCAGGTCGTGAACCCCGTGATTTCGCAGCGCACGGCCGACACCGTCGTGACCGTGCCGAACGGCGAGACGCTCGTGATCGGCGGGCTCGAGCAGTCCGACGAGCGCGACACGCGCACGGGCATCCCGCTGCTGAAGGACATCCCCGTGCTCGGGTGGGCGTTCGGCTCGACGTCGAAGCGCAAGACGAAGACGGAACTCGTCTTCTGGATCACGCTCACGATCGAACGCCCGGAAGAGGCGCGGCTGGTCGTGCCGTCGTCGGAGCGCGTGCGCGCGTTGATGAAGGAGAAGGAGAAGGACGCGCTGAAGTAGCGACGTTCGCGTCCGCGACTCGGGCCTGGTATCGTCCGCGACTCGGGCCTACCTCGTCGGGGACGTCGCTGCGAGTGCCGCGTCCCACTCTCCTCGGTCCGGCCCGGCCGCTCTGCTCCGCGGAGGCGCGATGTGGAATGGGCGCGCGTCGGTCCGCCTCCGGTGTCGTCCGCGACTCGGGCCTGGTATCGTCCGCGACTCGGGCCTACCTCGTCGGGGACGTCGCTGCGAGCGCGGGGTCCCACTCTCCTCGGTCCGGCGCAGTATCCTCCGCGACTCGGGCCTACCTCGTCGGGGACGTCGCCACGAGCGCAGGGTTGCACTCTCCTCGGTCCGGCCCGGCCGCTCTGCTTGGCGAGCGCGCGTCGCGAGGGGAATCCTGCGTCGATCCTGTCCCGTCTACGGCAGCCGGTAGCGCGCGCCGCGGCGCTTGCCGTCCATCACGATCACGCCGCGTTCGACCAACTCGCGCACGTCGCGCAGCGCGGTCCGCGGCGAGACGCCCACGATGTCGCAGTACTCCGACGTCGTGATCCACGTGCGCTCCGCCATGAGCGCCAGCAGGCGCCGCTGGCGGTCGGACACAGCGGCGGGGGAGTCGGCGTAGACGTCGGCGGACGACGGGGACCACGGTGCTTCCGGCGCCGCGCCCGACGGTGTCGGAGGGGGCGGCGATGCCGGCGCGCCCGCGGCGGCGCTGCCCGCGGAGTCGCGGCCGACATCACGCCCAGCATCTCGAGCGGCGTCCCGCGCGGACTCGTGGTCCGCGTCGCGGCCCGACCACGGCGCGCTTGCGCCTGCCGATGCTGCCGACACTGCCGCCGCGCCCCCGACCCGTGGCCGCGCACCCTTGCCGAGCGACGGGATGAGGTCGGCCGCGCGCACGGAGTCGGACGTCTGCAGTACGACGACTTGCTCCATCAGGTTCCGAAGCTCGCGCACGTTTCCCGGCCACGAGTGCCGGAACAGAAGGTCCATAGCGTCGGGCTGGAGCGTCGGAGCGCGGCGACCGTGGGCCTCCGCGGCGGCGAGCAGGAACGACTCCGCGAGCGGCGGGATGTCTTCCTTGCGGGCCCGCAGCGGCGGCACCGAGATCGTCACGGCGTTCAATCGATAGAACAGGTCCTCGCGGAAGCGCCCCTCGGAGACCATCCGGCCGAGATCGCGGTTCGTTGACGCGATGATCCGGACGTTGACGGGTACCGGGCGCGTTCCCCCGAGGTGCTCGACGGTGCGGTCCTCGAGCACGCGCAGGATCTTCGCCTGCACGTTGAGCGGCATCTCCCCGATCTCGTCGAGCACGAGCGTGCCGCCGTCGGCGAGTTCGAAGCGGCCGGGCTTGCTCTTGTCGGCGCCCGTGAATGCGCCGCGCTCGTAGCCGAACAACTCGCTCTCGAGCAGAGCGTCGGGCAGCGCGGCGCAGTTCACCTTCACGATGGCGCGGTCGCGCCGCGGGCTCCAGCGGTGGACGAGGTCCGCGACGATCTCCTTGCCGGTGCCGGTCTCGCCCTCGACGAGCAGCGTGAGGTCGCTCGCGGCGATCCGGTGGACGGTCTCGAGGAGCGCGCGGCCTTCGGGGCTGGCAAACACGACGCCGTGCTTCCGCGCGTCGGCGGCGAGGCGCTCGTCGGTCCCCACGGCCGTCGCCGGGCGACTCGCCGCCGACCCGGGCTCGCCGCCGAGACGCCGCCGCGCTTCGGCGAGCAGGAACTCCGAGCTGCCGGCGTCCTCGGGGCACGCTGCGAAGCCGATGCGGAGCCGCACGCCGGCGAGTCCGGGCTCCGCCGCGGCGCGCCGCAGGGTCGCGGTGAGCGCGTCGGCCGAGGCGCGGTCCGACTCGGGGATCGCGATCGCGAAGAGCAAGGTCTCGAGACGCCCGAGGAAAGCCCGTTGCGGGGCTTCGGCCCGCACTCGATCGGCGATCCGTTGCGCCGCGGCGCGGACCTCTGGGGCTGCGTTCGGCGGGTCCGACGCCGACACGAGCAGCAGGGCGATCGGTCGCTTCGCGGCGACGGCGCGATCCACTTCTTCTCGCAGGCGTTCGGCGAAGTAACTGGCGACGTGCGAGCCGGTCTCCGGGTCCCGGACGGCGAGCCGGACGAGGCGCGCCGCGCCGAGCGCGAGACCGACCTGACGCGCGATCGCGCCGGGGAACTCGTCGTGGAACGTCCGGCGCCGTACCGCGGGTCCTGCGCGCTCGATGAGCACGAGTGCGCCGCCCCGCTCCTCCTCGCCCGACAGCGGGAACGCCTCGAACGACGCTGCGCCGTCGAAGAGCTGGCGTTCGTCGCGCGACAGCGAGTCCGCCGCGGCGCCGAGCGGCGCGACACGCGCGTCGGAGCGGCCGCGCAGCACGGGAACCAGGGGGCTGTTGACGTCTACGACGATCGGCATGCGCGCGATCCGGTCATCGCCCCGGAATCCGCCCGCGACCTCGTGGCGACCCTCGTCGTCCACGGTCACGATGGCTGCACCCCAGGGCGCGAGCGACTTGCGGACGATCTCGATCGCGGTCGCCACGACCGCCTCCGGCTCCCGCGCCTTCGCGAGCTCGGCGACGGCGGCCGATATGCGCGCGATCTCGTCGCGATAGACGTCCCGCTCGTGCTGGAGTCCTGCAACGGCCGCCGAGAGCGACGCGATCTCGTCGCCGGGGGCGCCGTCGGGGCTGCGCGGTCCACCGTCGGGGCCGCCCGGCTCGTCGCTGAGTCCGCCGCCGTCGCCGCTGCTTCCGTCACCGCCGAAACCGCCGACACCGTCCGACGACCGGCCCTCGGTGGCACGAGCGATGACGCGTCCGAGCGGGCGCGTGGTTCCCACCGCGACGAGCCCGATGAGCAGGAACTGCACCGCCACGCCGGCGCCGAAGATCAGGAGCGACGTCTGACCCACGCGCGCGAGGAGTGCGTCGGCACCGCTCCGGGGCAGCGCCGTCGCGACCAGGCTGACGTCGCCGGACTCGCCGCGGAGCACGTCGTACGCGACGGTGTAGAGCGTGCCGCCGAGCGACCGCGCCTCGACGAACGGCTGCTGCTCGCGCAGCACGCGCAGCGCGATGCCGACCTTCCGCTCGGTTTCCTCGGGGAGTTCCTCGCCGGGGACGCGGGCCGCGGTCTCAGCGAGCGGGAACCCGCGCGGCGTGTAGAGGTGGACCTGCACGTCCCCGCCGGCTGCCGTGGCGGCGGCGTCCACGGCCGCACGATCAACCGGCAGGTCCACCACGAGCGTCGTCTGCCATCGGCCTTCCGTGTCGAACCGTTGCGCAACGCCGCGCGCGGTGAGACGGGACCAGCGGTACGCGAGCGCGTCCGCGACCTGCGTAGCACGGTCGCGGAAGACCGTGTACTCGACGTCGCGGGGGTAGACGAACCGTTCGCCGTCCGACGTGAGCGGGAGTACGTCGAACGCGATGCGCGCGCCCGGCATCGTCTCGGTCGTCAGGTTCCGTTCGAGGTCCACGAGGGCCGGCACCACCGACGCCCGGAAGTCCGGCAGGCCGCGCCGCTTCAGAGCTTCGCCCAGCGCGGGGTCTTGGATCGCGGTCTCGGCGCGGCGCAGCGCTTCCACTCGCAGTGAGACGAGTCGCGTCTTCGCGGCGGCGGCCTTCTGGAGCACGGCGTCGCGCTCCGACTCCTCGATCCGCCCCACGACGAGTTCCGGGATCGTGAAGAACCCGAGCACGGCGGGAACAGCCGAGACGGCGGCACACACGGCCACCAGCCGCGCGTGTACGGTCCGCAGTCGCCGGATCGCTCCCGCGGCGAGGAGGACGAGGATCGGGACGAGCAGGACGCCGAGCACGGTCCGGACCCGGAACACGATCACCGCGAGTTCGTCGCCGGCGTCGCCGACCCACGTGATCTCGATGAACGACCCGGTGCGCGCGCCCGGGAGCGGGATTGAAAGCGCGTGGATGCGGCGGCCGTCGAGCAGGCGCACGTCGTGGACGCCCTCGGGCGAGCGCGCGATCGCTCCGGCGACATCCGGCGTGGCGGCGCGGGCGAGCGCGCGTTCGCGGTCGGCGCCGCCCAGCGTCGTCGCGTAGGCGGCCCCGTCGCGGAACGACGTGAACTCGAGCCCCGTGAGGCGTTCGCGGTCGCCGGCGGAGAGCCGAAACCCGTCCGCGGTGGACTCCAGGTGGAGCAGACCGTCGGTGCGGGGCGCGCGGCCCGGCGACCCGAGCACGATCGAAGACACGCGCACCACTTCGTCTTCGCCCTTGAACTCGAAGTGCAGTTTCGTGAGGCGCCGACCCGGGCGCGCGAAGCGAGCGCTCCAGAGGTCCGCGTGACCGCGGGGTGCGTCGGGCAGGCCCCACTCGAACGCGAGCTCGGACCGGAAGGCGTCGCCGTGCAGACGCGGCAGACTCGTTTCGAGGTCGATGTCGGTCCCGTTCTCGAGGGGGAATGGGCCGTCCACCGAGCCGTCCTCGAATTCAGCACGCACGAGCATCACGGGAAGTCCGGTGCGGTTTGGGGAGAACCCCCGCCGCAGCGAGACCACCAGCCAGAGACGGTCGGCCGTGACGTCGCACGGCACGACGACGTGCGGTGTTGCGCGCGAGACGATCAGCCCGGCGTCGGGCGACGGGAACGGGGCTGCGGCCGTCGGAACTCCGCCGCGCGTCGCGCGGCCGAGCGGCAGCGGGACAGTCTCTGTACCGCCCTTCGTGTGGAGCGTGATTCCGTGGGTCGTGAAGCGCCCGCCGGGCGCCCGTTGCTCGACCTCGATGCGCACCACCGGTGAGTCGGTGGCGGCGAGCGGCACGGTCAGCTCGTCGGCATGCTCGACACCGTCCGCAGCCACGCGCTCGCTCGGCGAGCTGCCGGAGATCCACGCCACCGCCGACTCCGGTGCGCCCGTGTGACCGGTGAGGGCGGTGACGTCGTCCGAGGCGTCCACGTGGCGTCCCCACACGAGTTCCACCGGCGGGTCCACGGTGCCGTCGAGGTGGGCGAACCGTACCTCGGCGACGACCTCGCCCGGTTTGGGCGGCACGTCCGACCCGATGTCGGCTCGCCACGACGTCACGAGCGTGGCCGACTCTGCGGCGCACGGCGGATGGACGAGGAACGAGCCCGACCAGGCAGCGGTCGCCGGGATGTCGCGCCGCAGGAACGGCACTCCCGCGAGGGTCCTCGACGTCGGCTCCGGCGCCGCCGTGCCATCGTCGCCGACGGCCATCGGCGGGAGCACCGTGAACTCGAACTCCGTCGGGAGCTTCACGGCCTGGCCGGTGAGGATCGAGAGCAGAGGCGATGGATGGACGGGGAGTTGCGGGCGCTGGAGACCGAGGGGGAGGGCCTCTGCGGCCACGTCACGCACGAGAGCGCCGACCTCCCGGCGATTCGCGAGCTCACGCGATGCCAGGCCCCGCGCGACGAGCGAGGCCGTCGGCCCGGCGGCGATCAGCAGCGCAACGAGCGTCGCCGCGGCGACCAGCTTGCGCCGGGTGGGGATGTCGCTGACGCGGGCGAGCCAGCCGCCGATGCGAGACGCCCGCGCGTCGAGTCCGCGCGCCAGCCAGATCGACAGCACCAACCCGAGCACCACCGCCACGAATGCGATCGGAAGGAGCTGGGATCCTCCGGCGGACTCGGGGGCGACGGCCTTCGGCGGGTTGTCGCCGAGCACGAGTTGCCCGAACCGGCTGGGGAACCGCGAGAGGTCCGAGCGCCCGCTCCACGTGGCGTAGTTGCGCTGTTCCGGGAGACCGTCGGAGTCGGACAGGGCGACGTCGAACCCGAACGCGCGACCCTTCTCGCGGGGCACGCCCGGGAAGTTGGCGAGGGGGATCGCCACCTCGAACCGGTAGCCGACCGTCGCGCCCCGGTCGTCCTGGAAACGCAGCCCTGCGAGTTCGATCCCGTCCATCGGGTCGTCCATCCGCCCCGGTCGTCCGCGGTACCAGGCGAAGTTCCACCGGACCTCGCTCGCCAGGGAGTGGAGGAGCAGTTGGTACGTGTCCTGATCGTAGGCGTCGGTGGAGCGCGCAGTCGCGTCGGAGCGGAAGTCGAAGAACAGCTCGACGCCATCGCCCCGCCAGGACGTGTCTGGGTTCCAGAACAGGACGTCGTCGTGGATCTCGCCGGCCACGTACAGCGTCGTCGCGCTGCGACAGACGAGGATCTTCCCGGAGAGGTCGGCGGGACCGCCGTAGGCAGCGTTCCGTTTGACCAGTTGGTCCGGCCCGATCTCGATCGCCCGGCCCAGCGTCCACTCGCGAAGGTCGCCGTCGATCGTGATCGGTCCGGGAGCCGGAGGGCACTCGGTTGTGGGCGTCCGCTCGGACATGGCGGATGGCGGTGGCGCCTCTTGCGCCAAGGCGGAACCAATCTGCCACGTCAGAACCGCCGCACTCGCCGCGACGATGGCGGTGAGCGCAACGATCGAGGGGGCCAATCCGGACAGACGCACGGCGAAATCTTAGTGCGCGGGCGTCTGAATGACATCCGATCCTTCTCGGAGCGAGCCCGGCAGAGCGTCTTAAGTGCTTTTCTGTAAGCTTCTTGTGTCAATGTGGCGGATAGCGAATTCCGGTACGTTCGCCCGCGCTGGTTCGTTGCGGCGGCGGATCCAGCTCGGCGCGTTGGCTGACCCGGCACGTGCAGCCGAGCGCCCGTCGAGGCTGAACTTGGCACGCAGTTCCGCCGCTGGAGTCGGGGCGGGACACGACGTTCCGCCCGCAGGACGGTGCCGCGTCCCCTCCCGGAATCGAAACCGCCGCGACCTGGCGGACCAGATCGCGGCGGCTGTTGGACAGGAACTACTTAGCGGCGTCCGCGGCCACCGCCGCCGGGGCCACGGGGGCCACGCTGCGGCGGCTCGTACGGCTCGACGGGCAGACCCTTCTCCTCGCGGAGAACGGCCTTGCGCGAGAGCTTCACCTTGCCGGCGCCGTCCACGTAGACGACCTTCACCTTGATGATGTCGCCGACCTGCACGACATCCTCCGGCGAGGCCACGTAGCCGTCGTCGAGTTCGCTCACGTGCACCAGACCTTCCAGTCCAGGTCCGAGCTCCACGAACGCGCCGAACTCCTTGATGGAGACGACCTTGCCGTCGAACACCTTGCCGAGCTCGACCTCGCCGCACATCGACTCGATGGCTTCGCGGCAGGCCTTGATCGACTCGCCGTTGACGGCGTACACGACGACCACGCCCTCGTCATCGACGGCGATCTCGACCTTGAAGTTCTCCTGGAGGGCGCGGATGTTCTTCCCGCCCGGTCCGATGAGGGCGCCGATCTTGTCCTTCTTGATCTGGATGCGCTCCGTGCGCGGGGCCCAGGGGGACAGCTCGGCGCGGGGGCGGCGGAGCGCCTTCAGCATGTGCTGGAGGAGCTGGACGCGGGCAGCGCGGGCCTGCTCCAGAGCGCGGCGCATCAGGTCCGACGAGACGCCGTCGATCTTGATGTCCATCTGGAGCGCGGTGATGCCGCGCTGCGTTCCGGCGACCTTGAAGTCCATGTCGCCCCAGGCGTCTTCCTTGCCGGCGATGTCGGTGAGGATGACTTCCTTGTCGCCGTCCTTGATCAGGCCCATCGCGATGCCCGCGACCGGCTGCGTGATCTTCACACCGGCGTCCATGAGCGCCAGCGTGCCGCCGCAGACCGTCGCCATCGACGACGAACCGTTCGACTCGAGGATCTCGGACACGATGCGGATCGTGTAGGGGAACTCCTCGACCGGCGGCAGGACCGCCTCAAGGGCGCGCTCACCGAGCTTGCCGTGGCCGATCTCGCGACGCGAGGGGCCCCGGATCGGCTTCGTGTCGCCGACGGAGAAGTTCGGGAAGTTGTAGTGCAGCATGAACGCGCGCCGGTACGTGTCGTGCAGACCTTCGATCATCTGCTCGTCGAGCTTCGTGCCGAGGGTCGCGACCACGAGCGCCTGCGTCTCGCCGCGCTGGAAGATCGACGAGCCGTGCGTGCGGGGGAGCACGCCGACCTCGATGTCGATGGCGCGGATGTCCTCCGGCTTGCGGTCGTCGTAGCGGCGGCCGGTGAGGCAGATCTTGCGGAAGACCTCCTGGCTGACCTTCTCCGCGTAGCGCTTCACCAGCGTGACGCGTGCCGCGATCTCGTCGGGCGTGCCGTCCTTCGGCGTGTGCTCCTCGACGACCTTCTTCAGCGCGTCCTTGTGGGTCGCGTTGTGCTCGAGCTTCGTGCCCGGGTGGCGGTGCGCCTTCTCGATGGCGTCCGCGTGCTTCTTGCGCATCGTCTTGAGGAGCGCTTCGTCCTCGGGGAGCGCCTCGTACGACGCCTTCGGACGCGCGGCCTTCGCGATCAGCTCCGACTGCGCGGCGCAGATGCGGATGATCTCGGCGTGCGCGACCTCGAGAGCCTGGACCATGTCGGCCTCGGGGATCTCCTTGGCGGCGGCCTCGACCATCGTGATGGCCTTGGTCGTGCCGACGACCACCAGGTCGAGCTGGCTCAGCTTGCGCTGTGTGAGGGTGGGGTTGATGACCCACGCGCCGTCGATCCGACCGATGCGGACCGCGCCGACCGGGCCGGCCCAGGGGAGCGGCGAGAGGGCGAGCGCCGCCGAAGCCGCGTTGACCGACAGGACGTCGGCATCCGTCTCGTCATCCGACGAGAGCACCATCGCCTGGACCTGGATGTCGCGCTGCAGCCCCTCGGGGAACAAGGGGCGCATCGGACGGTCCATGAGACGCATCGTGAGCGTCTCCTTCTCCGACGGACGGCCTTCGCGCTTGAAGAACCCGCCCGGGACGGATCCCGATGCGTACATCTTCTCGCGGTAGTCCATGGTCAGGGGGAGGAAGTCCTGCTTCTGCCGGACAGGACCCTCCGAAACGGCTGCGAGCACCACCACATCGCCGTAGGTCAGCAGGCAGGCGCCCGCGGCGATCTTTGCGAGACGGCCTGTCTCGAACTTCATCTCGTGTGCTCCGATGAGCACGCTCACGTTGTGAGCCATTCAAAAACCTCCTCTGGTCCGGCGGAGGCGTTCCTCCCGCGCCCGGACGATCGAAAGGGCCCTATCCGCGGGCCCGAAGCGTGGAAACGTGGGGGAAAGTGCAGTCCATGCCGCCGTGGGTCCACGGGGCTGCTGCTGACGTCGCGAACGGTGCCGCAAACGACGCGACAGTCGGCGTCGTAGTCGGCGTCGTCGTCGGCGCGGTACTCAGCGCCGTATCGCTCGCCGTGCCCGTGCGCGCAGCGAAACCGACCGCGGAGCGGGCGGGCTCATCATCTGCGACGAAGCGGGATGGCGACAGCGTGGTGGAACTCTAGGCCCGGATGCCGAGCTTCTGGATCAGGTCCAGGTAGCCCGTACGGTCCGAGTTGCTCATGTACTTGAGCAGGCGGGAGCGGCGTCCGACGAGCACGAGGAGGCCGCGGCGGGCCGCGAAGTCCTTCTTGTGCGACTGGAGGTGGCCCGTGAGCTGACGGATACGGGTCGTGAGCAGGGCGATCTGGATCGACGTGGAACCCGTGTCCTTGTCGCCGGCCCTGTAGGTCTTGATGACCTCTGTCTTCTTCGCAGCTTCGATCGGCATGGGCTTCCTTCGCACAGCGTCGCTGTGCACGTACGACGAGACGCCACCCTCCGCAGATACGCTCCGCAGTGGGGGCCTGAGGGGGGGAAGCTACGGGGGAGGCGCGCGCGGGGACCGGAAAACCTGGGGCGGCTCGACCGACCGGCGGCCGGACGGGGCCCGTCGCGGACTACCGGCCGGGGTCCGCAGGTTCGGCCGACGCCGGACCGCTCGCCACCGGTTCGAGCCGAAGAGCGATCCAGGCGCGGCCGTCGCGGGGCGCCAGGGTGGAGTGTGCGGCGGACCGGCGCAACGGGGTCATGCGTTCGTTGCGCTATCGGCGAGCTGGGGACGCGCGGCTACTCGGTGTCCGGCTCCGGCGGCATGGCGGCGATTTCGGCGCGGCGTTTCGCGGCGCGGCGGGACTCGAGCCAGCTCTGGAGGATGAGCGCCGCGGCGACCTGGTCCACGCGGCTCTTGCGGTTCTTGTTCGTCAGTCCGGATTCCCACAGTCGACGCGCGGCCTCGACGGTCGTGAGGCGCTCGTCCACGTACTCGATCGGGAGCCCGGAGCGTTTCCCGCAGAGCTCCGCCTTCTGACGGATCTGCGGCGCGGTCTTGTGGTCCGAGCCGTCCATGTTGAACGGCATGCCGACGACGAGGACGCCGACGCCGCGGTCTTTCGCGATCGCGGCGACGCGGTCGGCGACCTGCTCAGGGGTGAGCCCCTCGAGCACGTCGATCGGCGTGGCCGCGATCCCGAGGGAGTCGCTCACGGCGAGGCCGACGCGCTTGGTCCCGAGATCCACGGCAAGGGCGCGCACGTCGCCGGTGGGCACCTTCGGTCGAACGTTCAACGGAACCTCTCCAAGCCGGCCGGCGCGAGCGCGTCCACGAGTTTGCGGACCTCCTCGGCGCGGGCCTTCGGCGCCACCATCGTGACACCGTGCGCATGGACGACGATCAGATCCTCGACGCCGAGGAGCGCCGTCATGCCGCCCTCGGGCGCCCACGCGACGCAGCCCTTGCTCTCGACGGCGAGGAGTGGGCCGATCGACGTGTTTCCGGCCGCGTCGGCGGGGAGGTGGCGCGCGGCCGCGGCGAAGGAGCCGAGATCGTCCCAGCGGAACGAGCACGGCAGACACTCGACGACGTCGTGTTTCTCGAGCACTGCGTGGTCCACGGAGATCGACGGGATCGTCTCGTACGCGGCCGCGAGCAACTCCGGCGTGTCGGCGTCGGCGAGTGCCGCAGCGGTCTCGGGAAGATGGCTCGCGAGCGCGTCGAGGAACACCTGCGGCTGCCACGCGAACAGGCCGAGATTCCAGAGATGGCCGCCGGACGCGAGGAACTGCTCCGCCCGCGCGCGGTCGGGTTTCTCGACGAACCGGTCCACGCGGTGGACGTCGCGCCCTCCGACGCTTGCGACGTGCCGCCCGAGGCGAATCCAACCGTATCCGGTCGCGGCGAACGTCGGACGCAGTCCGAGCGTCAGCAGGCGCGGACCACCGGCGGCACGCTCGGCGGCGGACAGCAGGACATCTCGGAGTTCGTCGAGCGGTTCGACCAGGTGGTCGGAGGGCGTGGTGACGAGCACCGGATCGGTTCCGCGAGCGGCGGCGTGTCGCACCGCCCACCGCGCGGCGAGCGCGCAGGCGGCGGCGGTGTTACGGCCCCGCGGTTCGCCGAGGACGTTCTCGGGCGGAACCTCCGGCAGCAGGCGGATCACCGCGTCGCGTGTGGCGGCCGACGTGACGATCGCGATCCGCTCTGCGGGCACGATCGGGAGGAGCCGGTCCACGCTCACGCGGATCATGGCGGACCTGCCGGTGAGCGGGAGGAACTGCTTCGGCACGCGCGCGGTGCTCGCGGGCCAAAATCGGGTTCCTGAGCCTCCAGCGAGCACGGCGGCGTAGAGATTCACGCCCGGACCATCGACGGCACGGCGGGGCAACTGAAGGGGTTTCGTCGCGGCGCCGAGATCGGCCTCGTTCATGGCGACGACGTCGAGCGCCTCGGGTTCGAACGTGGTAGACGTCACCAGACCCGTCCTCCGGGGGCGGCCGGGTCGCCCCGCGACTCTGGTTCGCGGGGCTCCGGCTCGCGGGGCTTGTCCTTCGGCGTGCCGGATCCGAGGATCGAGACGTTCACCTGGGGGCTCCGCAGCGTCCCTCCGACGTGGATCGGAAGCGACGCGAGCGGCACACCCCAGAACGCCGAGAGATCGATGTTCAGCGCGCCGTCGAACCCGATCCAGCCCGTCGAGTCGTAGAGTTTCAAGATCGGCCCGCGCACGACGAAGCTGCGGATGTCGAGCGTGGCGCCGCGGATCGTTCCGTGAAGCGCGGCGTCGGTCAGGTCGCCCGCGCCGGGGATCACGTTGAGGACCGCGGAGACGAGCGGGAACTTCACGAGCGCACCCTCGCGGACGTTCAGCTCGAAGGTGCCCCGGAGGTCCTCGGACCGGCCCGAGGCGTTGTTGAAACTCGCGTCGCCGTCCATCACGCCGCGGACGTCGCCGCGCGAGCCGACGACCTTGGCCAGATCGGCGCCGCGCAGATGCAGTTGGCCGGAGTAGGCGACGTCCTTCGTGCCGGGCCCGAGCGCCGCGGTCAGCCTGCCGCCGGAGAACCCCGCCTCGGCCGTGACGCGGGCGCCGTCCGGGGCCGACGTCGCCTGGATCTTGGCGTCGGTCAGCGTGAAACCGGAGACGACGAGTCGCGCCCCGATCGTGCTCGCCCCGACCGACAGGCCCGTGTCGTCGATCCGCCCGTCGAGGGCGACCTCGCCGGTGAACTCTTCGACCTGCAGGCCCGGCCGCAGGCGGAAGCCCTCGGCGTGTCCGGCTGCGCTGAACGTGACGGGGAGTCCGGGCGGGAAGAGGAACGTGAGGTGCTCGACCTGCAACGCGCCGTCGGGAGCGAGCCCCGGCGGGGGCGCGGCGCGACGGGCACGCGGGCGGATCGCCAGTTCGCCCGAGAGGTCCAGCGCGTCGCGTGCCGGGTCGTAGGCGACTTCGAGACCGTTCCAGTGCAGGTTGCGGCCCGGGATCGCCTCGCGGATGCGGGCCACGGTGTCGGCGGGGAGCAGCGTGTCCACGTCTTCGGGGAAGCGCAGGCCCCGCAGGTCGGCGGACACGCCCAGGCGACCGGACGCGAGGTCGTAGTGGACGCGCTTCAGGTCGATGAGCGCGCCGCCGATCGACGCTGCGAGCCGCAGCGTCACCTCGCGGCCGTCGTAGTGGAGTTCGCCGTCTTCGTTGTCGAACTCGAGGCCCAGCGGGACGAGCGGTCCGTGGATCTTCGTGAGCCACAGTTCGATCGGCTGGGGGAGTGTCGAGGGCCGCACCGCGACCACCACGTCGGCGCGCGTACCGAGCGTCCCGATCTCGCCGACGGGCCGCAGTCGGTCCCAGAACGCTTCCGCAGGCTTCGCCAGGCGCGGGCCGAGCGCGCGGCGGAGCGGTTCGCCGAGCGGCACCTGGTCGGCCTCGATGCGGACGTCGGGCTCGATCGCGCCGGTCGCGAGACCGACGAGGCGCCCTTCGCCGCGAATGGGCACACCGAGCGCGCGCCCGGCGATGCCTGTGAGCCGAACCTCGTCACCGTCCACGAGTACAGAACCGGTCAGCGAGTCGGCGGCGAAGGGGACATCGCGGTAGCCCGTCACCGACGCGCCCTCGAGCGCGATCGCCACGCGGTCGCGGCGACGGTCGGGATCGCCGGCGACATCCGCCCGCACCGTCATCGCGCCGCGCGCACCGAGATCCGTGAGGAGGTGCTTCACCGAGTCGGGGATGAACTCGGTGGAAGCGAGCACCGCGTCGCGCACCGCGCCGCCGATGTCGGCTGCGTGCACGGTGACGGAGAGGTCGTCGTCGGCGCCGGCGCGGTCGGTGTCGATGCGACCGCTCACGGTCACGTCGAGACCGTCGCCCTTCGCGTGTACGTCTTTCAGCACGACGCGTTCGGCCCGGTGGTCGCCCCGCGTCGGGGCGAGGACCAGGATCGTGCCGCGCACGTCCGAGAGCGTCGTCGGAAGCAACCGGGGGCGCAGCGACGCCCGACCGTCGAAGTTCAGCTCGATCTCGGTCGCGCCGCCGAAGGGGCCATCCTCGTGCGGGTCGCGGACCACGCGCACGACGATGCTCGCGGCGGATCCGGTCGGCTCCCAGCGGTCGAAGACGTGCTCGGCGCGGTCCTGGAAACCGGCGCGCAGGTCGGCGTCGAGGGGAACGTCCTTCGCGACGATGGTGATGTCCGGCAGTTCGTCGCCGGCGCGGTAGTCGAGGACGCCGTCGGCGTGGATCGTTGCGGGTCCGTGGCGTCCGCCGGCGCTGAACCTCAGGTGCGAGCCGTCGAACGAGACCGTTCCCGAGGCGTCGTTCACCGCGTACGGGAAACCGTGGCGCTTGCCGTCGGCATCGAGGTATCCGTCGAAACTCACGTGGCCGGCGGTGATGTCGGCTGTCGCGAGGACCGAGGGCGAGGTGACGGGGCCGTGGAGCGAGAACCGACCGGCGATCGTGCCGCGGAGTCCGTACGCGTCGATCACGCGGCGGGCGGCCCAGGGAAGGCGGGGGAGCAGTGCGTCGTTCACGACGAGGGCGTCGAGCGCGAGGTCGGCATCCACCTGCGGCGTGCCTCCCGAGCCGAGTCCGGACAGTCTCGCCTGCTCGAATCGGGCCGTCGCTCCGAGGGCCGAGATCTCGAGGCCCGTGAGCACGACGGCTGCGTCCTTCAGCTCGGCCGCTCCGCCGGTGACGGTGACGTCGAACGCCTCCGGCGTGCGCTCGCCGACGGTCGTTTCGTCCAATCGCACGGTCGCCTTCAGCCCGGTGAGCTGGACCTTCGCGCCGACCATCGCGTCGTGCGACGGGCCCCACGCGACGTCGGCGTGCGCTTCGATCGTTCCACGGCCCGCGACCGCCGCCGTCTCGGCGGCGCCGGGGAGACGAAGGCGCGCGAGGAGCGCCGGGCCGAGGACCACCGCCGGAAGGTCCACGCGCGCTGTGACCTCGTCGTCCGGCGAGATGAAAGCGCGCACCGTCAGCGGGCCGAGCTCCTTCGACGTGCCCGTGACGTCCACGCGCCAAGCGTCGCCGGTGGGCGTGAGCTTCGCCTCGACGGAGCTGAGCACGACCGGCCCGCCGGCGAGCATCTGCCCGTCGTCGTACAGGATCGTCGCCCCGGTGATCCGGACGTCCGGCGGTTCCACGCGCTTCGCGTCGTCCGAACGCGGGAGCTTCTCAAGCAGTGTCGCGACCGACAGCGAGCCGTCCGCGAGTCGCCGCAGGCGAACGGTCGGATTCTCGAGCACGACGCCCGTCACCCGCGGGCCGTCGCCGAGAACGAAGAGCCCGAAGTCCGCGCGCAGCACGTCCACCAGCACGGCCGGCGGTCCGGCGGGATCGTTCGGGTCCCTGAGTTCCACGCCGTGCAGCACGAGTCCGTCGTGGAACGAGAACGCCGCGCTCTCCACGTGCGCCGGGCCCCGGATGATCCGGGAGAGGACGCTGCGCGTCAGTCGTCGCACGAAGGCGTCGCTGGTCACGACGCCGTATGCGGAACCCACGCAGAGCGCGGCTCCGGTCACGAACACGGCGACGCGGTAGCGGAAGCGCATTTTTGCTCGTGGGAACGTACGCGGCGGGGGTGGACGCGGGGTAGGAAGTACGGAGATGAAACGGCCGCGCTGCGCCGCTTCCGGAGGAGGACTACGACGTGCCGACTGAAGCCGACTGGGTGGAGACGATCAGGCAGGCCGTCCGCGCTGCCGGTGGCCGAACCGGCGAGAGCGAAGTCGCCCTGGCGGACCGGGCTCTCGCCGAGCACCCGACGTCGGCGCGCCTCTGGAACGTCCGGGGCGACGTCATTCAACTGCTCGACGACGACCCGACCGCACTCGGGCTGGCGCCCGACGAGGCGCTGCGGTGCTACGAGCGGGCGGTGGCCGAGGCGCCCGACGACTTCGAGGCGTACGAATCGATCGGCTTCTACCGGGCCGAGTTCGACGACGACGCGGAGGCTGCCGAGGAACCGCTCCGCCGGGCGCTCGCGCTCGGGGCCGGTGCCGCCGCCTGCGCGGGGCTCGCGCAGGTGCTTGCGGAGCTCGGGCGTGCCGACGAAGCGAAGGCGCTCATCGACCCCGCGACCTGTCCCCACGCCGGTTCGACCGAGGTCGAGGAGGTCCGTGCCGAGATCGAGTCCGGCGCGTGGGAGCCGGACGACACGCCCGAGTGAGCAGCGCTCGAACGGGGACGCTGTTCACTTTCACTTTCCCACGGCGCGCGTCGCTCGTCTCCACGCGCGTCCAAGGAAAGTGAAACTGAACAACGTCCCCTTCCCCCACGTCTCGCCGCGGCTCAGATGAACCGGCGCGCTACGCGTCGACCGAGCCGCGTCGTGATCTCGTACGGGATCGTGCCGATCGTACGCGCCAGGTCTTCCGTGCGGATCCGGCGCTTGCCGGACTCGCCGATGATCGTGACTTCGTCTCCGACGGTCGTGCCTTCGATCTCCGTGACGTCCACCGTCGTGTAGTCCATCGAGACGGAGCCCACGATCGGGGCGCGCTCGCCTCGGATCAGCACGTACGATCGGTTGCTGAGCGCGTAGGGCAGGCCGTCGCTGTATCCCGCGGCGATGACGGCGAGTCGCGTCGGTCGCGGCGTCACGTACGTTCGGTTGTAGCCAACGGGCGTTTCGGCAACGACGTCCTTCATGTAGACGATCTGCGTGCGAAGGGAGAGGACCGGCTGCAGCGGGCTGGCGCCGACGGGCAGGTTGCCGGGGTCCATGCCGTACAGAGCGAGTCCGGTGCGGACCATCGTGAAGTGCGTGCGGAGCGTGGAGAAGACGGCCGCGGAGTTGCTCGCGTGGACCAACGGAAGCGCGATGCCGTCGGCGCGGATCTCCTCGTGGAGTCGCACGAACGTCGTGAGTTGGTCGGCCGTGTGGAACGGCACCGGCGACGCCGCGCTTCCGTAGTGCGTGCAGAGTCCCTCGAACGACAGGTGCGGGTTCGACGCGATCGACCGGGCGAGTGTGCGGGCGATCTGCGGCGTCACGCCGAGGCGCCCCATGCCCGTGTCGATCTTCAGGTGGACGCGGGCACGTAGTCCGAGTGCGCGAGCCACGTCGGCCAGCATCGCGGCGCGTTCCTTCGAGTGGATCACCGTCGCGATGTCGTTCCGGACGACCGCCTCCATCTCGCCCGGCACGATCGCACCGAGGATGAGGAGCGGCGAGCCGACCGCGGCGTCGCGGAGTTCGAGCGCTTCGCTCGAGTCGCCGACGCCGATCATGTCGATCCCGACGCGCTCCAGGTGACGCGCGACGCCGATCGCTCCGTGGCCGTAGGCGTCGGCCTTGAGCACGGCGAGCACCTTCATGTCCGACGGGATGCGCGACCGGATCACGCCGAGGTTGTGCGTCAGCGCCGACGTGCTGATGTCGGCCCACGCGCGCGAGCGGCAGTCGAGCCCGGCGAGGTCGAAGTCGTCGGCAGCCTGCTGCGCGTCGGGAAGGGGGGACGCGGCGGAGTCGTCCGGTGGCGAGTCGTCCGGGCGGGGTTCGTCCGGACGCGGATCTTCGGGTGTCGGGTCATCCATGCTGGGCCTCCCGTCGGATCTCGGCTTCGGTGCGTCGGAGGTAGAGCGGCACGATCTGCTCGATCGGGTCGCGCTCGCCGCGGTCGTCGCGGTCCATGGCGATGCGTGCCACGCAGACGGCGTCGGCGCTGCCAGGGTGCTCGTCGGCTGCGCGTCCCGCGAACGCCGCGGCGTACGGCGCGACGCCGTCGCCGACGAGTCGGACGTGCGCCGGCAGCCGTGCCGCGGCCTGTTCCGGCGGGAGCAGTTCGGGGCCTTCGTAACGGACCCACGCGCGCCCGTCGTTCCGGTAGAGCGCGAGGTACACGGCTTTCACCTTCGCGTCGAGGATCACGGCCAGGAAGCGGTCGTCGATGTCCGTCGCCGCGGCCCATGCGTCGCAGCTCGGGACGCCGAGCAGGCGGGCACCGGTGGCGTAGGCGAACGCTCGCGCGGCGGTGATCCCGACGCGGAGGCCGGTGTAGCTGCCGGGACCGGTGCCGACGGCGACGAGGCCGATGTCGCGCGGCGTGAGCGAAGCTCCCTTCAGTGCGCGCTCCATCGCGGGGAAGAGGTCCACGCCGTGGCGCATGCCGTCGCCCAGCGTCTCACGGGAGAGTACGGCGTGTGCGGGGGCGCCGTGCCCCGCCTCGCTGTGGCGCAGGACCGCGACGCTTCCCACGGGACCGCTCGTGTCGAGAGCAAGCGTGATCATCGGGCACCCACTTCCTCGCGCAGTGCGGCGACGACGGGCGTCAGCCACGCCTTCAGCGCCGACTTCGTGCGCGCCTCCACCATCACGCGGATCTTCGGCTCCGTGCCGCTGTACCTGACGACGATCCGCCCGGCGCCCGCAAGCGCGGTCTCCGCAGCCGTGATCGCAGCCGACGTCTTCGGCAGGTCGGCGAGCGGGGTCTTCCGTTCGACCACGAGCGACGCGATCTCGAGCGGCCACGCGCGGTAGCCGCCCGGCGCAGCCGACGCGGCGATCTTCTCCTTCGCGAGGATGCGGAGGTACAGCAGCGCCGCGCGGAGTCCGTCGCCCGTGAGGAGTCCGTCGCGGGGGACGAGCAAGTGCCCCGACGGCTCGCCGCCGAGACCGAACCCGCGCTTCGTCATTTCGGCCACGATGTGCTTGTCGCCGACGGCCGTGCGGACGAGCGACAGCCCCTGCGCCGCGAGCAGTGCCTCGAGCGCACCGTTGGTCATCGAGGTGCCGACGACGACGCCGCCGGGCAGGCGCCCCGCTGCGTGGAGGCGCGGCGCGAGCGCGGAGAGCACGGCGTCGCCGTCGAGCAGGCGACCGGCTTCGTCGCAGAGTTGGAGACGATCGGCGTCGCCGTCGAACGCGATGCCCAGGTCGGCGCCGCGGGCGCGGACCTCGCGGCGCATCTTCGCAGTGTGGAGCGCGCCGCAGTTCTCGTTGATGTTGCAGCCGTCGGGCGTGTCGTGGAGCGGAGTCACGGTCGCGCCGAGGCGGCGGAGTACCTCGGTGGCGATGCCGCTCTGCGCGCCGTTCGCAGCGTCCACGACGACGCGCACGCCGCGGAGTCGCAGGCCGCGGAACTCCGCAGCGAGTTCGCGCTCGTACCGTTCGCACGCGCCGGGCATGGCAACCGGCGCGGCGAACGCCTCCGGCGAAGGCCCGTCGGGGGCGTCCGAGGCGAGATATGCGGCCTCGATCGCGTGCTCCTCGTCTTCCGCGAGCTTCATGCCGTCGGCGCCGAGGAGCTTCACTCCGTTGTCGGGCCACGGGTTGTGCGACGCGGAGACCACGATACCGACGTCGAACTCGCACTTGCGCGTGAGCATCGCCACCGCGGGCGTCGGGAGCACGCCGCCGTCGTGGACTTCGACGCCTCCGGCGAGGAGCCCGGACATCACGGCCGCGGCGACGCCGGGGCCGGACTGGCGGGTGTCACGTCCGATCAGGGCGCGAACAGGTTCCGCGCGGCGGCCGCGCGCAGGTCTCGACGCGGCGCGCGCTGTCTCGACGGCGGCAACCGCGAGGCCCAACCGAGCGAGCGCGGGCGGCGAAAGCGGGCCGCGCCCGGCGGGGCCGCGGACACCGTCGGTGCCGAAAAGGCGAAGATCCATCGTGTCGGCGCTGACGAACGGCAGAGTCCGGTCGGGGGTTCGCGGAGACTACAGCGTCCGCGGCGTCGCTGTGTCGAATTCAGCGCGAGACTTCGAGCGTCAGGGTCAGGTCGCCGTTCGCCAGCGCCACGCCGGGCGGAAGGTCCGACGCGTGGACGCGCACCTCGCCACGGCTTGCGCCTGCGGGGAGGTCGGCCGTGGTGACGTACACGCGCACCGGCAGCGCGGTCGCGCCCCCGGCGGGGGCGGAGCCAAGCGATGCGAGCGACCGCGGGTTTCCGCGGAGGGCCAGGTTCACCTTCGGCGGGTCGCCCGCCACGAACCAGGGCTTCTGCGGGTCCATGACGGTCACGCTGCGGGCGAACGCACCGCTGTCGGTGCCCGACGCGCCGCCCGGGGCTCCGCTGCCTCCGACGGGCGCCGCGTCGAACACGTCGAGTCGCAGCGTCACCGTGATCTCGGCGTTGCGGACGAGGTCGGCCGTCACCTCCAGGCGCGTCGGCTCCGCGATGGTCAGGCGCTCCGTCGGTGTGTCGATCACGCTCAGCGGCAGCGTCACGGTGGTGCGCGGCGCGTCGCCCATCGCTTCGACGAACCGGCGGAGCTGATCCCGATCCACGCCGGTCTTGAGCACGAGGAGCCCGCCGAGTTGGTCGGTCGGAGCGCGCACGACCGCCTTCTGCGGCCAGCGGCGGCGCTCGACCTGCACTCCGAGATCCTCGATGCCGGGGAACTCGGGCGGCGCGAGCGGCACGTCGCGGCGCTCGACGCGCCACAGACGGACCTGCACCGGGTCCGGCTCCACTTCGATCACGCGGACGGTCCCGGGCCGGATCGGCTCGGGGACGAGGATGTCCTCCGCCGTGAAGACCTTGGTGCCCGAATGCTGGTCCGCCGTCAGGTCGTCCGCGCGGACGGGAAGCACGAGAGCCCGGTCGGTGTTCTCGAACAGGTCGAGCTCGTGGCGCGGCCCCTTCAGCTTGACGGAAACACGCGGCACGAGCGATTCGCCCTCGATGCCGCTGCCCGCGGCCGCGATGACCACCACGCGCGGGCGTGCCTCACGCACCTCGTCGAGGTCTTCGCGCACGGCGAACCAGAGCCCCCACGCAAGGAGCAGTGCGAGCAGTTTCACGCCCGCGTTTCCGACGAACGTGCGTTCGACGCTCATGGCTGCGACCTCGCGTCGCGGGCGAGGACGCCGGGGGACGTCGCAGCGTCGGGCGGAACGTGAACGTCTCCGACCGCTTCCGACGCGCGGTCCGCGAGCCGTGGGAGCGGCGCCGGCGAACCGTCGCCGCCGAGCACGGAGTGCAGCGCATCGCGCAGGTCCGACGGATCCACCACCGTGAGCTCGCCCGACTGCGCGATCGAGACGCGCCCGGTTTCCTCGCTCACGATGACGATCACGGCGTCGCTCTCCTCCGACAGGCCGAGCCCCGCGCGGTGGCGGGTGCCCATCGACGACGCGAGTTCCCGCCGTTCGGCGAGCGGGAAGATGCACGCCGCTGCGACCACGCGGTCCCCACGCAGCAGGGCGCCGCCGTCGTGGAGCGGCGAGCCCGGCCAGAAGATCGTGACGAGCAGGTCGCGCCGCGCTTCAGCGTCGAGCGGCACCCCGGACTTCGCGATGTGGTGCAGAAGCATGCTGCGTTCGATGGCGAACAGCGCGCCGATCTTGCTCTTCGCGAGGACTTGCACCGCGCCGCAGAGTTCGTCCATCGCGCCGGGCGCGCGGCCGCGCAGTCGCGAGAACAGGCGGTGCTCCCCGAGGGAGAGCAGTCCCCGCCGGAGCTCGGGCTGGAACACCACCAACGACGCGATGACAGCAACGCTGCCCACCGCCGACAGGATCGACTCGAGCACGCGAAGGTGGAACGCGCGCAGCACGACCGCGGTCACCACCACCGCCAATGCGACGAGCAGAACGGCGCCGCGGAGCAGGGTCGCGGCGATCGTCCCCCGGACGAATCGAAGGACGAGGTAGATCACCACCCAGATCAAGAAGATCTGGATGAAGTCTGCCGGCTCGGCCGGGAGGTACGCGCGGAGGTCGTGGGGCATGGGCGGCCCCGCGAAAGCGGGGGGCCGGAAGTCTACCCGCCCCGCGGCTCTGGAATCGCAGGCGGATGGCCCGCCTCGCGCAGCAGGTCGGCGAGTCGCACCGCATCCGCCGTCGCGGCGACGTCGTGGACGCGCACGATGTGCACGCCGAACCATGCGGCGAGGGTCACCGCGGCCACCGACGCGGCCAGGCGCGACTCCGAAACCGGCCGGGTGGCGACCCCGGGGGCCGTCGCGGCCGCGGCGAGCGCGAGGAACCGCTTGCGGGAGGCGCCGACGAGCAGGGGCGTTCCGAACGACGCGAATCGCGCCGTCGCTGCGAGCAGCGCCGCGCTCTGCTCCGGCGTCTTCGCAAAGCCGATGCCGGGATCGGCGATGAGATGGGCGCACCCGGCGGCGCGGGCGGCGTCGAGCGACGTCCGCAGTTCGTCGAGGACGTCGTTCACCACGTCGCGGTACCGCGTGCGGGTCGCCATGTCGCCCGGCGTGCCACGCATGTGCATCACGACAGCCGGGACGCCCATGGCCGCGACGGCCGAGCGCATCGCGGGGTCGTGCGCGAGGCCCGAGACGTCGTTCACGATGCCGGCCCCGGCAGCGACGGCCCGGCGCGCGACGTCGGCGCTGCGAGTGTCGATCGACACCGGCACCTGCGGTGCCCGCGCAAGGAGGGCCTCGATCACCGGTAGCACGCGGCGGCACTGCTCGTCCGCGGGGACCTCCGCGGCGCCGGGGCGCGTGCTCTCGCCGCCGATGTCGAGCAGATCGGCGCCTTCGGCGACGAGTCGGAGCGCGTGCGAGATCGCCGCGTCTGCCGTGTCGTGGCGGCCGCCGTCGGAGAACGAGTCGGGCGTGACGTTCACGATGCCCATCACGAGCGTGCGATCGCCCAGGACGAGTGAACGCGGTGCGCCGGCGCGGGGCGGCAGCGGCAGGACGAAGCGAGCGCGGGGCGCGGGCAGGGCCGGCCCCGGTGTCACCAGGTCTGCTCGAGTTCGTGGACGATGCGCTCGGCCAGAGCTCGCGTGGCTTCGGCGCGGGCGGTCCGGACGTCCTCGCCGACGACCGGCACGTACGACTCGCGTTCGTGGACCTTCTTGTCTCGGAGCAGCGGCGACTTCGCGTCGCCGTTGCGCTCGGTCAGATCGATCTCGGCGGTGAGGAAGTACGCCCCTTCGCGCAGTCGCTGGAAGTCGCGCCGCGAGAGCGCCTCGTCGCTGGCGTCGCGCAGCACGCCGCGCAACGTCAGGTCGGGCGACGCCGATTCCGGGACGACGCGCAGGTTCGTGCGGGCCTGAATCTCCTCGATCACGGCCTGCGTGATCTCCCATTCGATGTCGCGCCGCCGCGTCTCGTTGCCGAACGGAGCGACGGAGATCGTGCGGTAGCGCTCCGGGACGAGCGACCCGGTGGTGTAGCCGCACCCGCCGACGGGGACGATCGCCACGGCGGCGGCGACCGCTGCGAACACTGCGGCGGCGGTCCGGAAGACGTTTCTGCGGAGCTTCACTTGGAGGTCCCTCCGGGTGCGGTGTCGTCGCCGAGACGTGCTCGCGCCTCGGCGGCCGAGGGCGTGTCCGGCCATGACTTGATCACGTTGCGAAGTTCCGCGCGCGCGGCGTCGGTGCGGCCGTCGTAGAGGTAGAAGTCGGCGGTTTCGATGCCCTTTCGGGCCAGCGTCTCCTCGACCTCGCCGAGTTCGGCGTTCGCCGCTGCGATGTTCGGAGCGTACTCGGCCGCGCGGGCGGGTTCGAGCGAGACGAGGGCGACGTAGGCGCGGTACTGGGCGGCGGCGCGCTGCAGTGCGTCGGCGTCGTACTTCGCGCCGCGGTTCAACTCGCGATAGGCACGCGCGAGGCGGAGTCGCGCTTCGTACGCCCACTCGCTTCCCGGGTAGCGGTCCACCAGGTCGTGCAGATGCTGGACGGCGTCCTGCGGGCGGTTGTAGCGCATGTCGTGGTCGGCGACCTGGATCAGCGCGTCGTCGGCGAGGTCGCCGTTCGGGAAGGCCTGGACGATGTACTCGAGGGCATCCACGCCTTCGCCGGAGGTGTCGAACACGTGGCGCGCGCCGTCTTCGAGCTGGAACACGCCCATGTCGTAGAGGCGCCGCTGCACGAGCGGCGCGTGCGGCGAGAGCGGCTGCGCCTTCATGAAGCCCTTGTACATCTCGAGCGCCCCGTTCCACTTCTCGAGGGCGTAGCGGCACTCTGCGTCGTAGAAGCGCGCGTCGGCGGCGTACGGAGACGACGGGTGGTCTTTCCAGACCAGGCTGAAGGCGTCGTCGGCGCGCCGCCACTCCTTCGCGGCGAACAGCGCTCGGCCCTTCTCGTAGATCACGTCCGGCGTGTCGCCCTTCTGCGGGTCCGCCGGATCGGGGTCGGGTCCGAGTCCGATCGCGCGGGTCACGAAACACCCCGGAAGGGCGAGGACTGCGGCGGTCAGGGCGAGCGCTGCAACGGACGTGCGGCAAGGGCTGCGATGCGTCATCGGGGGCGAGGATACGGCGCCCGGTGGGCGGGCAAGACAAACTCCGGGAAGCTCGGGGGGCCGAGCTCCGACGAAACCTAGGCGGCGCCGGGCGGGTGGGACGTCTCAACCGACGAGCGACTCCGCACCGGAGCCGGCCCGGACCGAGGAGCCGATGACGCCGCACTCGTGGCTAGGTCCCCGACGAGGTAGGGACGAGTTCCGACGACACATGACGAGCTCCGACGACTCAGCGCCGCGCCGTACGCAGCGGTCGGTCGAGGAACGTCTCGGACCACTTGTCGAGCGCGTCCCTGACAGCGCGGCGCACCGGGGCTTCTCCGGCGACGTCCCGGGCGCGGACGAGCGGGCCGTCGCAGAGCGCCCGCAGCGCGACCACCTGGGGGCCCGTGAGGATCGGCGCACGTGCGTCCTCCGAGCGGCACTTCGAGCAGAGCAGTCCGCCGCGCGCGGCCGAGAGGCGCGCCGTCACGATGTTCCGTGCCGGCTTCTCGCAGACCACGCACCGCCCGAGTTCCGGGCCGAATCCCAACAGGCGCAACGTCATCGCCTCGAACCCGACCGCGACCGCGCCGGCTGCGTCGTCGTCAGCGGACTCGAGGAGCCGGAGCGCCGACACCGCCAGATCGTAGAGGTGCGGCAGCGGTTGTTCCTCGTGCGTGAACGCGAGCAGGATGGCGCCGACGTGGGCGGCGGCGTGGAACCGCGCGATCCGGCCGCGGATGCCTGGGAAGTGGTCCGTGACGTCGAACGTGCCGATCACACGAAGTTCCGCCGAACCCCGCCGCGCGTAGACCTTCGCCCGCCCGGCGACAAGCACGTCCATGCCGCCCTTGAACGTGCCCTTCAGGCGCCGCGCGCCCTTCGCGATCCCGTGGACGCGTCCCTCGCCGCGCGTGAACAGGTGCAGGATCTGGCTAGTCTCGCCGTACTCGAACGTCCGGAGCACGAGCGCGTCGGTCGCCGGCGCAACCCTGCCCGCCCGGCTAGAGTCGTCGCCCGGTCCGCTCGCAGGCGGCGTCACGGCTGCAGCAGGAAGATCCGCTTGTCGCGCACGCGGTAGGTGCACTGCATCTCGCGGCAGATCGCCGTGATCGCGTCGCCGAGCGGCACGGGGTCGGAGTGCCACGTGATCTGTCGCCCGCCCCGCCACGTCTGCGCGTCCACGACGACCTCGATCCCCGTCTGGTCGCGGATCGCACGGTGGACCGCGCCGATCCACGCGTCCGAGAAG
>JAIOPE010000087.1 GCA_021414065.1 Planctomycetota bacterium
GGCGCCGGCGAGATCCTCGCCGTCATCGGCGCCGCGGGCCTCGTCGCGGGCCTGATCGGCTTCCTCCTCGCGATCCGCACGACGCCTGCGGCGGAGTAGGGCCGGGGCGCGCACGGTCCCGACCGCATGCCCAGTTCGCGAAGTCCGCGAAGCCTGCAACTGCTGTTGCGGCTAGACTCCAATCCGTGAGCAACGAGGGCTTCGCCGAGCGGCCTGCGGACGTGCGCGAGAGAGATGGGACTGAGCCCATGAGAACGCTGGCGCTTCGCGACCAGGATCTCGCCGTGCTCCGCAGCACCTTCCGCCGCTTCCCCTGCGTGCGCGAAGTTCGGCTCTTCGGCTCCCGTGCCACCGGCCATGCCCGTCGTGCTTCCGACATCGACCTCGCCATCTCCGCCCCGGACGCCACCGCCGACCAATGGCTGGAGTTCACCGAAGCGCTCGAAGAAGCCCCGATCATCTACGAGTTCGACGTCGTCCGCACCGACCGCGCCCTCAGCCCCCGGCTCGTCGAGCAGATCGCCCGAGAGGGCGTGTCCATCTACCCCGAAGAGGCGACCGCATGACGGAAACGAAGGAGACCACGCCGCGACACGCCGACGGACTGAACGGTGGTTTCGCGGAGTCCGCAACGCTGCAGCAGGCCATCCGCGCGAATCTGAACGGACTGGGTCATGGCTTCTGAGCCGCCGGCCGCTCCTTCGCGCCTAGTGGACGACGTTCGATCCATCCTCCATCAGGCGCGGCAGAGGACGTTCGCCGCGGCCAATACGGTCATGGTCGAGGCCTACTGGCACATCGGTCAGCGTATCGTGCAGGAGGAGCAGTGCGGGAACGCGCGCGCCGACTATGGCAGCCAGCTCATCCGCAATCTCGCTCGCCGACTGGGCGACGAGTTCGGAAGCGGCGTCTCCATCGCCAATCTCAAGAACTTCCGACAGTTCTACCTCGCCTTCCCCGACGCAGGGAAAGGCTACGCACTGCGTAGCCTTTTGACCTGGACTCACTGGCGGCTGGTCATGCGGGTCGAGAACGCCGCCGCCCGTGACTACTACATCCGCGAGACGGCAGAGCAAGGCTGGAGTAGTCGGCAACTGGAGCGCGCGATCACTACGCACACCTTCCAACGGCTCCTTGAGGCCCCGTCCGTCGGAAGGGTAACCCGCACTTCGCGGCCGCAGGAGTTCATCAAAGACCCGTATGTTCTCGAGTTCCTCGGCCTGCCGGAGAACCAGCACCACGCCGAACTCGACCTCGAAGCCGCCCTCACCACCCGCCTGCGGGACTTCCTGATGGAGATGGGAAAGGGCTTCTCCTTCGTCGGGCGCCAGCTCCGCGTCAGCACCGAGACCAGCCACTTCTACGTGGATCTTGTCTTCTACAACTACCTGCTCAAGTGCTTCGTCCTGCTCGATCTCAAGACGAGGAAGCTCACCCACGCCGACATCGGGCAGATGGACATGTACGTCCGCCTCTTCGATGACCTGAAACGAGGTGAAGGCGACAACCCGACTCTTGGAATCATTCTCTGCACCGACCGAGACGACACGCTCGTGCGCTACTCTGTGCTTCAGGAGAGCCAGCAGATATTCGCCTCGAAGTACCGCCTCATCCTCCCCAGTGAAGACGAACTGCGGGACGAACTGGAGCGCCGCCACATCCTCGAGCTGCCCGGGGAAGAAGCGGGACATGCTGGATAGCGCCTTCCGGGCACCGACGTCGCGCCTCGCCGACGACCTCCAGGCCTAGTTCCCGGTAACGGTTCTGAAGGACGCCGAACCGGTGCTGCGCGTGAATGCGCGCCCGGCCGGACGGCTGACGACGTCCGACCCGGTGTCGCTCGCGGCTGCGCTCGCCGCGACGCCCGGCCGCGCGGCCGACGGCTGGACGTGGTCCGACTGGGACGACGAACTCTGGGGCGGCGCGGTGACCGTCGCGACCGAACGCCCCGGCCGCTTCGTCTTCCCGTATCCCGCCCGCGGCGGCCACGTGCTCGTCAACGGCGCCGAAGTCGCGCCCGCGGCGAGCGTCGCAGGTTCCCCGTTGCTCGTGCTCGACCTCGCCGCCGGGACGTCCCGCGTCGAGGTCCGCTTCACGGAACGCGGCGCCGGCGAGATCCTCGCCGTCATCGGCGCCGCGGGCCTCGTCGCGGGCCTGATCGGCTTCCTCCTCGCGATCCGCACGACGCCTGCGGCGGAGTAGGGCCGGGGCGCGCACGGTCCCGACCGCACGTCCAGTTCGCGAAGTCCGCGAAGCTGGAGACGGCGAGCCATGCAGACCTGAGGCGGATGTGACGTGCTCGTTGCGGGTTCGGAACGGCCACCCGGCGCCGCGAGCCTCGTCGCGCGCGTGATCGGCTTCCTCCTCGCGATCCGTTCGGGGCCGCGGCCTTCGTTGGGTGCCGGGTCGCGAGGGGCGCTACGTGGGGGACGAGGTCATCTCTCGACTCCTCTCCGCCGAGGGATCGCACGTCGTCCTCGCGGATCTCTTCTCGGCTGCGCTCAGCGTGCTCCACGGTGCGAGCTGCGTCGGGGCGGGTACCGCCGGCGGATGAGTCCACCGTCCATCGGCACCACGCCGACCGGAATCGTGTATGGTTAACTTGACGCAATGAATGGTAAACTGTACATTCTCGTTCCGTGAAGCCGAGATACGAGATCCGCAGCCGAGTCCGCGAGCGTCGGCTCGTCGCCGGGCTGACGCAGGAGGACCTGGCCGAGCAGATCGGCGTCTCCCGGCAGACGGTCGTGTCCATCGAGAAGGGCAACTACACGCCCTCGGTGGCGCTGGCGCTGCGGCTCGCGCGGGTGCTTGCGACGACCGTCGAGGAGCTCTTCGAGCTGGAGCCGGGAGACGCCGATGACTGAAACTTCCACAACTGCGGCAGACACTCGCGCGCGGCGCCGACCGTTCCCGATCGTGTGCCTGCTCGCCATCTCGCTCGGCGCCGTCGGCGTGGCGCTCTCCTCGTGGTCTCCGTGGATGCTGCTCCTCGCGGGGGCCGGAGCGTTCGGCCCGGGCCTGCTGCGCGAGATCGGTTGGCTCGCCGACCGCGACGAGTTCCAGCAGCAGGCCGCGCACCGCGCCGGCTATCACGCGTTCCTCGCCGCCGGGTTCGCCGGGTTCGTGGTCCTCGCGTTCCTGCGCAGCGGGGGCCGCCCGGCCGCGGACGCCGCCGACGTTCCGGCCCTTCTGCTCGCGGTGCTCTGGTTCACCTGGCTGCTCAGTTCGCTGGTGACGTACTGGGGTCCGCAGGTCGCTGCGGCCCGGTTCCTGCGCGTGTTCGGCTCGCTCTGGCTCGTCTTCGCGGTCGTTTCGAACATCGGGCCCGAATGGACCGGGTGGGCGGCGTTGCTCTTGCACCCGCTCCTCGCCGTGCCGTTCTTCGCATTGGCCTGGGCCGCCCCCCGCTGGCCCCGCGTGAGCGGCGCGATCCTGCTCGTGGCAGCGGCCGGCGCATTCTGGTTCCTTGGGCTGTTCCGAAACCCAAACCTGGGGCTCCTCACCCAGGGCTTCACGCTCATCCTGTTCGTCGGCCCGCTCCTGGCGGGCGGCGTCGCGCTTCTGACTCATCCGCGCGAGTAGCGCGGTGCGCGACCGTTCGCGACTCGTGCCTACCTCGTCGGGAGTGTCGCGACGAGCGCGGAGTCGCGTGCTCCTCGGTCCGGCCCGGCCGCTCTGCTCCGGGGCGAACTCGTTCACTTGGAGGTGCTCACGTGAGATCCCCTGCACTCGTTCGGTCATTCGTGGTGTTCGCGTTGTCCTGCGCGGCGTTCTCCGGCTGCGCTGCGCCTGCGCCGGGCGCGCAACGGTCAGTGGCGGAGACGTCGTGCCGCGTCGGCGTCTACGACTCGCGCGCCGTCGCGATCGCGTGGGTCCGCTCGACCGAGTTCGGCGAGTCGATGCGCGAACTCCGCGAAGCGCACGCCCGCGCGCGTGCCGCCGGCGACACCGCGCTTGCAACTGAGCTCGAGGCCCGCGGGGCCGCGTGCCAAGCACTCGTCCACCGCCAGGGGTTTGGCACCGAACCGGTCGATGACATTCTCGAACACGTCGCGGCGGACGTTCCCGCGGTTCGCTCCCGGGCGGGCATCGACGTGCTCATGTCGAAGTGGGCCCCCGACGCGCCTGTCGTCGGTGCGACCGACGTGACCGACGAACTCGTGCGTCTGTTCCGGCCGGACGCTGAGACGCTTCGCATGACGCGGGACATTCGCTCGAAGGCTCCCATCCAGTTCCACGACAAACGCGAAGGCGAGTGACGCCGCGGGGTCAGCGTTTCGTCGGCGACTTCGATGACGCCTTCGACGCTGTCTTCGTCGGCGTTTTCGCCGCGGCCTTCACCGCGGCCTTCACCGGTGGCTTGCCACCGGTGATCGCCCACTTCGCGGCGAGCGCGGTGACGACGACGGACACGCCGATCCAGAGGAGGCCCCACCAGAAGGCGCCGACGCCGGTGATCCGCTCGAGCGCGGCGGCGTCGCTCATGGGATGGTCGCGGTCGAGCACGTCGTTCTTGATGTCGAGGAAGACGTAGAGGCACGAGGTCACTCCGATGATGCGGAGCGCGACCTCGGCCGCGACGGGGGGGACGAGCGCGAGCGCCGCCAGCACGAACCCCGTGAACATCGCGAAGCCCTTCCCGAAGGTCCACCCGGGCATGAACCGGTAAGCCATCATCGCGACGAGCACGCCGAGCAGTGCGGCGACGTACCCCGACGCGCGCGTCCGCGTCGCCACGAGGAGCAACGTCGCCCCGAACACCAGGCTGCCGAGGTACCCGGACGACACGACCAGGAAGTCGATCCCTCCGAGCGTGACGCAGTGGCCGGCCTCGTTGCCCGTGATCTGGAGTTCGATGATCCGGCCGCCGGTGAGCAACGTGGCGATCGCGTGGCTCATCTCGTGGAGCAGGACAACGAAGAGCCGGAGCGGGTACACGACCGGGGTCCGCCACAGGAACGCCACGGCCACGTAGATCGCGAGGAGCAGCGCGAAGCCCTTCCAGTCGATCGCGCGGCGGGGCTCGGACGCCATGTGCAGATCATCGGCCCGGAGCGTCGCCGCCGGGACCAATTGGCGAGGCTCGGACCGCCGCAGACGTCGCGAGGCGGCGCAGGCGCGGAGCGAAACGCGGTAGCGGTACAGGCGACGCGCGGCGCGATCCGATGAGATCAGTGCCGTGCAAGGTGCCCGCATCCTCCTCCTCGACGACGATCGTGAGACCCGCTGGGCCCTCGCGACGGTGCTGCGGCGCGAAGGCGCGCAGGTCACCGAGGCCCAGGACGGCGAGGAGGGGCTCCGGTTCCTCATGCGGGCGCAGTTCGACCTCTGCATCTCCGACGTCTGCATGCCGGGGCTCGGCGGATTCGGCCTGTACGCGGCGATCCGCTTCGGCGGCACGCCCGAACTCGCCTGGGCGACTTCGCTTCCGATGATCCTCATCTCCGGCCAGGTGCCGATGCGCGACCTGGCGCACGCTCTCGACTCCGGCGTGGACGACTTCCTGAAGAAGCCGTTCGAGCCGGAGGAACTGAAGGCGCGCACCCGCGCGGCGCTCCGCAGGGCGAAGCTCATCCGCGGATCGAAGGCACGAACGAGCGGAGACCTCTCCGACTTCGGGATGGCCGCGCTGGCTCAGGCGCTCCATCTCGCCGGGCGGAGCGCCCGGATCTCCGTCCAGAACGGGCCGGTCGCCGCGGTGCTCGACTTCAATCGCGGACAGTTGGCGCACGCGACCTTCGAAGATCTCGGCTCCGAGTTCCGCGGCGACGAAGCGGCGATCCGGGCGCTCGGGATCGAACACGGCGTGTTCGAGATCCTGCCCGTGCAGGAATCGGGCCCTCGCACCGTGTTCCTCGACACGCCGAGCATCATGCTCCGCGCAGCGACGCTGCACGACGAGGAGACGGGGCCTGTGACCGTTCGCACCGACGAGTTGCGCGCTCTGCTGGACTGAGAGGGTGTCGCGATTTCAGCCCCTCGGCGCGCGGTACTCCATCCAGGCGTCGCCCGTCCAGTCCGCCGCTGCGTCGCCGAGGCGCCGGCGCACGACGTGCAGCGCCGCGTCGATGCCCGCCGTCACTCCGGCCGATGTGATCACCCGCCCCGCGTCCACGAACCGCGGGCCGTGGACGACGCGGCACGCGGGAGCGATCTTCTTCAGCGACTCGATGCCCCAGGAGTGTGTCGTCGCCTCGATTCCGTCGAGGAGCCCGAGCCGGCCGAGGAGCAGCGCGCCCATGCAGACGGACATCACGATCTCGGCTTCGCCGGCGGCCTTCCGCACCCACGCGCGGCCGGCCTCGCCGACTTGTCCGAGATCGCCGCCGGGCACGACGACGATCTCCGCGCGCGGCGCCGAGTCGTAGTCGAAGTCGGGGATGACATGCACCCCGCCCATCGTGCGCAGCGGTTCGCGCGTCGCGGCGACCGTACACACCTCGAACGCCCCGCCCTCGGCGGCGACGACGAACACCTCAGCCGGTCCCGTGAAGTCGAGCAACTCGACGCCGGGGAAGATCAGAATCGCGACGCGCGTCTTGCTCACTTTGCCTTCGTTGACTCCAACTCGATCTCGGCGATCCGCGGCTGCGGGCCCCACGTCGAGATTCCGACGCGCGTCTTGCCCGGGATCGCGCGCAGCGATGCGGCATCCACGAGCACCGTGCCGTCGAGCGTGAGCGTGAGGCGCCCATCGAGCCAGGTGAGGACGAGATCCTCGGCGTCCTCCTTGTCCTTCGCCGGACCCGCCTTCTCGGGCGGGCGCCACTCCTTCGGACCCCACTGGACCTGCAGGTCCTCGTAACGCTCGATCTGGCCCGCGACCTTGCCGCCGCCCGTGTTCCAGAGGAGCACGTTCAGGCCCGAGAGGCCGTCGTTCACGCCCTCGCCGCAGATCGTGATCGCGATCTTCGGGGCCTCGTCCTTCGGCGGTTGCACGCGGATCGTCAGTCGCAGATCGTCGAGGCCGTCGGTGAGCTTCGCGTCGATCCACATGAGGTTCGACGGCGAGTCCTTCGGGAAGCCCGGTCGCACCGTGTACTTGCGCCACGCGACGCCCTTCGCGGTGGACGTCCCCGCGAGCAGTTTGTTGACGACATCGAACCCGCCCGCGACGACGTTGAAACTGCGGAGCGGCCCCTTCGTGCGGAAGTCGAACTTGCCGACCGAGTGCCACTTCACTTCCGGCGGGGGCTTCAGCGCGGAGGGCTTCGGCGGGACGACCGGCGGCTCCGCGTCGGTGGCCATGCCTTCGATGGGGCGGCCGTCGGTCCGTGAGACCGCAAGGACGTAGCCCGCTTCGCCGCCGCGGTTGCGGATCTTCAGCAGGATCTTGTTGCGCCCGGCGCGGAGTTTCACCAGGAGACGCATTTCGTCGGCTGCGTGTTCGATCGGCCCGCGCCAGCGGAGCGGCGTGCTGTCGTTCCACCCGCGATTGATGAAGCCGTCGATCCGCTCGTCGTTGACGAACAGCGTGAAGTCGTCGTCGGCGCGGACGTGAACGAAGGCCGGCGTCTCGGCCGGAACGGTCACGTGCGTCAGCGCGTAGTCGGCGGTCTCGTCCTGGTAGGCGAACTTGATCGACACCCATCCGAGCGCATCGATCTCGACGGGGCCGGGTTCGCCGACCTTCTTCCACTTCGCCAGGTTCTGGCGCTGCGGGTACTCCTTCGCGAAGTCGATCTCCTTCTCCGGCGGGAAGACCTGCGCGCCCGGGTCGGCGCCGGTGGGCTCGAACGGTCCGATCACGTGCCAGTCGAAGACGACTCCCAGTTCCTCGCGCGCGATCCGACGCGCTTCGTCGCCGAGTCCTGCGCGCTCCGCTTCGATGGCCCGCCGCGCCGCGAGATCACGCCGCATCGGCGAGTTCGGGAAGTCCTCGAACTCCCCGGCGGACCCGGCCACGGCGTCGTCGCCCAGCGCGAACTTCTCCGCCTCCTTCGCCACGGCCTCGCGGTCGCTCGGCACGAGCGGGAAGCGATAGGCGACGAGGTCGTCGAACGCGCCGGGCCCGAAGGACCGGATCAGGTGGTGCGCCAGCACGCGGGCGAGATAGGGCTCGCGGCCGTCGCGGACGGGCGTGGTGCGGTACTCGCGGAAGAACTTCCGCCAGCCCTTCCAGTCGTGGCCGCCCGCGACCTTCGCGTACTTCTCCGCGAACGAGAGCAGGAAGCCGGCCGAGACCGCGTAGTTCGGGATGCGCCAGTACTCGAGGTCGCGCTCGAGGTAGTCCTTCCGGAACGCCGCGAGGTCGTTCGCAATCATGCCCTGCGCTTCCTGCGCGCGGCCGAGGGCCTCGTGGGCGTAGGCGGCGCCGTAGTCGGCGAGTCCCTCGCGGAAGCCGTGGTGGATCGGCTTCGTGTCGTCCACGCAGTGCGTCAGTTCGTGGAAGAGGAGGCCGTTGTCCACGCGCACGTTCGTCGCCGCGGGCGGGGCGTTGCCGAGGTCGATGATCTTGCCCCCGCCGACGCCTCCGCCGAAATCCCAGAGTTCCTTGAAGTAGACGGTGACGCGGTCGCCCTCGGGGTTCGGGCGGCGGCCGAAGACGTCGGTGATGAAGATGTACGCGAGGTCGAACTGCGCTCGCGACGCGGCGGGGATCGTGTCCACGAGTCCCTTCGGCCCGATGAAGATGAACGAGTGCGAGAGCGACACGGCCGTGCGACCGAAGCACGGGTGGTGGAGCGCGGCGTCGCAGGCGGCCTGCTGGTCCGGCGGCGTCGTCGCGAGCCACTCCTTCTCGAGGGCTTTCACGTCGTCGGAAGCGGCGGTGGCGACTTCCTTGGGCGTGTCGAAATTCAGCGTCTTCAGGAGCTTCCGGGCGGGCGCGTACCGCTTCGCCTTGGCCCACTCGCGGGCCTTCTCAAGGGCGGCCTTCGTGCGGCCGAGTTGTTTCAGCACCGACTCGACGTCGGCCTTCTCCTCCGGCGTGATCTTCTCCCAGATCTCCTCGCGGAGATCCTGCAGGTCCTTCTGTGCGCGCTTCGCGTCGTTCAGCGCTCCGACGACCGCCGAGTTCGCCGCTTCGTCGAGCTTGCCGCCGATCGACTCCAGGATGCGCAGCGCCGCGTGCAGCTTGCCCTGGTCGCGCAGACGCCCGGCCTGCTCGCGGAGGTAGCGCCGCCGCTCCTCCTCGATCCTGGCGGCAACGATGTTCCGTTCGACTTCCGAGATCGGGCGCGGCGCGAAGTCGCCGAGCTTCACCATCGCGTCGCGGAAGCGGTACTTCGCGGCGTCTTCGGGCGCCGCGCGGATGGCGAACTCGAGCGCGGCCCACGCGTCGGGCTTGCGGCCCGCCTGTGCGAGTGCGTCGGCGGCACTGAGGATGCCGGCGATCCGCGCCTCCTCGACGACGGGCTCGAACGTCGGCGGCGTGAGCTGCGCCACCGGCGCCGGGCCGTCGCGGAAGCCGAAGGTCCCTTTCGGCGGAACGATGCGGCCCGTCGCGCCGTCGCGGAACCCGAGCAGAACGTCGAGCGCCTTCGCCTCCGACGGGTCCACGCCCTCCGACGGGAACGGAGCCGGCAGATCGATGTGGACCTTCGCGCCCTTCTTCCACTGGATCGTCGGCGGCGTCGGCGTGTGGTTCCACGCGAGCAGCGTCCTCGCCCCCGACGTCAGCTCGACTGCGATGCTCCACGCGCGGCCGACGTCGGCCTCCGCCGTGCAGTCGATCCGGATCGTGAAGAGCCCGGTCGTCGCGAGGTCCTTGTCGTCGATGGTGACGTCCACCGACACGGGGATGTCGGGCGGATCGTTCGGCGCGTCTTGCGCGAGCACGGAGCGCGGTCCGGCGACAAGCACCGCGAGGGCGAGGGCGATCAGGGCGAGAAGGGAACGCACGCGGGGGATGGTAGCCCGGTGGGGCGTCAGACGCGCACGCCGACGTCGTCCCCGCGGAGGAAGGCGAGTGTCACCCGGTTCCACTCGTCCGCCATCTCGATGTTCGCGACGTGCGACGCGTACGGCCCCTCGAACAGGTGGTAGCGGCAGCCGGGAATGCGGCGGGCGACGTCGCGGCCGTAGCGCGGGGGGACGATCCAGTCCATCTCACCGGCGGTGACGAGCGTGCGCGTGCGGATCAAGTGAAGACGGTCCTCGGCGTCGTGGGCCTTGTCGGCGTGCGTGTGGTTGCAGATGCCCGGGCCGGACGGCGGGAACGGGTTCTCCTCGAGGTAGGTCCGCTCGATCGCGGCGACCTCGTCGGGCTTCTCTGCGAGGAACTTCGGCGAGAGGACCCACATCAGCCCGAAGCGCAGGTACGCCCGCGTGTCGCCGAGACGGGCCGGGTACTCAAGCGTGTCGATCATCCGCTTGAACCACTCGTCGCTCCGGCCCCAGGTGCCGTGGAGGGCAAGAGATCGGAGCCGCTCCGGCCACGCGAGTGCGAACTCCTGCGCGATCGCGGAGCCGAGCGAGAGTCCGCCGAGGTGGACGGTGTCGATGCCGAGATGGTCGAGCAGGTGCTTCGCATCTTCCGCCATCGTGCGCGGCGTGCATCCCGTCGGGTCGGCGGGACGTGTGGACTGCCCGGTGCCCCGCGAGTCGATCGTGATGAGTCGGTGGTCCGTCGCGTAGGCCGCGACCTGGGGGCCCCACAGCGAGTGGTCGGCGCCGGTTCCCATGAGGAGCAGCACGGGCTCCCCGGTCCCGTGCGACTCCCAGTAGAGGTCGATCCCGTTCGGCAGCTTGGCGATGGGCATGTGTGGACGCTACGACGCTCCCCGGGGGCGGGCGCAACGTTCCCGCGACCTCGTCACGTCCCGGAACTGACGGTGAACCGCGAGCCCGGCACGGGAAACTGCCGGTCCGCCGTTGCGCCGCTCGGCCGGCGGCATCTTCCCCCATGAACACCCACGAACCCGGTGAAGTGCCGGACACAACCGCAGGAACCGAAGAAGACCGCAGGCTCGTCCTCCTCGCTCGCGAGGGGGACCGTGCGGCATTCTCGGGTCTCGTGCGGAAGTACTCCGGCCTGGTCCGGGCTCTCGTCCGGGCACGGCTCGGCCGCCGCGCGGAGGGGGAGGACGCCGCTCAGGACGTCTTCCTCCTCGCCTGGCAGCGCCTGCCGAGCCTGGCGGAGCCGGACCGGTTCGCAGGGTGGGTATCGACGATCGCTGTGAACCGCGCGCTCGAGGTTCTGCGGCGGGACGGTCGGCGGAGGACGGCCTCGCTCGAGGCCACGGAGGTGGACCCTCCGGATGTTCGGCCGCTGGACGCCTCGCTGCCGAACGCCGAGCGCGACGAGGAGCGCGAGCAGATGTTCCGTTGCCTCTCCCGACTCGACGAACGCACGCAGGCCGTCCTTGTCCTCCGCTTCCGCGAAGGGCGGGCCGTGAAGGACATCGCCGCGTCGCTCGGTGAGCAACCGCCGGCCGTGGCGATGCGCATCTCGCGGGCGCTCCGGAAGCTCCGTGAGCTGATGGAAGAGGGCGCCCGATGATGGCGATGAACTGCCTGGTGGCCCGCGGGGTGATTGAATCGACGGCGGGCGGCACGCTCGAAGCGGCCGATTGCGGCGTGCCGGAAGCGGCTCTCTCCGACGCGTTTGCGCATGCTTCGTCGTGCGAGACATGCACGGATCTCATCGACGAGTTCGCCCGTGCGTCGGCCGCGCTGACCGCGGCGTTCCGCGCCGACCGCGTCGCGGAGGTTCGGGCCGACGAAGCGCTCGTCGCCGCGGTGGATGCGCGTCTCCCGCGCGGTCGCGTTCGCGCGCTTCCCTGGACGCGCTGGGCCTCGAAGGCGGCCGTCGTGCTCGTGGCGGTCGGCATCGGCTTCGCTGTCCACCGGTCGCGCGGGGCGCTTCCGCCTGTCACCCGCGAGACGTACCGGCTCTGCCCTCCGCGTGTGGACGGCTATGACGGACCGCGATTCGACGACGTCACCGTGGCGGCCGGAATCGCGAACGTGGACCACACCGGGCTCGCCGGCCGGAAGGACTGGATGGTCGAGACCGTCGGCCACGGCGCGGCGGTCTTCGACATGGACGCCGACGGCGACCTCGACCTGTTCGTCCCGGACGGCAATCGCCTCGACCCGACGCAGCAGGTCACCGGTACGTGGCGCCTCTATCGCAACGACGGCGCGATGCGCTTCACCGACGTCACCGCCGACTCGGGGCTCGACGTGGACTCGTGGGGCAGCGGCGCGGTCGCGGGCGACGTCGATGGCGACGGACTCCCCGACATCTATG
>JAIOPE010000022.1 GCA_021414065.1 Planctomycetota bacterium
CACGCATCCGACGAACGGACTCGTCATCGAGAACACGTTCGAGGAGTGGAAGAAGGGCCCGTACGCCGAGGCGGGAATCCAGTGTCAGGACTGCCACATGCGGACGGTCGCCGAGTCGGTGACGGTGGCCGAGACGATGAAGCCCCTGCGGGTCGCGGGTCGCACCACACAGGGACCGGACGAGCGCCCCGACACGCACGCGCATCTGTTCGTCGGCGCGAACTCGAACGTCTCGGCGACCGGCATCGGCGCGTCGCACGCCGCAGCGGCCGAGGCGCGGCTGAAGTCGGCTGCGACCGTCGCGTTGACGCTTCCGCCAAAGGCCGCAGCGGGGTCGAAGGTCTCGGTCGAAGTCGCGGTGACGAACACCGCGGCGGGGCACGCCATCCCGACCAGCATCACGGAACTGCGGCAGGTCTGGATTGACCTGCGCGTGACGGACGCCGCGGGCCGCGAGGTCTACCGCAGCGGCGCGATCGACGCCGCGGGTCGCGTGGATCCAACCGCGGTGATGTACCACTCCGTGCTCGCCGACGAGAAGGGCGAGGTGACGCTCCTGCCGTGGCGCGCTGTGAAGATGCTGAGCGACAAGGCGATTCCGCCGAAGGCGACGGTGCGCGAGCGGTACGAGATCGCGCTTCCGTCGAACGCCGCGGCTCCATTCGCCGTCACTGCGACGCTCCGCTACCGGTCGGCGCCGCAGGACGCGCTCGACACGATCTTCGGCAAGGGCAAGATCGTCGTGGCCGCAGTGGACATGGCCACTGCGGCGGGCAGCGTCGCGGGCGAGTGACGTCGTCCCGGCGGGCGTTCAGCGCTTCGGCACGACGAGCGAGCCGTTCACCTTCTCGACGATGCGGAACGTGAACGGGATTGCCGGGCCCTCGACCGGGACCGTGCCCCGGCCGGACACCGCGAACGCCGACTTCACGGACGTGCCGTCCTTCGCCACGCGGTGCGTGCCGCCGATCCGCGACCGTGCGACGTCGCCGTAGAACCCGGACGCAGTGAGGACCGAGAACGACTGCGTGTTCAGCGACGCGGGGTCGGCGGGGTTCTTGATGACGTACACGCGGCCGCGGCGCGTCGACTTGGTCGCCGCCGTGACACCGGGGAACTCGCCGAAGCCGCCCATCGTGAACTCCGTGCCGCTGGTCTCGAAGTAGACGTAGCCGGACCCGGAGTCGGTGTACGTCTGCTTCGCCTGGCCGCGCTGCTTGAACGTCACCTGGATCGTGGCCGGCCCGCTGAAGTACGCCCCCTCGATCGCGGCCGACGCCGATCCGGCGATGCACGCGACGACGAGGACGGCCTGCAGGGCGACGACGGTGGCGGGGCGATTGAGCATGGGACCTCTTGGTGTGTTGAGTGGGCGGGACCCGGCGTGGTGTGCGACGGGCGCACGTAGGTAACGGGTGGGGCACGCTCCGGCTTCCGGATTTCGGCGCGTCACGGCAGGGCCCGCGCGGCGTCCAACCCGGGCGTGCGGGGCGACCCGCGGCGCAGGTGACGCTGGAGGTGACGCTGATGGCCGGTCGAGTTCGCGGTGCGGGGCGCATCCTCGCAGCGGCGCTCGTCGCCGCGGTCGCGGTGCGCGAGGCGCCGGCCGGCGACGGATCGAAGGGCGCGGAGCCCGCGCAGCCGAAGGCGCCGTCCGCCGGGGGGCGTGCCGGATCCGCCGAGGGCAAGGACGCAGGCGTCGCCGACGACGGAGCCCCGGCTCGTCGCGCGGCGATCCGGCGGGCCGTCGCGCTGCTCGCTGCGAAGGCGCCGGGGCTCGCCGACTCCGAGGGGACGCCGCGGAAGCCGTTCACACAGGCGACGACCGGCCTCGTCCTGCTCCTCGACGACGCGACCACGGAGACGAAGAGCGTGCTGCCGGAACTCGCGGCGTCGGTCGCGCGATGGCTCGAGAAGGTCGAGCGGGAATCGCGGGATCAGGCGCGTCTTCCCGAGACGACGGGATCGTTTTCTTCAGACCGGCTCATCCAGTACGTCTGGCCCACCGGGCAGGCCGCGCTTCTCTTCGCGGAGATGGACGCGAGGGGCGTACATCGCGACGCCGCTCGGGCCGGCATGCGCCGGTGCATGACGATCCTCGGCGAGGCGCGCGCGTCGAACGGCGGCTTCGGTCACGGCCGACAGCGGCCCGGCGGCACCTCGACGGGCCGGCCGACGCTGCCCGGCCTCCCGGGCGGACTCGTCGTGAGCGGCGGCTACCCCGAGACGCTCATCGCGGCGACGAACGTCGCGTCCATCGGACTGGGAGCCGTCGCCGCGGTGCCCGGACTTCCGAGCGTCCCGGATCTCGAGCCGACGCGGCGGCACTACCGCGACGCGCAGTTGCGAAACGGGTCGTTCCCCTACGACACGTCGCAGCGCTCGGCCGACCTGTCGAAGACGAACGCGGGTCGGACGGCGGGGGCGTTGGCCGCGATGGCGGCGCTCGCCATGCCGCGCGACGCGACGTGGAAGCGAGCATCGGATTACGTCATCGCGGAGACGGACTGGATGGCCGAGGGCCACGGGTCCCCGTGTCTCAACCTGATGCACGCGGCGTTGGCGTTCCGGCTCGTCGGCGACGACGCGCGGACGGCCTTCCGCGACCGGTTCGGGCCGGCGCTCGTCGCGTCGCAACGTGAGGACGGAACGCTGCCGTGCCCCTGCGGGAAGCGCGCGTTCGGCGTGACCTGCGACGATCCCGAAGCGACGGGACTGACGCTCCCCGCGTTCGCGGAGCCCCAGCGCGTCTACGAGACGGCGCTCAACGCGATGACGCTGCTCCTGCTCGAGGGGAAGACGCTCCGGTCGCTTGACCGCGTGCCGCAGGGCGCGGTCGTCACGCCGGGCCGCACGAAGTAGGTCAACCGCGTCGCTGCGGGCCGTTCCGACCGTGGCCTGTGCGGCCGGGCCGATAGCCGACCGTCTTGCCGCGGCCGGTTCCGCCGGGCCCCCGCGGATCGCGCGGCGCGGCTGAGCTCGGGGACCGAGGTGCGGTGGTGGGGCTGGTTCCCGCGTCCTCCGCGTGAACGTACGTGGCGTCGGCGCCTCCGTCGTCATCGTCCTCCGCCGCCGCGTCGCCCTTGCGGGCGGCGCGCTCTGCGGCTCGCCTTCGCGCGTCGAGCGCCTCCTTCGGCGGAGCCGACGGAATGAGGCATTCGGGACCGCCGCCGATGAGATCGCGGCGTCCGCTCTCCACGAGCGCCCTGTGGACGACGAACCAGTTCTCCGGCTGGAAGAACTGCATGAGCGCGCGCTGCACCTTCCGGTCCTGGAGCTTCTTCACGGTCTCGACGGGCAGCATCGTCATCGGATCGAGGCCCGTCCAGTACATGGACGTCGCGACGTCCATCGGGGCGGGGATGAAGTCCTGCACCTGACGCGGGCGGTAGCCGCTGCGCTTCAGGAACACCGCCAAGTCGATCATCTCGCGCACGCCGGAACCCGGGTGACTCGCGATGAAGTAGGGGACGAGGTACTGCTCCTTCCCGGCGTCCGCGCTCGCGGCGTCGAACGTCTTCGCGAAGGTCTCGAACGACTTCGACGACGGCTTCTTCATGAGGTCGAGCACCTTGTCGCTCCGGTGCTCCGGTGCGACCTTCAGGTGCCCGCCGACGTGATGGCGCGCGAGTTCCTCGACGTAGCGCGTGTCGAGGTTCGCGAGGTCCATCCGGATGCCGCTCGCGATGTTGACGCGCTTCACGCCCTTCACGGCGCGCGCGGACTTCATCAGGTCGATCGTCGGCGCGTGGCTCGTCCCGAGCAGCTTGCAGATCGTCGGGTGGATGCACGAGAGGCGGCGGCACTTCGCCTCCACCTCGGGCCGGGTGCAGCGCATCTTGTACATGTTGGCCGTGGGCCCGCCGAGGTCACTGATCGTGCCCTTGAACTGCGGGTCCTGCGCGACGCGCTCGACTTCCGCGAGAATCGACCGGCGACTCCGACTTTGGATCACCCGCCCCTCGTGCATCGTGATGGAGCAGAAGGTGCAGCCGCCGAAGCACCCTCGCATGATCTGGACCGAGTCCTTGATCATCTCGTGTGCGGGCACCGTCTCGGTGTAACGGGGGTGCGGGCGGCGCTCGTACGGCCGGTCGTAGATCGCGTCCATCTGTTGCTCGGTGATCGGCAGGCACGGCGGGTTGAGGACGACCGTGCGGTCTCCGTGGATCTGCGTGAGTCGCCTCGCGTGGAACGGATTGGTCTCGTGGTGGAACGTGCGGGTCATGCGCGCGAATTGGACCTTGTCGGCGCTGACGGTCTCGAACGACGGCAGTTCGATCGTCGCGCGGTCACACGCCGGGAGCGACTCCTTGCGACCGAGCAGATACGCGACACCGCGCAGGTCGCGCAGCGACGCGACGCTCCCGCCGCTCGCGAGTCGCTCGGCGATCGCAACGATCGTCGCCTCACCCTTCCCGAACGCGAGGATGTCGGCCTTGCTCGGCACGAGCATCGACGGACGGACGGTGTCGGACCAGTAGTCGTAATGCGCGATGCGTCGGAGCGACGCCTCAATGCCGCCGATCACGACCGGCACGCCGGCGTGGGCCTCGCGGCAGCGCTGGGCGTAGACGGGCGTCGGCCGGTCCGGTCGGAGACCGATCCGTCCGCCGGGCGAGTAGGCGTCGTCGTTCCGGCGCTTCCGGTTCGCCGTGTAGTGGATGATCATCGAGTCCATGTTCCCGGCGGACACGGCCCAGAAGAGCCGTGGACGGGGGAACGCGCGCCACGCGTCGGCAGAGCGCCAGTCGGGCTGCGAGAGGATCGCCACGCGGAAGCCGCTCGCCTCGAGCGCGCGGCCGAGCACGGCCATCGCGAACGACGGATGGTCCACGTACGCGTCGCCGGTGACGAACACCACGTCCACGCCATCCCATCCGCGGGCGCGGATCTCCTCGGGAGTCGTCGGCAGGAAGTGCGAAGTGTCCATCGGCGGGCCAGCGTATCGGACGCCCGGCGCAGTCGCGGCGAAAGCGCTCGGCATCCACCTGCATACCCCTGCGTGCAACCCTTCCCCATCAATCGTGCGTGGATCCCGTCGGTCGTCGCCGCCGTGGTCATCGTCGGATTCCTTGCCGTCAACCGCCGCGGGTCGATCCTCGCGGACGTCACTCGCGCGGTGAAAGGCGCTCCGGCAGGCGCCACGGCTGAGGCTGTTCCGCCGCCGATCCCGCCCGATGCGGCGACCGAACATCGAGAGGCGGGACCATCGGATTCGCCCGCGACTGCGGCCACGCCCGCGCCGGCCCGGACCGTCGGCGTCGCACCGGTGGCGTTCGTGGTGGACGTTCGTCCGGCCCGGACATCACCCGGCGCCTCCGACGTGTTCGTCGGCACGGATCACGTCGGCACGTTGGATCGCCTCGGACGGGCCCCGTGCCTCTTCGAGTTGACGCGGCTCGGGCGGGTCGCGGCGCGGACCGCCGAGTCCCGGGCCACGGAGCTGAGGGCCTCGGTGCGCGCCGCCGTCGGCACGGACCAGGCCGACGCACACGACGTACTCGCCGCGGTCACAGCCGCAGGTCTGCGCGGCGTCTCCCTCGATGGCGCTGCGCTCTTCCGAGGCGGGACGAGCGCACGCTGAACCGGGACGCCATCGCCACTCTGCCGGCGCCGGGAACTCCCGTGGACTCCGCGCGGCGACGGCGTCCAATCGTTGCATGAAGTCGCAGAACGGCGAGATGCAGCGTCTGTCCTTGCGCCTCCTGGCGGGGATGTTCCTCGGGCTGACGCTTCTGTTCCTGGCCGAGAATGCGTGGGAACTCCACCGCCAGGGCATGACGTTCGAGCAGTTGCAGATGAGCTCCGGCGCGGGCAAGGTGCTGGCTTCCACCGTCTCACGCGCCATCAACAACCTCCTAGCGATGGTGCTTTCGTTCGTCGCGATCGCGATCCCGATCACGGCGAACATGTACACGCCGAAGCTCGTGGAGATCTTCTTCACGGACCGGATCAACATCGCATCGCTCGTCTACTTCGCAGCGATGGGCGCGCACGCCATCTTCGCGCAGTGGGCCATGTTCGACCAGTGGGCGCCGCAGACGCACGTCGCCGTGCTGTGGATCTCCGGCGTGGTCGGGTTCGCCGTCGTGATCCCGTACTACCTCTACGTGCTCGAGTTCCTCAACCCGGAGACGATCATCCGCCGCGTCGAGGAGCGGGTCGGGCAGGCATTCCCCGGGCGGTACCAGGGCGCGGCCGCGCGCCGCCTCCTCCACGAGCGGATCCTCCAACTGGGCAACGTCATCCTGCGAGCCGTGGATCGCGCCGACCGCGACGTCGCGATCTCGGCGATCACCTCGCTCGAGCGGGTCGTCGCGGCGTACGAGGCGCCGAAGCGGACGGCGCGCACGGAGTGGTTCGAGGCCGACAAGGACCTGTTCCCCGGACTCTCGACGGAGGCGATCGCGTTGCTCCGCCACGAGATGAATTGGGTCGAGCACGCATGCCTGAAGCAGTTGCACCTGACCTACATCGCGTCGCTGACGCGGATGCCCGACGCCGTCAGTTCGATCTCGCAGGCGAATCGCCGCATCGCGATGCAGGCGCTCATTGCGGGAGACGACGCGACGCTCGGACTCGCCATCCGCTTCTTCAACACGTTCATTCGCGCCGCGGTCCAGAAGCGCGACGCGCACGCCGTGTTCGACGTTTTCCGCCAGTACCGCGGGCTCGCGGTCGAGATGCTCGCCGTGCATCCGGAGAGGTCGCTCCAGATCGCGAAGCACCTGCGGTACTACGGCGAGGTCGCGCGGCAGCCCGGCATTTCGTTCGTCTACGAACTGGCAGCAGCCGACGTGGCGGCGATCGTCGAGGCGGCGTTCGCCGTCGGGTCGCCGGCCGCTGCGGACCTGCTCCTAGTGCTCCGGGCGTTCCGCGACGCCGAAGCTTCGCCACGGCTCGCGAAGTGCGAGGCCGCGCTCGCCGCAGCGCTGCGCGCAACGGGACACGAGGACGAGGCGAAGCAACTCCACTCGGACCTTCGGTCGGCGCGGCGATCCGACCTCGAGGCCGCGCGCAAGGACTTCGCGTCCACCGAGGACTCGGTGTTCTGGGAGGTCACGGACCGCCAGAGCAATCTCGACTACCTCGCACCGGAGCGTCGGGCGGCCGTCGTCCTACTGCTGGACGAGTTGCTTGAGGAGATGCACGAGGACCGAGCGTAGCTCAGGCGTTCCACAGGTCCCAGGCCAGTTTCGCGCAGGTTCCGAGCACGACGAGCAGGACGATGCGCCGGACGAGCCCGTCGCCCTTCCTGACCGTCATGCGGGCGCCGATCGTCGCGCCGATGAACTGGCCGGCGGCCATCGGGATCGCTGCCTTCCAGACGACCATGCCCGCCGCGGCAAAGAGTCCACACGACGCCAGATTCGAAGCGAAGTTGACGACTTTCGCTTCGGCCGATGCGCGGAGCGCCGTCTCGTGGAGGAGCAATACGAAGCAGAGGATGAGGAACGTACCGGTTCCGGGTCCGAAGAAGCCGTCGTAGAGCGCGATCGAAAACGCGATCGCCGCGGCAAGGGCGGCGCGCACCGGCGGGCGCGTCGGCGCCTCGTTCCCGGCGTCCTTCGGCGGCGACAGTTTCGGGCGGAACGCAAGGAACACTGCGACCGCGACGAGCAATCCGAGGACCAGCGGTTTGAGGAACGCAGACGGCACTTGGAGGAGCAGCCACGCGCCGGCGACGGCACCGCAGATTCCGAGCGGAAACGTGATCTTCGCCCGGTCCGCACGCACGAGCCCGGCCCGCGCGTAGCTGAAGAGCGCGGCGCCCGAGCCCCACACCGACTGTCCCTTGTTGGTCCCGAGGGCCATGTGCGGCGGCAGCCCCGCGGCCAGAAGTGCAGGCAGCGTGATCAGTCCGCCGCCCCCGGCGACGGCGTCCACCACGCCCGCCACGAACGCGGCGATCGCGAGCAGTACGAGCGTCCCCGGCGTGAGGTCCACGATCACTCAGTAAGTCCGCAGAACCCAGCGCCGCCAGCCCTCGTCGATGTCCTCGAGCGACCGTCCGAAGTGCTTCTCGACGATCGCAGCGCCGGATTGGTCCTTCACTCCGCGCATCTTCGGGAGCAGGTCCCGGAACGACTCCGGGTCGTCCTCACGCCAGTAGTCCAGCATGCTCCACGCCTTCAGCACGGCGCCGAAACCGAGGCTCGGGAACGGCTGGCAGACGAGCGTCCGGAGCGGCGTGTCGTCTCGCGCCAGCGCCGAAGTCCGCACGTTGGCGCGCCACTCGGCCATGTCCACCCAGCCGGCCTTCCCTGCGCCCGGTTGCGCGAGCTTGGCGTACTCGCTCTTGTTCGGCGCGAGGCACCACGTCTTCGTCATGCCCTGCACGCGGATCGTGGTCAGGTGGGCGAGGCCCTCGTCGATCCACGACGGCCAGGACTGACCGAGCGCGACTTTGTTCACGGCGTGGACGGCGCGGTGGACCAGGTGGTCGCGACGGGTCTCGTCGCTGCCGTCGGACGGCGGTTTCATGCCGTACGCGTAGGTGTCGCTCCAGCACCCGTCGAGCTTCCGGTTGAACTCCTTGTCCCAGGGGACGAACTGGTTGATCCAGGTGTTCCACTCCGTTTCGTTCTCGCAGACGACCATGCGCACGATCGACTGGAACACCTGCGCCGTCGGTTCCCTGCCGATGTCGCAGAGATGCACGGCGTACGCGGTCTCGAGCCACTTCGCGAACTCGGTGAGCCGCGACGGGTCCATGCGGCTCTCGATGCGGAAGTGCGGGGTCTCGACCTTCCAGAGCTTCAGACCGAATGCGTCGTCGCATGGGCTCGCGACGTCCACACGCTGCGCCGTGCACGCGGCGTCCACGGCGCGCACCTGCGCCTCGGTGAGCCAGACGAGGCCCTTCCACCGGAAGTAGCCGAGCGCAGCGCGGGCCTTCGCACAGTCCGTGTCGATGGCGATCGCACAGCGATACGCCCTGTCCGCGCCGGCGGATTCGAGCTTCCTCGCGAGTTCGTCGCCGAACGTCGCCCACGCGCCCGCCGCCGCGGAGCGGGCCGCCGCGAGTTCCTTCACCCAGTGACGTTCGAGCCCGGCGGCCTCCTCAAGCCCAGGCGCCTTTGCCGGGTAGTTCGTGCGAGGGTTCTTCGCGACGACCGCCGGGTCTTCGGCCCAGCTCTGTTCGCGGCGCGCCTGCCCGAGCACGGCGCGGGCGCCCTTGTGCTCCGGATCGAGTTCGACGACGCGTCGTGCCTCACGTATGGCGAACGCGAACAACTGGGCCCTCCTGGCACTCTCCACGGCCGGCCACAACTTCGCCGCGGCTGCCCGGCCGACGTCTCCGGACTTCGCTGCGAAGAGATCCACGGGCGGCGGGGTCGGAGCAGGCGGCGTGGCGGGAGGCGCCGGGGGCTTGTCCTGACCGACGGCGGGTCGATCCGCCGCGGCCGCGAGTGCGAGAACGGCCGTGCCGAGGACAAAGCGGAGGACCGCCGGGGAGGCGAAGGGACACCCGGCGCGTCCAGGGCCTTCGTCCGTCATCGGCACGCACTTCGCGTTCATGGATTTCGACACGCTCGGCCCGAGCCCCGGACCGAGCCCCGGAGGTGCCCAATGCTGCGCCCGAAGTATCTCGCCCTGTCCGTTCTCCCCGTCCTCGCGCTCGTTTCCGTGGCATTCGTCGCCGCCCCTGCGGCGCGCGCTGACCACGACGGCGACGGCGATCGCCAGGGTCGCCGGGGGGACGTGCGCGTTGACGACGGCCGCAGCGAGGAACCGGAGTGCCGCGAGACGCGGTACGGCCGAGTGTGGGTCCGCGGGCACGACGAAGTCCGCGTCGAGTACGTGAAGGTCCCCGCGGTCGTCGAGCGGCGTGTCATCCCGGCGCGGTACGAGCGCGTTTGGGTGCCGGAGGTCTGTGAAGACGTCCGAGTGGCGGCGGTCATCGAGCGCGTCTGCGTGCCGGCGGTCACCGAAAGGGTTTGGATCGCGCCGGTCTGTGAGCGCGTGTGGGTCCCGCCGGTCTGCGAGCGCGTGTTCTGCCCCGCGGAGGTCGAGCGCATCCACCACCCGGCCACGATCCAGATCTACTACGACGGCCTCGGCTGCGGCCGGCCGTTCGAGATCCGCCCCGCGCGGTGCGAAGAGCGAGTGATCCGCCCGGCGCGCTACGAGGAGCGTCAGGTCAGCGCCGGTCACTACGAGGATCGCATCGTTCGCGCAGGGTTCTACGAGGAGCGCGTCGTGCGCGCCGCGTGCTACGAGGATCGGGTCGTTGTTCCGGAGCACTGCGAGCGGCGAGTCGTCCGTCAGGGGCTCTGGGAGACACGCACGGTCGAGCGCGAACGCTGCGTGGACGTCGTCGTCTGCGCGGAGCGCACCGAGAAGCGCCTGACGCACGTCTGGGTCCCCGGACGCTGGGAGGACGCGCCGCGGAAGCTGTGAGATGCATCCGGCTCGGCAGCTAGCCCGGATCATGCACGTGGGCCCGCGCCTGGACGAGCCGCCCTCGTCGACGACTGGCCGACCGCAGCGTTGGGACCCTTGCGTGGCTTGACGAAGCCGACGCTGCGGCGCGTCGGCGAGACCGTCCCCCGGACGGTCTCGTACGGCCCCGACGCGAATGCCTTGCGGTCGACTCCGCGGATCTCGTCCAGGACGGTGCGTCGTCGCTCGGATGTGCCTCGTATCGACGTCAGATGCAGGAAGCTCCTGCGATGCACGCCGTTTTCCCGCGGACCCTGGTGCATGATCCGGGCTAGCCTCGCCTGACCATGCGAAACAACCTGCTCCACGTCCTCCACGAGTTGCAGCAGAAACACGGCTGGCTGCCGGACGACGTGCTCCGCGACTACTCCCGCGCGCACAACGTTCCGCTCTACCAACTCCAAGCGGTGGCGAGCTTCTATCCGCACTACCGGAGGAGCCCGCCGCCGCGCGCGACGGTCACGGTCTGCCGCGACGCCTCGTGTCGCCTCGGCGGCGGGGCGCAGTACATCCAAGACATCCGGCGCGGGCTCGCAGCGTCGGCCGACATCGAGGTCCGCGAGGTCTCGTGCCTCGGTCGGTGCGAGTGCGCGCCGGCTGCATGCGTCAACGACGTTCCGCTCGAACGCTGGGGCGCGGCGGATGTCGTCGCGGCCGCGCACGGCACGAAGCCGCTGCCGCCCGACGAGCCGACGTCGGCGCCGCGCCGTTGGCAGACAGATCCGTACGCGACGCCCGCCGATCACTACGGCGTGCTCCGAGCGGCCATCGGGAACGCAGACGACGCGCGTCGCACGATCCCGGTCGTCCTGCAGGACGCGAACCTGCGAGGAATGGGCGGCGCGGGCTTCCCGACGGGAACGAAGTGGTCGTTCGTGCGCGACGCCGCAGGAGACGAGAAGTACGCGATCGTCAACGCCGACGAGTCCGAGCCCGGCACGTTCAAGGACCGGGTGGTGATGGAGGAGTTGCCGCACCTCGTCATCGAGGGCCTGCTGCTCGGCTGCCTCGTCACGGGCGCGAAGACTGCGATCATCTACATCCGCCACGAGTACGGACGGGAAGCGAAGGCGCTCCGACGCGAGATCGAGCGGGTCCGGGCGACGGGGCTCCTTGCGGCGCTCGGCGGGGTGGACCTCTCGATCTTCGTCTCACCGGGCGGCTACATCCTGGGCGAAGAGACGGCGCTCCTCGAGGCGCTCGAAGGCAAACGCGGGGAGCCTCGCAACAAGCCGCCGTACCCCGTCACCCACGGCCTGTTCGGCAAGCCCACGCTGATCAACAACGTCGAGACGTATGCGGCGGTGCCGTGCATCGTCACCGAGGGCGCCGCGCGGTGGAAGTCGCACGGCGCGAACGGCGGCACCGGCTGGAAGTTCCTGTCGGTGAGCGGTCACGTTGCACGACCGGGCGTTGTCTGCGTTCCGATGGGCACGACGATGCGCGAAGTGGTGGACGTCCACTGCGGCGGCATGATCGATGGCCGCCCGATGAAGGCGTTCAGCCCCGGTGGGGCGTCGGCCCCGTTCCTCCCGGCATCCGCGGCCGACGTGCCGCTCACGTTCGAGGCGATGGCGAAGGCCGGCTCGATGCTCGGTTCCGGCGCCCCCATGGTCGTCGCCGAGGGCACCGATCTGCTCGACCTGGCGACGAACATGGTCCGATTCTTCCGCAACGAGTCCTGCGGCAAGTGCGTGCCGTGCCGCGTCGGCAGCCAGAAGGCCGTCGAGTTGCTCGACCGCGTCCTCGACGGCAGCGCCGGTCCGTCGGACCTGGAGATCCTGCCCGCCCTCGACGAGACCCTGCGCCTCACGTCGATCTGCGGCCTCGGCCAGGTGGTCCTGAACCCGGTGATGAGCGTGCTCAAGCACTTCCCTCCATCCACCTGAGTTCAGTCGAGACGGCGGGCGAGACGCCAGACGCGTGCGGCTTGGACGGTCTCGCCGCGGGCGTCGTAGGCGGCACGGAGTCCGTCGAGGAAGGGGCGGTGCAGGGGGGACGCCGCAACGAGGCGGCGCCAGGTGAGGGTGTCGTCCTTGGCCGGCGCCGCACCGCCGGGAACTGACGCGAGCGCGGCATCGGGCGACGCGAACCAGGTGCGGCCGACGGGTAGGTAGACGTCGCGGAGCCACGCCTTCCAGAGCGCGTCGGCGCGCTCCGGGTCGTCCACCGGACGGAACAGCGTGGCGACCGCGTCGTGGGCGACCGGCGCGTAGTCACCCTCCAACAGGAGGCCGACGACGAGCACGCGGGTGTGGGGGGCCGACGTGCGGAGGAACCAACCGTCGTTCGCGAACGCGCGGTCGACATCGTGAACCGTGATCGAACCCTCGAGCGCCTTGCGGTAGAGAGCGAAGTGATCGTCGGGGTAGCCGTGCGTGTTTCCATCGACGAACGACGCCCCGGCCTTCCAGTCGAGGAACGATCCGATCGACAGGTCGTTCGCGAACCGCTTCCCTGCGACGGGTTCCGCGGCCACGAGGTCGAACGGGAATGCGCGCTCGTCCCAGCCGAACCCGGCCCGGCGTTCCGGCGCGAACCACGCCGCCCCTGCGAGGTGGCCGACGACGAGCGGAACAGCGATCCATCCCTGCCACGACGCGGTGCGTTCCTCGGAGCCTTCGGGCGCCGTCGGCGCCGCGAACACGTACGCGACGCCGATGAACGCGAGGTTGCGGTCGTATCGCAGCGCGACGGCCGCGAGGACGAACGAGACGACCGCATTGCCGCGCCGGCCGCCTCGCCACGACGTCACCGTCCACACGAGCACCTGTGCCGCGGCGATCGCGGCGAGCAGGTGGAAGAAGGTGAAGGGTCCGCCGGAGACGAACGGAACGCGCAGTTCCACGATCGCGTCGGAGAGGCCGGTCGAGCCTTGCTGCGTGAGGATGCGGAACGGATGGAGGACGTTCGCCACGCCGTAGGGCGAGAGTGCAGCCGCGGCCGCCGCGGCGAGACCTGTGACCGCACCCTTCCACGACCACGCGGCAATCGGTGCGGCAATCGACGCTGCAACGATGACCACCGGTCCGAGGAACCAGTAGACGTGACACGCGGCCCAGATCGGCATCGCTGCCAGGACGAGCGCGATTCGTCGTCGGTCGCCCGCGACGACACCGTCGAGATGGAGCAGCGTCCATGCCACGCCGAGGTACGAGATCCACTCGGCGCGCAGCATCGATCGGTACGAGAGCACCGACACACCGACGACCGCGAGCCCCGACGCGTACCACGCGCCGCTCCGTCGCCGCGCCACCGCGTACAGCAGCAGCCCGGCCGCCGCGCCGAGCACAACGTTGAGCAGCGTGAGCCCCGCGCCACCCGCAACACGGTTCGCGCCGGAGCAGAGCAGGCCGAATCCCCACTTGTCGTCGAGCCAGGCGAAGCCCGGGTTCGGCCAGTGGAACGGGTTCGTGTGCGGGATCTCGCCCGTGGTCAGAAGGCGGTCGCCCGACGCGATCATCAGCGGCAGGTCGAACGACGTCATCCGCACGCCGGCGAGGAGCGCTCCGAGGAGCGCCGCGATCCAGGGCGCGAAGCGGGTTCTCATCTGACGGCGAAAGCTACCGACGCCGATAGGCTGGCGCTGCATATGCTTCCGCGCTTCGCCCTCCGGTCCTGTCTGCCACTTGCGCCCGGCGGGTGCCGGTCATGAGCGACGGCGGAGCGCCGGCCTCAGAACCGCCGCTCACGCGCGGCGCGGTCGTCCTCTGCGGCGGACGGAGCACACGCATGGGACGCGACAAGGCGACGCTCCCGTTCCACGGCGAGACGTTGCTCAAGCGCGCGGTGCGTCTCGTGCGCCGCGCGGTTGACGACGTCGTGGTCGTCGCGCGCCCGGGGCAGAGCCTGCCGTCGCTTCCGAGCTCCGCGCGCGTCGTGCGCGACGACGTCGAGGACCGCGGTCCCCTCGGCGGACTGTCTCCGGGGCTGCGCGCGTCGAAGGCCGATGCAGCGCTTGCCGTCGCGTGCGATTCGCCGTTCCTGCACGAGGCTGCGATCGACTTCGTGTTCGCGCGACTCGGGGACGCCGAAGTTGCGATCGTCGTCGAAGACGGCCGCCCGTGCCCGCTGTTCGCGGTCTATCGCACGTCGCTCGCTCCGCGAATCGACCGGATGCTCGCCGAGGGCCGACTCCGACCCGTTTTCCTCCTCGACGAGGTTCCGCACGTCCGGATCGATGCGGAGGAACTGCGCGCGGCCGATTGCGACCTCCGATCGCTGGTCAATTGCAACACACCCGAGGCGTACGAATCGGCGCTCGCGGCTTCGGGACCCTGGGTGCGCGTCGAGTTCTACGACGTCGCGCGACTGCGCGCCGGCACCGCTGCGATCGAAGTCGAGGCTGCGACTCTGGGGGACGCCCTCCGCGAGGCTGCGGAGCGACTCCCGGCCCTGGTGCCCGACGTGATCCGCGACGGGCGACTGCTCGAGCACTGGCGCGCGAACATCGACGGCGAGCGGTTCGTGGATGATCCGGAACTGCCCTTGCGGAGCGGTTCCGCGGTGCTGCTGCTTTCGGCACAAGCAGGTGGCTGACAAGCGGGTGACCGCGCGGACCATATCACCCACGATGCTGCACGCTGCGGCCCAGACCGCGATTCGAACCAGGACCCGCCGCCGCCCACTCGGGCGGCGCGTCGCGTGCCTGCTCACGCCGCTCGTGGCGCTCGTCGCAGCGGCTGACGTGGCACCGTCCGGCGACGTTGCCAGGCTCGGGGCCCGGTCCGTGATCGAGCTCGGATCCGCGTCGATTCGGGCTGCCGCGCCGACCGCGGACGGCGGACTGTTCGTCGTGGGCGGCCGGGCGGACGGGCCGTTCGCGGCTCGGATTGCCGCCGATCTAACGACGGTCGTCTGGTCGCGATCGCTCGGTGGAACCTCCGCGGATCACTTCGAAGCCGTTGCGGTCTCACCCGACGGCGGCGTCTGGGCGGCGGGCTCGGTTGCGACCACGGTGCTCCCCGCGCCGGGAGGGTTCCGGACGACCGGCGGCGGCGCGGGCGACGGGTACGTGGCGCGGTTCGACGCCGTCACAGGCGCGCCGACCTACGCCACGTACCTCGGCGGGCTCACGGAGGACGCGGCCACATCGATCGACGTCGATGACACCGGCCGCGTGCTCGTCGCAGGACGCGCGGGCAGCGACCTGCCCGGCCGCGTCGGGCCTTCCCCATCGACGGGCGCCGATGCGTTCGTCACGGCCATCGCCGCGGACGGAGCGCTGCTCTGGTCCCGGTACCTCGGCGGGACGTTCGACGACTTCGCCAACGCCGTGGCCGCCGCGGCCGACGGAAGCGTGTGGGTCGGCGGCGGTACGAACTCGGTCCTCGGAGGGGCCACGTTCCCGACCGCAGGCGGCCCCGCTTGGACGACGCAGCGCTCAGGCCAGGACGCTTTCCTCGCGCACCTGTCGCAGGACGGCACGACGCTGCTGCTCTCGACGGTCTTCGGCAACCCCGCCTCCGACGAGACGACCGCGCTCGCCATCCTCGACGACGGCCGTGTCGCCGTGGCGCTCGCGCAGGACTCGCTTGGCATCGGCGGCGGCGAGTCCGCGCCGCAGTACCCGTCGATCGATCCGCTCCGAATCCGCACCGACGACTCGAAGGGCCTCGTCGGCGACACGTTCTACCGTCGCTCGCGCTTCGCGGTGCTCGCGGCGGACGGCGCTTCGTGGTCCAGTTTCACCGGGTTCCCCGCGACGCGCATCACGTCGATCGTGGCGGCAGGTGCCGACCGAGTGGTGCTCGCGGGCCGCGCACTCGGCGAGACGACTCCGGGCGCCTACCTGCGCGCCGAGCAGACCGGCGACGGCGACCCGGCCTCGTTGCGCGCATTCGCCGCGTGGATCGACCTCGCCGCGCACGAGGTCGTCGCTGCGACACGACTCGACGCGGATGCGCCCTGCGCGCTCGCCCTCACGCCCGGGGCTGCGGTCGTCGTCGCGGGGTCCGCGTCGCCCGCGACTGCCGGCACGGCGTTCCGCGTGCCGTTCCCGCCCGCTGCGGTCAGCGGCCTGCGAGCCGTTCGCCGGACGGACACGTCTGCGGACATCGTGTGGACGCACGACGGCCCGGTGGCGTCGTTCCAGGTCGAGCGGCGCCCGGCGCAGACCGGCGTGCTCGACGTTCGCACTGTCCGCGAGACCTGGTACCTGAGAACGCGGGGCGCGTTCGAGACGATCGGCACGGTCGCTTCGTCCTCGCGCACGTTCACGGACGGGACGATCCCGGACGCGGGGGACTACGAGTATCGCGTCATCGCGATCGCGCCGGACGGCGGCGCACGCGGTGGTGAGTTCGCTGCCTGCGGAACGTCTCACGGGCGTCCGCCGCAGATCACGGGTGCGCGGATCGTCTCGCAACAAGGGAACCGCATCTCGGTCGCGTGGACCGACCCTCGCAACGCCGCGCTGGCGGCCGAGGTGTACGGTCCGTGGGTCCTCGAGCGCGCGGGGCCCGGTGCCACGTCGGCCGAGTTCACGGCGATCCCGTTCGCCGGTCGGCCGTCGCGGTTCCAGGTGCGGGCGGCCGGCGGGGGCCAGGTCTCTGCCGCGAGCGACGAAGTCGTCACCGAGTTGTCGCCGCAACTCGTCGTCACGCAGACGCGAGGACACGTTTCCGTGTCGCCCGTCGGACGGGCGTCCGCTTCGGGCCGAGGACGTTTCACGGCCGCTGTCGGCGCGCCGCCGATCGATCCTGAGATCGGCGCGCCGCGCGGTGTTCTCGCGATGTCGCGGATGGGCGCGCTTGCGGTTCCGGACCAACCCGATCGCCTCGTTCATCTCCGCATCCTCCGCAGCGCTGCCGACCGTCGGGGGGCGCGCGGAAAGCTGCGCATCGACTGGCGCCGCGGACGCTACACGTGGAGCGCCACGTTCCCGGCCAGCCGCAATCTCGACCTGCGCAAGGCGGAGTCTCCGCTTCACGTGACGATCGGACTCGCGCTCGGCGCGAGCGGCGGCGCGGTCGAGACGACCTGGAACCGGACCACTCCGCACGACTTCCGCATCGACCGATGATCTGGAGAACCTCATGAAGCGACGCCTGCCGTGCCTTGGACTCGCCGCCGCAGCACTTCTCGGCCCTGCCTCGTTCGCCGATGCACCGGCGCCGTCGTGGACCACGTACCTCGGCGGCTCCGGGTCGGACCGCGTCGCGTGCTGCGCCGCGTTGCCGGGCGGCGACGTCGTCGTCGCCGGCACGACGGTCGGCGACGGCGGCCGGTTCGGCGCGCCGGTCGCTCCCGGAGAGCACGCGTTCGTCGCGCGCATCGCAGGCGACGGCTCGGCGGTGCGGTGGTCCGCGATCCTCGGTGACGGCAAGGCGAGCGCGATTGCGGTCGGGCCCGACGCCCGCGTCTATGTCGGCGGCGAGACGCTCGCCGGTGCGACGTTTCCTGCCGCCGCCACATCGTTCGGCGCACGCGGCGGCGTGGACGGGTACGTGTCGATCCTCACGCAGGATGGCGCTCCGGCGGGGGGCTTCCGAATCGGTGGATCCGGTGACGACGCAGTGCTCGGGATCGCCGTGGACTCGGCGTTCCGCATTCACGTCACGGGGCGCGCGGGCGGCGCGGTGAGCGGCTTCAGCGGGTTCCCGGTTGTCGCCCCGCTCGCGGGCACGCGGGCTGTTGCACCCGCCGTCGGCGAACCGTTCGATGCGTTCTACGCTCGCATCGACGCGGCGCTCGCGGCCCAGACGATCTCGCTCCTCGGTGGCGCCGGCGACGACCGCGGATACGCGGTGGCGTGCAGCGCTGACGGTGCCGTCGCTGCGATCGGCGGCTTCACGGCATCGGCGGCGTTTTCCGGCACGGCGGACTCGGGCACTTCCCGCGGCGCGTACTCCGACGGCTTCGTCGCGCGTTTCGGCCCAGACGGCGCGGGTTCGACGTCGCTGACGTGGGCGCGCTACGTCGGCGGCTACGGATTCGACTACGTGAACGCGGTCGCCGTGTCGGGCACGGACATCTTCGCGGCGGGCTCGACCGACACCGGCGGGCTCGCGACGGCCGGCGCATTCCAGCGCGGCCTCGTCAATGGCGATGCTTTCTGCACGAAGCTCGCAGCGGACGGCGCGCAGCGGTGGTTCACGTATCTCGGCGGTGCCGGGGCGGATGAGGCGCGCGCGGTGTCGGTCCTGGCGAGTGGCGACGTGGTGCTCGCGGGAACCGCTGGCGCCGGTGGAGGTGGCGCGGTCGCGGGGACGTTCCCCGCGACGCTCGGAGCGCACCAGGCTACGCGGTCCGGCGGCGCGGAAGCGTTCGTTGCGCGGCTCGCGGGGGACGGGGCGACCCTCCTGGCATCCTCGCTTCTCGGTGGTCCCGCCGACGAGGCGGGGGCGGCGGCGTTCGCGGTGACCGGGAACTCCGTCGTTGTGGCGGGCGCGACATCGTCGTCTGCGTTCCCCGCGGCGGGTGCGCTCCAGTTGGCATTCGGAGGTGGGGCCGACGACGGATTTGTCGCTCGGTTTGCGCTCGAACCCGGTGCCGTCTCGGCGGCGGCGCTCCGCACGGCGGGACCGACGACCGGCGCCGGTCCTGAGTCGATCGAACTCCGGTGGACGCCCGCGACGTCCGGGGCCGTGACCCAGCGGGTCCTGCGGCGTGCGGTCACGACCGGCGTCTACGCGGCGATTTCGCCGGACGTAGCACCGGGAGTCGGGTCGGTGACCGTGCGCAACGACCCCGCGGGAAGCGTCGCCGACTTCGTGATCGAAACGGTGGACACTGCTGGGCGGTCCACGTGGTCGAACGAGGTGCGCGTCAACGATCAGGTGGTCCCGCCGACGCCCGAGCCATCCAGCGACATGCCGTACGGTCCCGTCGTCACTCCCGTCGGCGCTCGCTTCCACTTCGCCTGGGAGATGGCGACGCCGTTCGACGGCGAGTTCGAGGTGGAAGAGGCCCAGATGTCGCTCGACGAGGTGGTTCGCAGCGCGACGTCTCGCGTGGCCGGCTCGCAGCGCAGCACGAAGCTTCCGTCGTTCGGCCCGCGCGGGTCGGTGGTGAGGTTCCGCGTTCGTGCGATCACGCGGGCCGGCGTCGCTTCCAGGTGGACGGACCCCGTCTACACGGCGGTCACCGCGACCCGCACCATCTCGTGGTTCAGCGCCACGCTCCGTCGCTCTCTCCGTCGAGCACCGTCGCTCCGGGTGGATGCCGAGGTCGAGACATCCGATCTGGCGCCGTGGACCTTCAACCCGGCCACCGACCGGCTCATCCTTCAGGTGGGCGACCTCGCGCAGCCGGCGCCGATCGAGATCCCCGCGGGGGACTTCGGGTGGCGCATCCGAGGGCGCCGTGCGGTTTGGAGCGGCAGTCGCAGCGCGGTCGGCGGCTTCGGCGGACGATTGGTGATCGACATCGGCGAACGCCGCGTGCGCCGCCTCCACGCCAACCTGCGTGGCGTCGAGGTGTCGGTCCCGGAGGACCGCAGCGTGAGCTTCGGACTGCGCCTCGCGGACGAGTTCGGTCTCTCGACGGGGACTTGGACCGAGCGCCGCCCGGGCGTGCTGCGCACGTTCGGCAGTAACTAGCAGCCTGTCGGAGTATTCGCCCGCGCCGGCCAGCGTCGCGCGACTTCGAGCCGGCAACCCCTCACTGCGCCGTGGCGGCCGTCTGCTGCGTTGCTCGGTCGGACGCAACTCGGTCCCTGGAGTTTGCCTCCGCCCGACGGCTCGCCACGGCGCATCCGGCATCGGCCGACTACTCCGACAGGCTGCCAGCCCAGACAAATCGCTCCGTCGCCGTCGTTGCCACGGTGATGCTCCGGGCGTGACTCCCGGCGGCTACCACGGACGCTACCTCGACATCGACCTGACCACGGGCCGTGTGGCGGCGCGGCGGATCCCCGACGACGTGCTCCGTCGGTTCGTCGGCGGGGTCGGTATCGGAACCTGGCTGCTCGCGCAGTCCGCCCCGGCGGGTCTCGATCCGTTCGATCCGCGCGCGGCGTTCGTCGTTGCGCTCTCGCCGCTCGTCGGCACACCGCTCACGACGAGTGCGAAGTTCGCGGTCGTCGCGAAGTCGCCGCTCACCGACAGGTTGTGCGACGCGCTTGCGAGCGACCGGTTCGCCATCGAACTGAAGCACTGCGGCGTGGACGCACTCGTGATCCGCGGCGCGTGCCGTGAACGGTCGATGCTGATCGTGGACGACCGCGGCGCGACGGTCGAGCCGGCGGCCGACCTCGCGGGACTCTCCTCCGCCGACGCGGAGACGCAGGTTCGTGCGCGACTCGGCGCGTCGTGGCGGTGGTTCGGGATCGGCCCGGCGGGGGAGCGACTCGTTCGCTTCGCGACCTGTTCAGGCGACGGTCGCCACGCGGGCCGCGGCGGGCTCGGCGCGGTCCTCGGCTCGAAGCGACTTCAGGGCATTGCGGTGCGGGGCACGGGAACGTGCGCCGTCGCCGACGCTGCTCGCGTGGTGGCGATGGCGAAGGACCTGTCCGCGCGCTCGCTCGGCCCGGGCACGGCGAAGTACCGCGAAGTCGGAACGATCGCGAACCTGCTCGTCTTCAACCGCTTGAACGCCCTTCCCACCCGGAACTTCCGTGAGGGGACGTTCGAGGATGCGGAGCTGATCTCCGCCGAGGCAATGCGCACGCTCCCGTCGGTGCGAAAGTCCTGCGCGGCCTGCACGATCGGCTGCGAGCACGTCTTCCCGTCGCCGTCGGGCGCGCAGGTCCGCCTTGAGTACGAAGGACTGTTCGCGCTCGGCCCGCTCTGCGGCATCGGTGACCGCGACACCGTGATCGAGGCGGCCGCTCGCTGCGACGCGCACGGACTCGACGTGATCTCGGCGGGGGGCACCGTCGCGTTCGCGATGGAGTGCCGCGAGAACGGACTCCTTCCGGACGCGCCGCGCTTCGGCGACCCAGCGGGACTCCTGGCCATGCTCGATGCGATCGCCGCGCGTAAGGGGGTCGGTGACGTGCTCGCCGAAGGCAGCCGTCGCGCGGCCGCCCTCATCGGTGGGGGCGCCGAACGATTCGCGATGCATGTGAAGGGCCTCGAGCTCCCGGGTTACGAACCGCGCGCGCTCCAAGCGATGGCGCTCGGCCTCGCGGTCTCGTCTCGGGGCGCCGACCACAATCGTTCCGGCGCGTACGAAGAGGACTTTCGACCTGGCGCCGACCGCACGTCCGCCGACGACTCGAAGGGGCCGGCGGCCGCGCGCACCGAAGTCCAGGCGGCCGTCCTCGACAGCCTGATTCTCTGCAAGTTCCTGCGCGGCGTGTTCACCGACGTCGTCGCCGAGAGCGCGGCGATGCTCTCGGCGGTCACCGGGTGGGACGTCCCGGCGGAGGAACTCCGCCTTGCCGGCGACCGGATCGTCGCCGCTCGCAAGCTCTACAACGCTCGCGAGGGATGGACGCGGGCGGAGGACTCGCTGCCTGATCGGATACTGACGGAGTCGTCCGGTTCCGACCCTCGCTTCGCGTTGAGCCGGAGCGGCCTCGACCGTATGATCGCAAGCTACTACATGTCCAAGGGTTGGACGCCGGCGGGCGAGATCCCGCCGGAGATCGTCCGGGACCTGGGGCTGACCGACCTGTTCCCGGAGATCCTTCGATGACCGCCGCGCTCCGAGAGACTCCTGCGCCGACGAATCCGCCGACGAAGACCGTGACCCTCGAGATCGACGGACGCACGGTCACCGTGCCGGAGGGCACGAGCGTCTACGACGCCGCGAAGTCTCTCCAGATCGACGTGCCCGTGCTCTGCCACGACCCGCGCCTGCGGCCGGTCGGCGTGTGTCGTATGTGCGTCGTCGAGATCGAGGGCGCGCGGACGCTGCAGGCGTCGTGTGTCCGCCCGGCAGAGAGCGGGATGAAGGTGAAGACGGGCTCGGCCGTAGTTGTTCGCAACCGGAAGATGCTCTGCGAGTTGCTCATGGCGGACCAGCGTCCGGCGAGCGCGCGCGACGCCACGACCGGCGACGACCAGCTCTTCGCGATCGCGCGCGACCTCGGCGCCGACGCGAGCCGCCTGAAGTCGGTCACCGCGCCCGCGGCGGTGCATCCTCGGAAGCGCGACAACTCCTCGCACGTGATCGCCGTGGACCACCAGGCGTGCATCCTCTGCGACCGCTGCATCCGCGCGTGCGACGACGTCCAGGGCAACCACGTGATCGGCCGGTCCGGCAAGGGCTACGGCACCACGATCTCGTTCGACACGGACGTGCCGATGGGCACGTCCACCTGCGTCGAGTGCGGCGAGTGCGCGTCGGTCTGCCCCACGGGCGCGCTGACGAACAAGCCCGTGACGATCGCGATGACGCCGCGGAACACGCTGAAGCAGGTCGAGTCGGTGTGCCCCTACTGCGGCGTCGGCTGCGCGCTCAAGTTGCATGTTGACACCGCAGCGAACCGCGTGGTGATGTCGGAGGGCCGCAGCCCGTCCGGCAACGACGCGCGACTCTGCGTGAAGGGCCGCTACGGCTTCGATTACGCGAGTCACCCGCACCGCCTCACGAAGCCGCTCATCCGCAAGGAGACGGCCTACCCGAAGGGACCGCTCACCGCCACGGGCCGTCGCGAAGACGACGGCACGCGCGGTGCCGACGTCTACCCCGACTACGCGCAGGCGCTCTCCGCCTTCCGCGAGGCGACGTGGGACGAGGCGCTCGACTTGGTCGCCCGGCGACTTCGCGAGGCGCGTGATCGGTTCGGTTCGCCGGCCATGGCGGGCTTCGGCAGCGCGAAATGCAGCAACGAAGAGGCGTATCTCTTCCAGAAAATGGTCCGCTCCGTGTTCGGGACGAACAACGTGGACCACTGCACGCGCCTCTGCCACGCGTCGAGCGTGGCTGCGCTCCTCGAGTGCGTCGGGTCGGGCGCGGTCTCGACGATCTACCGCGACATCGAGAACTCCGACGTCGCCATCCTGACCGGCACGAACACCACGTCGAACCACCCGGTCGCGGCGACCTTCTTCAAGGAGGCCGCGCGCAAGGGGACGAAACTGATCGTCATCGACGTGCGGCGCCCCGACATCGCGGATCACGCGTGGCAGTACGTCCAGATCCTCCCCGGGTCCGACGTGTCGTTCTACAACGCCGTGATGCACGTGATCCTCGAGGAGGGGCTGGAGGACCGCGCGTACATCGAGAAGTTCACGGAGAACTTCGAAGCGCTCCGCGAGGTCGTGAAACGCTACACGCCCGAAGTCGCGTCGCCCATCTGCGGGATCGAGCCCGACCGCATCCGGCTCATCGCGCGAACCATCGGCGCGGCCAAGGCGATGCTCGTCTTCTGGGGGATGGGCATCTCCCAGCACGTGCATGGAACCGACAATGCGCGCTGTCTGATCTCGCTCTGCCTCGTCACCGGGAACGTCGGCCGCCCGGGCACCGGGCTCCACCCGCTCCGCGGCCAGAACAACGTGCAGGGCGCGTCCGACGCGGGCCTGATCCCGATGATGTACCCGGACTACCAGCCGGTCGCGAACGACGCGACGCGGGAGAAGTTCCAGAAGGCGTGGGGCACCACCCTCGACCCCAATCCGGGCAAGACCGTGGTCGAGATCTCGCACGCGGTCGAGAAGGGCACCGTCCTCGCCATGTACGTGATGGGCGAGAATCCGTTCCTCTCGGACCCGAACGTGCAGCGTGTGCGCGACGCGTTCTGCAAGCTCGACTTCCTCGTCGTCCAGGACATCTTCCTCACGGAGACGGCCGAGGTCGCCGACGTGGTCCTTCCCTCGACGAGCTACTTCGAGAAGACGGGCACGTACACGAACACCGACCGCCGGGTGCAACTTGGGAGGCCGGCGCTCGACCCGCCGGGCGAGGCCCGACTGGACTGGCGCATCCTCGTTGACGTGATGGAGCGCATGGGCGCGAAGCAGCCGTACCGCGGCATCGAGGACGTCTTCGACGAGTTCGTCCGTCTGAACAACAGCTACGCCAACCTGGCGTATCGCCATCTCGGCGGCGCCGGCAAGCTCTGGCCTTGCCCCGACCCGGAGAACTCGGAAGGCACGGTCGTGCTGTTCGGCGACGGATTCCCGACGAAGTCCGGGCGCGCGAAGTTCTCCCCCGCGGAGGTGATCCCGCCCGCCGAGTTGCCCAGCGCCGAGTTCCCCTTCGTGCTCAACACGGGTCGCACGCTGCAGCACTGGCACACCGGGTCGATGACGCGCCGCGCGAAGATGCTCGACGCGATCGAGCCCGAGGCGTACTGCGAGATGAACGCCGCCGACCTGGTACGCCTTGGGATCGCCGACGACGCGTTCGTACGACTGTCCACGCGGCGTAACTCGATCCGGGTCCGCGTCCGGGCCACCCACAAGGTGCAGTTGGGCGGAGTCTTCATTCCGTTCCACTTCCGCGAGGCGGCAGCGAACCTGCTCACCAACGACGTGATCGACCCGAAGGGGAAGATCCCCGAGTTCAAGTTCTGCGCCGTGAACGTGGAGGCCGCATGACCCGCCCCGCAGCCGAAGTGGACAAGGAGATGGACCTGATCTGGGACCAGATCCGGGACGCGCAGAAGCGCATCGCCGCCCTGCGTCTGGAGCGCGAGCCGGAACCCGTGCAGGACTACGAGGTGACGACGTCGAACGGCGCGAAGGTCCGACTCTCGGCGCTCTTCGGCGGGAAGCGCGATCTGATCCTCGTCCACAACATGGGCCGCCAGTGCCCGATGTGCACCACGTGGGCCGACGGCTTCAACGGCGTGCGCCAGCACCTCGAGGACCGTGCGGCCTTCGTCGTTTCCTCGCCGGACGACCCGGCTGTGCAGCAGGAGTTCGCTGCGTCCCGCGGATGGACGTTCCGGATGGTCTCGACGAAGGACACGACGCTCGCCGCGGATCTCGGCTTCCGGGATGACAAGGGGCGGCACTGGCCCGGCGTCTCCGTGCTTTGGAAGGCCGACGACGGTCGCGTGGTACGTGTCGGCCTCTCGAGCTTCGGTCCGGGCGACGAGTTCAGCCCCGTGTTCAACCTGCTTCCCATGCTCAAAGACGGCCAAGGCGAGTGGTGGCCAAAGTTCTCGTACTGATCCGCGTTCCTGTCCGAGGGCGCGCGTGACGCGGTTCGGTCTGCGACGTCGGCTCGTCGCGCGTCCGGCGTGGGGATGCGCGGCCGTCGCCTTCTTCTTCCGGCTCGCGATGCTGGCGCAGTCGTGGACGACGAACGAACTCGTTCGCGACCCGGTGCTCGACGGGACCGTCTATCTCCGCTGGGCGCGCGAGATCGCGCAGGGAGACGTGCTCGGTCGGCGGGGGGCAGCGGCCGGAGAACCGTGGCTCCTCAACCCGCTCTACGCGTACGTGCTCGCTCCGTTCGCGGCGATCTTCGCATCGCCTCTGCTCCCTGTTCTCGTGGCGCAGGCGATCCTTGGTGCCGGGGCCGCGGCACTCACCGCGGGCGCGGCGTCGCGAATGTTCGGCCGCAGCGCGGCGTCGCGAACGTTCGGCCGCAGCGCGGCTTGGACCGCGGGACTGCTCGTCACGTTCGCGATGCCGCTCGCGCAACTCGACGCCCACGTGGCGGTGGCCGAGTTGGCCGCGTTCCTGGTGGCCGGGGCCTGCTTCGCGTGCGCTCCGGCGCTTCCAGACGACAGACCGTCGGCGCACGGCCCGGTGGCCGCAGGACTCTGGCTCGGACTCGGCGCGCTCGCGCGGCCGATCACGCCGCTGGCACTGCCGTTCGTCGCCTGGCATCTCGCCCGGCGCTCCGGGCGGCCGCTGCGTACGGCGGTTACCGTCGTGGCCGTGTTCGCGGCTTGCGCCCTGCCGTCGTTGCTCCGCAACTGGACCGTGTCCGGCGAGCCGGTCGTCTACACGGCATCCGGCGGCGTCAACGCCTACATCGCGAACAACGAGGCCAGCCGGACCTTCCGCGGCATGACAGCTCCAGGCATCCGTTTCCATCCCGTGTGGATGCACGAGGACGCCAAAGCGGAGGTCGCGCGCGCCTTGGAGCACGATCCGACGCGGAGTGAGATCTCGTCGTGGTACTGGCGCCGCACGATCGACGCCGCGGTCGCGGAGCCCCTCGCGACGGCAAGCCACCTCTTCCACAAGGCCCGTTGGATGCTCTCTCCGACGGAGATCCCGTCGAGCGCGAGCCTCGCCGTGGACCTCGTCAGCACGCCGCGACTTGCGATGGCGTTCGTGCCCGCGTGGCTGATCGTGTCGCTCGGGGTCGCAGGACTCTGGATGCAGCGGCGTCGCGCCGACGTGCTGCTCGGCGTGGGCGCCGTCGCGCTCGCACACTGGGCGGTGCTGACGGTCGTGTTCCCGCTCTCGCACTACCGGGCGCCCGCCCTGCCGGCGTTCGCGGTCCTCGCCGGGGGCGCGATCGCGGCCGTGCTCGCGGCGCCGGAGGGCCGACGGGCGCGCGCGCTGACGTGGACGCTCGTCGTCGCCGTCGCGGCGGCGATCGCTGGGGCGGTGGACCCGCGGCCGGACTCGCTGCGGAGTCGCGATTTCCTCGTCGTCGGGTCGCGCGCGCTCGACGCGGGGCGACTGGAGGAGGCGGAGGCCCACGCACGCGCGGCCATCGACGCGGTGCACGAGGACCGGGGGCCGGATGTCGAGCATCCGCTCGCCTGGACGTTCCTCGGCGACGTTCTGCTGGCCCGCGGCCGCCTCGTCGAATCGCGCACCGCACTCGACCGCGCGCTGTCGTTGGACCCGTCGGATGCGATGGCGCTCGTCGCGCGGTCGCGATTGTCGGAACGGATGGGGGACCTTCGCGCTGCGGAGCGCGACGCGCGCACGGCGACCGAACTCCGGCCGAACCACGGCCCGGGATGGCGGCGGCTCGCGGATGTCCTCGCGTCGGTTCCCGGCCGTGCGGCCGAAGCCGACGCCGCCCGGCGCCGCGCCGCATCGTTGCCGTGACTGATCGCGCCGGACGCGCGCCGGCCGACGCCGCGTGCCACGGCCGACCCCCGCGGTGATACTGCGCACTTCCCATGGCTCCGAACGACTTCCCCGCTGGCGGCTACACGATCGACTACGTGCGGTTCTGGGCCGTCTGGCTCGTGATCGTGCTGGTCACGTTCTTCTACGTCCGTGCGCGGCGCGGGAAGCCCGGGCTTCCGGCGCTCGTCACCGGGAACGTCCTGGTGCTTCTCTCGCTCGGGTGGACGGCCGTCGTCGCCGGCGAGACGTACCTGCGCTACATCTACGATGCGACGGACTCCTACGGGCTCACGCTGACGAACTTCTCCTGGTTCCGGCGCCACATGTTCGTCAACGAGTACGGCTTCCGCGACGAGCAGTTCCCCCCCGGCCCGCCCCGCGACGACGTCACGCGCGTGGTCTGCATCGGTGACTCCTTCACCGCCGGGTACGGCGTGCGCAACGTGGCCGACGCGTGGCCGCAGCGGCTCGGAGCCGCCCTCGCGGCCGGCGAACCCGGTCGGTTCGAAGTCCGCAACCAGGGGATCATCGGGCTGTCCACGGGCCAGGAGATCCAGATCGCCCGCGAGGCACTTCGCTCGGGAGGACGGCAGTACGTCGTGCTGGGTTACTGCCTGAACGACTCCGACGACCTGCTCCCTGCGTCGCGGCGCTTCGAGCGCGAGTCCACGCCGCGCGTGCCGCTCGTACCGCCGACGTTCTCGTTCGTCGCTGACTTCCTCTGGTACCGGATCAAGCTCCGCGCCGATCCGCGGGTGTGCGGCTACTTCGACTGGGTGACCGATGCCTACACCGACCCGGCGATCGTCG
>JAIOPE010000023.1 GCA_021414065.1 Planctomycetota bacterium
CATGACCGCCTGCCACTGCTCCTGTGTCACTTCGTATCGGCCGAGGTAGAAGGGCTTCGCGATCTTCACCTGGTGCGCCGACGACGAGCGGAAGTCGGTCGGGTGCTCGCCCATCGTGAACTCTCCGGAGCGCACGAGGACGAAGTCCATCGTCACGCCGTCGCCGAGATCGACCGCCAGGTCGGGTGGCGGGGCGGCCGGAGCGTCCGTCGTGCCGTCGCCGCAGGCGGCGACGAGCCCGGTGCACAAGACAGCCACTGCGATCAGTCGCCAACCGATTCGTCGAGCGATGGAGAGGCGCGCGCCCGAGCGTCGATTCACCACATGCCCGCAACTCGCGGAGCAGCCGTCGATCTGCATGTGTGGAAGGGTAGCGTCAACTCGGGGCGGGTTGAGTTGCGAAGTTGGCTCCGGGGGCGGTCCCCACAGTATTCACAAACTCGCGCGGACCGACGTCACCGGCACCGTCGCGCGAGCGCCGCGGCGAATGGGGGCCGCGACAGCCGATGCGGCGGCGCAGACTTCGCCACGAACCATGACGCATCGTCCTTCTCCGACGGCGCTCCGCCGCGCCCGTCCGACGGGTCGCGAGACACTCGCCCGTCGCGGCCTCGCGCCAGCGAACGTCATCGCGCGGCCTGCGCGGTACCGTCGGCTGCGGCGAGCGAGTGAGCCTGGGGGGAGGGCTGATGATCGGCGTGTCCCGCGACACGCCGTCGCGGAGCAGAGCGGCCGGGCCGGACTGAGAAGATCCGGACTCGGCGCTCGCAGGGGGTCCCCGGCGAGGTGGGTCCGAGTCGCGAACGGTACCGGGGCAGTCGCCGCCCCAAGCATGGTTGCCGGGTCACCATGCATCATGTAGGCTCTCACACGACCATGCCGATCGTCTCATTCGGGGACCCGGTGACGGCCGACCTGTTCCACGGGCGCGGCGGCGCGCGCGCGCGGCGGGTGCCACCGGACGTGGCACGCGCCGTTGTCCGAAAACTCGACGTACTCAACGCCGTTCGCGCGCTCGCCGAACTACGGCACTCGCCGGGAAATCGGCTCGAGGCCCTGCGAGGCGATCGCGCCGGGTACCACAGCATTCGTGTCAACGATCAGTGGCGGATCGTGTTCCGCTGGACCGAGCCCGGCCCCGAACTCGTGAGCCTTGTCGACTACCACTAGCCAGCCCCAGGTGAACCCAATGCGTCCTGAGAGCCGCGTTCCGACCCATCCCGGCGAGATCCTCCTCGAGGAGTTCCTGCGCCCGCTGGCGATCAGCCAGGTGGACTTCGCGCGTCACCTCGGCGTGCCCGTCCAGCGGATCAACGAGATCGTCCGCGGGCGACGCGGCGTCTCGGCCGCGACGGCGTGGCTCTTCTCCCAGGCCCTGGGGACGACGCCTGAGTTCTGGTTGACGCTCCAGGCGAACCACGACCTCGCGCTGAGCCGTCCGGTGAAGAAGGTGGCGGTGCTGAACTGACGGCAGCGCACGCGCCGGGGACCGTCCCCACAGAAGTCGGTGCGCGCCTGAGCGTGCGCGCCGCTCGCGGGCGGAAGTTCGACGACGTGCTGTCGTGGCGCGCGGCGGGGCGGTAGGCTCGGAGCGTGCCGACGTGCGCCGCGAACCGCTGGTCTTGAACTCGGGGTTGACCCGGCAGGAGTAGACTGGGCGTGCAAGATCGGCCGCCCAGCCAACGGCCCACGACCACGCGTCTCCTTCGGAGGAGGCCCGGAGGCGAACGGTGAGACAGGTGACTTCGTCCCCGCGGGCAATGCGCTTCGCGGCCCGCGTCCTAGTCGGACTGATCGCCGCGTGCACCGCTGCCTGCGGGGACGACGACACTCCGTTCGCCAGGGAAATCTCGCTGCTGCGCGACGCGGACGTCGAGAAGCGACTCGCCGCAGCGCGCGCGCTGGGTGACCCGTTGGCGACCGGCGCGCCTGTCATCGACGCACTCGCAGCGGCGCTCGCAGACCCGCAGCGCCCGGAGTTGCGCGCCGTGTGTGCCGATGCGCTCGGCAGCAAGGGTGCGGGCGCGGCTGCAGCGATCGACACGCTCGTCGCGGCGACGACCGACGCGGATCCGTTCGTCCGGGCGTTCGCGGCGGCGGCCCTCGGGCGCGTGCCCGCGCCGTCGGAGGAGCGGGCGCTCGCCGCGGAACAGGCGTGCGAGCGGCTCGTCGTGCAGAGCATGCGGGAGATTCTCGCCCCACGCGAGCGGCTCGCTCGCGACGGCCCGGGCGCGAAGAGCGCGAACGCGCTCGTTGGGACGTCGTGGCAAAAGACGATCATCGGCGATGCGGTCCACGAGCGGATCGCGTTCCGCGCCGAGGGGCCTATTCGCTACGCGCACCGCGTCATCCAGGAGCGCTACGCCCTGTCGTCTCCCACGCGGTACACGCTCAGGACGACGACATGGGACGCGGACGCGACCGTGCTGCGCATCGGCGACGAGCGGTACACGTGGATCGCGCCGTCGCGCGATGCGCTGTGGTTCCCCGCGCTCGTCCCGTCGGGCGAGAGGACGTGGCGCTGGCTGGACGACCGCCCGGGACGCGACGGGCGGGGCGACTTCGAGTTCCGCTTCGAGCCTGAGATCGCGAAGGACTCCGTGTCCGGGACGTGCCGCGTCGTCGCGAAGCCGTCGGGCGCTGCCGCGTTCGAGGCGACGATGACGTATCGTGTGGCCGAGGCGAACGGCCGCACGACCCTGACTGTGGGCGCGGACCGCGAGGATGGCCCTTCCCGCTCCGGTCCCTACGACGTGAGGATGGCCGCGGACTTCCGGGCGGCCACAGAACTGGGATGGGAGAGGAGATCGGACCCCGCGACGCACTTCGTGCGCAACCTCGCCAGACACGGACTCGAGGGCGTCCTGCGTGGTCCGCACGGGATCGCCGCGACCGTCGCGGCGTTGCGCTGCGACGAGCAGGCGGTCGGTAACGCGGCACTGAGCTTCGTCCGCGAGCGAGGCAAGGAAGCCGCCGCCGCCGCGCCGGCGCTCGTCGATTACGTGATCCGCACGGGGCCCGGCGAGGAGGCCTTGGCGGCGATCGGCCCGGCGGCAGTCGCCCCCGTGACCAGGTTGCTCTCGCACGACGACGCGCCCACGCGCGCACGCGCACGTCACCTCCTCTGGGCGCTGCACAATTGCCAGATCGACGTCTCGGAGTCGGTGCCTTTGGTGGTGGCGCGTCTGGACGCGGCGACCAATGACAGAGAGATCGACGACCTCCTTGCGCTCCTCGGAGGACTCGGTCCGGTGGCGGTCGATGCGGTCCCGGCGCTCGTCGCGCGGATCGACGCGCGGCGCGACCGAGTCCACTTCGACGCCGTGATCGACGCGCTCGGCAAGATCGGCCTCGCTGCGAAGGGCGCGGTGCCCGCCCTGCTGCGCCTGCTCAGCGACGGCCCGCGCGTGGACTACCCGCACTTCCGCGCCGCAATCGCGATCCGCGCGATCGAGCCGTCGAACGGAGCGATCGTTCCCGCGCTCGCGGCGGGAATCGTGGACGCGCGCGCGGCCTTCTGGACGAGGGCGATCCCCGTCGCGCCCGAGTTCATCGCGGACGAGCGGATCGTTAGCGCTCTCGTCGCAGCCGCGCACGACGGCGATGCGGGGAGGCGCAAGGAAGCGCTCGGCGTCCTCGCAAGGACGCACGTGGCGGGCGCCGAGGTGGACCGTGCGTTCGTGAGCGCCATGGCGGACGCGAACCCGCTGGTCCGGCTCGCAGGTGCACTCGGTGCGGCGGAGCGCGGGACCGCGTCTGCCGCGGAGAGCGCCGCGCTCACGCTCGAGTCGTTGCTTGACTCCAAGGACGAATGGACGCGCCGTGACGCGGCGCGCAGACTCCCAACCCTCGGCGCCGCGGCGAAACCCGCGCTCAGGACGCTCGACCGAGTCGCGAAGGACGACCCGGACGAGCGCGTCCGCAGAGCTGCCGCGGAGGCTGCGGCCGCGATCCGGAACCAGTAGGGACCTCCATCCGCGCCGCTCCCACGTCGCGATCGGGGACGCTCCTCGCGATTTCGCGATAGGAGCGTCCCCGACGAGAAGCGGGCGGAGGTTCGACGAGGTGCTGTCGTGGCGCGCGGCGGGGCGGTAGGCTCGGAGCGTGCCGACGTGCGCCGCGAACCGCTGGTCTTGGCCTTCCGGCCTGGCGGGGCCGTGACCGCGGGAGGAGGATGAAGTTGATTCCTAAGAGCGCCCCGCTTGGCAGTAACCGCGTCATGAGGGAGCACACGCGCGCGCGGTGTTGGATTTCGCACGGCGCGTCTGTGCTGGCGGGTCTCGTCGCGGGAGTGATCGCGAGCCCGTGTTCAGACGTGAGAGACGTACCGGACGGCATCACTCCCGACGTCGTCGCGTCGGATGGCGCGCCAGGGGGCGGCCGCTCCTCCGATGGGAGCATGCCGCGCGGCGCGGAGAGGTCGAGCTCGCGTCCGCGGGCCTCGTCCCAAGGTTCGGACGCCGTTGCGGAGGAAGTCGCGCATCTGACTTCTCGACTTCGCGAGTCCGACGCCGCGGTCGCGCGACTGACGCGGGAGCGGGACGACGCGCTTGACCAAGCATCGCGAGTGGGCCGTTCGATGCTCGACGGGATCTTCGAGGTGAACCCGCGCGAGGGGTTGAACGCGCGACGCGACGCACGGCGCGCACTCGAGGCCGCTCGGCGGAACCGCATAGCAACGCACTGGGCGGATGTCGTCGGTGCCGACGTGCCACGCATCGGCGGGAACGACCTCCATGCGTGCTTCTCGCGGTTCTACGCAGAGTTGACCGTGCCACGCGCGCAGACCGACACGCGTCGGCTTTTCGACGCCTTCGCGCCGCTGTTTCGCGAGCGTTTGGAGCACCTGCGCCGCGAAGACAGGGCGGTACGAGAGCGGGTCTCGAAGGGTGACTACCCAGGCGCGTCGGCCGAGATCCGCACACGCATCTGGACTGAAGGCGATGCGATGCTCGGCGCGCTCGGAGAGCTCGTCCACGCCGACGAGCGGACCGAGCTGCGCCTGCGGGGCTGCAGCGCTCTCGGCATCCCTGAGCCGTTGGAACGCCTCCGACTCGGATGGGGAAGGCTGCTCGGCGACGATCTTGAGTCGCGACCGCACGAAGCCCCCGCGTTCGAGCCATTTGCCTGGGTGTACGCCACGTTGACGCGTGAGCGTTCGCGCGACGAATTGCGGAAGCTGTACTCGACGATGCGAGAAGCGTACGACCCCGAGAACGCGGCAAGGGCGTACGAGGCGATCAAGTCGCAGATGAACTCGGAGGAGTGGCGCCTGCTCCGGTATCACCCAACCGACGGCGATGTTCCCCTATCCGAGTGATCCGGGGGGACGCTCGCGATCGAGAACCGCAGCGCAGACGAGCGCCGTCACGCCCCCGGCGACCGTGCGCGAGTTCACGGGGCCGGTTTGCCCCCGGCCGCGTGCGGCGTCAGGCCGGGCGCACGCGCGTTGCCGGCGCGCCGTCCAGGGATGCGCCGCTCACGGACGGCCGACCCAGACCTCGGCGGAGCGCTCGGCGCGCCCGTCCGGCCCGAGGATCACGACGAGGCTCGTCGTGGGATGCAGCCACGACGCGTACTCCGGGTGGTTCGGCCGATGCTCCGGGAACACCGGCTCACCGTTCCGGAGCCGCCAGCAGAGGACGCGCTGACCATCGAGCGTCGCCGTCGGCACGCCGTACCGGAACAGCAGGTCTTCGCGGGTCGTCCCGCGCGCGACGGGGTCCCGGCTCACGAAGGTCGGCTCCGCCGGCGCGCGCGGCGATGCGCATGCGGCCGGCGCGCAGAGAAGCGCCGCGACGAGCGCCGTCCGCCTCATCGCCCCGACTCCAGCCGTTCGAAAAACCGCGCACTCGAGATCGTGAGTTCGTCCTCGTGAGGCGCCTCGGCGCGCTCGAGGACGCCCCGGTCATCGAACGAGAGCACGAGTGCGACGAACGGCCCCTGCTCGGTCGTTTCCGCGTGGGGGATTCCGTAGATTGCGACCCACGCCCCCTGCCGCTTGGCCACGCCGAGGTAGATGAGCGTCCGCCCGTCACCGAGCACGCGGTCGGGTTCCCCGAGCCGCAGCAGGACCTCGTCCAGGGTCGTCTGCCCGGGAAGGAACGACGACAGGTCCGGCGTGTCGGGGGCGACGTAGGGCGCGATCCGCGCCGGCGCGACGTGCGGCTGGACCGGGTAGGGGACCATGAGGCAGCCCGGCAGGAATCCGACGACGAGGGCGGCGGCGGACGCCGTGCGCCGCGACGACACGCGCAGCGTGCCGGGGGGCCCGCTCATCGGTGCGCGACCGCCCCGACGCGCGCCGCCCGCCCCGACTCGTCGAAGCGGACGACGAGGCTCCAGTACCTCACGTCGCCCCACCGGTCCTGCCGTCGGTACATGTTCTCCCGGAGGGGATACGGCTCGACGTCCGCGCCGGTCAGACCGGTCCCGAGACGCCAAGCGGCCAGGTGGCCGGACTCGCACTCCATGTGCGGCGTTCCGAGGCGAGCGATGAGCTCGGCGCGCGGGGTGCGGGACACCTCGATCCACGGGAGGGCCTCGCGGAACCCCTCCTCGGTGCCGAGGTCCGCCGCAACGCAGCCGGGGGCGCCGCCAAGAGCGATCGCCGCGCCGACCAGGGCCGCGAGGCGAAGTGCGCGGCAAGGACGTGCGTCGCGGGGGCGCGCGTCGAAGCAACTCAGGGCGGGGGCGGTGCGACGCGCCACGGTTCGACGGATAGGGGGATTCTACCTGCGCCTCACCGGCCCGCCTCCCAGAAGTAGACGTGGAGGCACGCCGCGCCACCGAGGCCTGTCGAGGACCCATCGACGTACGGCCAGACGGAGATCCCTCCTGCGCCCCGTTCCGTCAGGTACGTGTAGTGGAGTCCCGCCCCGCCGGTTCCCGTTCCCGTCGTGCGAACGCCCGCCTCGGCCAGAGCGGCGTCCACTTTCGCCCGGACCTTGCTCGTCACGTCGGCCAGATCGACGGGCTCTGCCGCCCGGTCCGGTGGGGCCAATCGCAGGTTCCGATAGGTCCTGTCGATTGCGAACTGGAAGACGCCGTCGCTTTCACCGCCGCCACCGCCACCGCCCTCGTGCCAGTCGGCGCCGGAGGCATCCCGCAGCCAACCCGCGAAACTCGCGTCGAAGGCGCTGAAGGCACGACTCGGAACCGGCTGCTTCGTGCAACCCGCGAGAGCGACGACAGATGCGCACGCGATGATCCCGGCGAGTCGTCGCATCTGTACCTCTCAGCGGGCTTGTCGTGGTCACGGAGCGTGCCCGCCCGCCCGGGCGGAGCGTCGTCATCCTCCCGGGCGACTCTACCAGTCCGTGCCGCGGATGCCGACCGACCGTCCGCGCCCCGCACTCGGGCCTTGGGGTTTGGTACTCAGACGTCCGACATCGCGGCGTCGAGGAGGTCGAGGGCTTCGTGGATCTCCTTCGCGAGGACGTCGGCGAGGAACAGCGTGCGGATCGACGACACCTCGCCCGAGCGGCCGCAGCCGAGGAGTTTGAGGCCGCGGCGCCAGCCGGCGTGGATGAGGTCGGTGCGGCGGCGGACGGAGAGGCGGGAGAGGCCGCCCTTCACCATGAAGCTGTCCACGATCGTGGGGTGGCGGCGCTGCAACTCGGCGAAACCGGCTTCGAGGAGCTTGCCCTTGAGGCGCAGGTTCTCGGGGTACGTGCGGCCGAGGAACACCGGGCTCTTCTCGTGGAGCATGATGTCGAGGACTGCGTACCCGATCTGGTTGTCGAAGATCTTGCCGCCGCCCCAGGTGTTGCTGTGCCAGCCCGTGTGCAGGTACTGGTCGAGGTCGGCGCGGGCGACCATCGCTGCGGTGAACAGGCCCTTCGCGAGCGCCATCGCGTCGGGGACGACGCCCATCTGCTCGCCGAGGAAGAGCGTGCCGGAGCGGCCGAACGTCTGGACCTCGTCGAGGATGAGCAGCCCGCCGTGCGCGTGGCTCACGGTCTCGCAGTCCTTCAGGAACTCGGGCGTGCAGAGCACATACCCGCCCTCGCCGCGCAGCGGTTCGACGAGGAACGCCGCGAACAGGTCGGCCGGCACTCGGCCGGCGTCGATCGACGCGCGCAGCGCGCCCGGTGTGGCGAGAAGCGTCGCGAGCGGCGTCGGGTCGATGAGCGCGCCGAGCGCGCCGACCTGGTTCGCGACGATGTGACGGACCCAGCGACTCCGCGGGAAGCCGAGCTTCTGCGCCTTCTTGCTCGCGGTGATCGACAGACTTCCGAGTGTGCGACCGTGGAACGCGTCGAGGCATCCGACGATGAAGAACGGGTAGTCCTCGTAGACGGGTTCGGGCCGGCTCTTGTCGCCCGCGAGCGGCGTGAACTCCTTGATGCCGAGTTCCGCCATGAGCTTCGCGAGCGTGTCCGCGCCGTGCTGCGCGAGGAACCGCTTGTACTTCACTTCGAATGCGAGTTTCAGGCACGCCTCGATCGACTCGGTGCCGGAGTTCGTGAAGAACGTCCGCCACGAGCCGCCGTAGGCCTGCGACGCCGCGCCGTCGATCATCGCCGCGAGGGCCTGTGGGGTGTGGATGCCCTCGGCGTGCGCCGCGACGCGCAGGTAGTCGTCGGTGTTGATCTCGCGGCGGAGGATGAGGCCGTGTTCCAGGAGCTTCTGCACCGCGCGCTGCAGCGCCGGGTGGTGCTCGTCCACGAGCTTCTGCGCGACGCCGAGGTAGAGGTCCATGTGGACGCCGCGCGAGTCCTGCACGTAGTGCCCGTGCGTCGGCCAGCCGAGTTCGATGACGGGGGAGTCGGGGTCCACGGTCGTCTGGAAGATCGACGCCTTGTGCTCGCGGCGGACGGCTTCGTCGGCGGGGGTCTCGCCGCTGAACGTGACGCGCGCCGAACCGCGGTGCAGCGAGTGGCCGCCGAAACACACTTCGGGGATCTCGCGGAGCGCTCGCGAGGTCTCGGCGGCGAAGTCGTAGCCGTCGATCACCTGCGGCAGCACGGCGGACACCGGAATGTGTGGGTTCGTCATGGCGCTAGGCTACGACGCCGCGACGGGCCGGGCTCGAAACCGCTGCGCGCTGGGAGCGCGGGGGCGGACCGACGTCACAGCATCTTCGGAACTCGGCCCTACCTCGTCGGGAGCGCCACCACGAGCGCGGAGTCGTTGGCTCCTCGGTCCGGGCCGGTTCCGGTGCGGAGTCGGACGCGGGGTGGGGCGGGACGCCCGCAGAGACGTGCATGCGGTGGCATCGGAACTCGGCCCTACCTCGTCGGGGACGGGGTCACGAGCGCGGGGTCTTCGGCTCCTCGGTCCGGGCCGGTTCCGGTGCGGAGTCGGACGCGGGGTGGGACGGGACGCCCGCAGAGACGTGCATCCGGGGCATCGGAACTCGGCCCTACCTCAGGACGAACTCGTCCTCGTAGATCCGGCGCTCGCAGTAGCGGCAGCGCGCGCGAAGCGGCTTCCGCGCCTCCACGTCGAACCTTGACTCGATGCGCTCGTGGTTCGTGATGCACTTCGGGTTCGGGCACTTGAGCAGTGCGGAGATCGTCTCCGGCAACTCGACCTGCACCTTGCTCACCACGTCGTAATCGCGGATGAGCGACACGGTGGCCTGCGGCCCGAACATCGCGAGGCGGGCGATCTCCGGAGGGGAGAGTTCGCGACCCTCGAGCTTCAGGATGTCCTTCCGGCCCATCTTCCGGCTGACGAGGTTGATCCCGAGCAGCGCCGCGTGCTCCGGTTGCAGACCGAGTGCCGCGAGCGCCTTCAGCGCCATCCCGGCGTTCAAGTGGTCCACGACCGTGCCGTCCTTCAGCGCGGCGACCTGCTTGTGCATGCGTTCCGGGCTCACGGCAGTCGCTCCAGCAGGATCGAGAGCAGCGCCTTGCGTACGGTCACCCCGTTGCGCGCCTGCTCGAAGTAGGCGGCCTGCGGCGATGCGTCCAAGCTGGGGTGGATCTCGTTCACACGGGGAAGCGGGTGCATCACGATCATCGTGGGCTTCGCGTGGTCCAGGATCGTGATGTCGATCTGGTACGCGTTCCGGACGCGCTCGAACTCAAGCGGGTCGCCGAAGCGTTCCTGCTGGATGCGCGTCACATAGAGAACGTCGAGGCCGGGGATCGCCGCGTCGAGGTCTTCCGTCTCCATGAAGCGCACGTCGTGCTCGCTGAGTTCCTCGCGGCGCAGCGCCGGGAGTTGGAGTTCCGGCGGCGAGATGAGCACGAGTTCGTTCCCGAGCGCGCCCGCGGCCTCGATCAGACTGTGTGCAGCGCGACCGTACTTCAGGTCGCCGAGGAACCCGATCCTCAGGTCGCTGAGGCGTCCACAACGGCGGCGGATCGTGTAGAGGTCGAGCAGGGTCTGCGTCGGATGCTGGTTCGAACCGTCGCCCCCGTTGATGACGGGCCGCGCCGTCGCCTCCGCCGCCACGCGGGCCGCGCCCTCGTGCGGATGCCGGATCACGATCAGGTCGCAGTAGCACTCCGCCATCCGGATCGTGTCGTGCAGCGACTCGCCCTTCGTGACGGAGGTGCTCTGGACGTCGGCGAAGCCGATCACGCCGCCGCCGAGGCGGGTCATCGAACTCTCGAACGACAGCCGCGTCCGCGTCGAGGGCTCGAAGAACAGGGCGCCGAGCACTTTCCCCTGCAGGAGGGGCGCCGTGACGCGCTCGAACCGCTCGACGACGTCGAGCAACGTCTTCAGCTCGTCCGGCGCGAACTGCCGGATCGAGAGGATGTCGCTCCCCGCCATCCGGCGAAGGAGGGCGCGCTCGGGTTCTGTCCAAGTTGCGTCCACGGGGGAGAGTCTAGCCAGGGTGGGGGACATCTCCGCAGGCGTCGTCCGGGTCGGGCCCGTGTAGCCTCCGTCTGCGACCATGAACCTGCTCTACCCGGTGATCCCGCGCACGCGACTTGTTGCGATGCTCCGCATCTCCGCGATCGGAGCCGTGATCGCGTCCGTCTACGGCGCGCTGCACGATCAGGTGAGCTACACGATCGCGCCGGAGTACTTCACCCGGTTCAAGTTCGACCAGTTCTCGTACGCCGACTTTGGGGCGCCGCGACGTGTTCTCGTCGCAGAGGTCGGCGTGCTGGCCACGTGGTGGGTGGGGATGATCGCCGGGTGGAGCTTGTGTCGCGTGGGCTTCGCGGACCCCGAGCGAGCGTCGCTGCGCGATGACGTCCTGCGCGCGTTCGCGATCATGCTGAGCGTCGCCGTGATCGCAGGAGTTGTCGGGACGTTCCTCGGCGTGGCGGCGTCGAGGGGCGATCTGTCGGGATGGAACGACTGGCGCCGCGAACTCGGGCTCCGCGACGTCGCTGCGTTCGTGGTCGTCGCCTACATGCACTGGGCGAGCTACATCGGCGGGCTGCTCGGACTCGTGGCCGCCGTGTGGGACGCCAGGCGACGCAGACCGCGACCCGACGCGCCCGCGTCGCCGTCCGTCACAGCACCTCGGTCGGGAACCTCTCGCTGAAGAGTTGCAGGATCTTCGCGGCGGTCTCCTCGGGCGGCTGGCTCGTCACGTCGATCCGGGTCCAGCCGGGGTGCGCGCGGAGGAGTGCCAGCGACGTGCGCAGTTCCGATTCGACCTGCTCGATGTCGGCGTAGATCTCCTGCCCACGGCCGAGGTACGGCAGGCGGGCCTGCCGCACCTTGCAGAGTTCGTCGGCTTGCATCACCAGGAGGAAGACCCGGCGGGGGTCCACGGCGTCGGTCTGGCGGGGGAGCGGCATGCCGGGGACGATCGGACAGTTGGCGGCGAGGTAGCCGCGCTCGGCGAGCTGATAGCTGACCGACGTCTTCGACGTGCGACTGACGCCGAGGATGAGGGCGTGCGCCGACTTCATGGTGTCGGGCCGCTTGCCGTCGTCGTTCGCGACGGCGAACTCGAAGGCGAGACTGCGCTCCGGGCGCGGGAGGTGTCCCGACCGGTGGAGGGGACTCTCTCCGAGCCACCGACCCATCTCCGCGACGAGCGGCGTGAACGGGTCGTGGACGGCCGGAACGCGGGAGGCCGCCGCGACGTCCTGCATCGTCCGAAGGAGCTCGAGGCTCGCGAAGGTGTAGATCACGAGCGCGTGCTCGCTCTCCGCCTCGCGAACGACGCGCTCCACGTCGTCGCGCGACAGCACGTTCGGCCAGATTCGGACGGCGACGTTGTGTTGACGGAACTGCTCGCCGGCCGCCCGCGCGAGGGCCTCGGCGCACATGGCGGTCGAGTCGGAGACCGCGAACACGACTCGCTTCCGGTCCGCTTCGGTCGGCCGTACCGCGCGCGTCGTCTTCGCCATCGTTGTGACTCCTCGGAACACGGAAGGGAGCGCGGGCGATGATAGCCGGGAAGAACCGGCGACGTTTGCGCGTGTCGGTGGGCGTCGCCGGCGCCGCGGCGAACGACCGCAGCTACGCCCCGTCGATCGCCGACAAGGGCAAGTTCACGGCGTTCCACTCCGGTGCGTCGAACCTGGTCGCGGGTGACGGCAACGACAACGTCGACGTCTTCGTCGTCGGGAAGTAGACGCCGCACGGCGCGCGGCCGCGTCCAGTTGGCCGTTCCGGGTTAACGAATTGCGCGGGACAAAAAATGGGGCTCCTCGCTATCGCGAATGGGTGAGGGCGGGTAGGTCAAACCGCAGGCGGCTGGCGATCAGGTAGATCATCGTGATGAAGGTGTCCGCGTTGCGGTACCCGCGGGCACGAGCGCGCGCGGCCTGGGCGAGACTGTTCACGGACTCGATGACGCCCGAGGTCATCCGCAGCCGGAAGTAGTTCAGGATGCCGTGCGAGTTGTCGCGGAGCGTCAGCGCCGTGCGGTGCATCGCCTCCAGGACCCACGTCTCGGCCGGGTCCTTCGGGCGCTTCGCGACGCGGAGTACCCAGTTGCACCAGCGGCGCAGGTACGTTGCAGCTCGCGCGGGCTTGCGCCGGTCCCAAAGCGCCTGGAGGTTCAAGCGCATCTGGTATGCCTTCGCGGTCAGCAGGTTCGTGGCGCTGAGGGTGTCGAGCTTTTCGCGCTGCGACGACGAGAGGTTGGAGGGGTTGGAGAGCCACAGGTACCGCGAGCGCCGCAGTTCCGGCCGTGCCTCGTGCTCTCGCCGCCGCGCCTCGTCGAGCGCGAAGCTCACGAGTTTCATCACGTGGAAGCGGTCGTACGTCACCGCCGCCCACGGCAGCGCCTCGGCGGCCCCTCGCTGGAAGGCCGGGCTCATGTCCATGCAGACGTCCTTGACGTTCGTCGCCTTCCCGCCGTGCGTCGCGAGGTCCGAGACGAAGGCCTGGAACGTCTCGTGGGAGCGCCCGTTCGTCACGAAGAGGACGCGCGCGTCGCTCGTCACCTCGCCGTCCTCGTCGAGCTTCTTCGGCTCGAGGAAGAGCGACACGTAGCTGTGCCGCTTCGCACGACTCGTCTCGTCGACGACGACCGAGCTGACCTCGCTCATGTCGACCCGCGTCCGCGCGTCCGCCACGTGGTGCTTCACCACCCGCCACAGCCGCGTGTCGTGTTCGCCGACCATCCGTGCAAGCACCGCCATCGGGATCTCCGGCGCCAACGCCATCATGTACGCTTCGAACAGCAACGTGAAGCCGCTCCCCGGCCGCGCCCACGGCACCTCCACCTTCAAGACGCCGTGCTTCTCGCACTTGACCCGCGGCGTCCGCGCCACCAGGTACGTCTCGTGCTCGAAGAAGTTGAGGTGGCGCCACGTCTGCTCGTCGGTGTCATGGGCCTTGCACGGCTTCTTGCACTCGGGGCACGGCAGCTCGCCGCCGCGCTCGAAGTCCAGCCGGATGTCCAGCCGGCCTCGACCGTCCTTCGCACCCGCCTCGAACTCGATCCCCACCACGCGCCACGGCGACATCACGCCCAGCGCGGCCTCGAACAGCTTCGTTGTGTCCATCCACCGAGGCTACGCAGCACCGACGACGCTCCTCCGGCTGCTACCCATTCCCAACAGCGAGGAGCCCTCACCGAGCGCCTTCGGATGTCGGCCGGGGACGGTCCACACAAACTCACTTGCGCAACGGCCCCGCGTCGGCGGCGTGGGACCGCGAGGACGCGCCAGTGAGTTTCTGAGGACCGTCCCCTTGCACCGGGCTCCTCGCGCCGGATGACCGTCCCCTCGCGCCGGTCGACCGTCGCCTCGCACCGGGCCCTCGATCGCGGAACGTCACCAGATCGGCAGGTCGGCTCCGACGCCCCACGCCGCGCGGTTCTTGTTCTCCCGCCACTCCGCGCCCGATGCTCCCCCATCGCGGACGCCCGCGTCGCCGCGCGGGTCGCCCGTGTAGGTGTCCTTCCCGCCGGTGTCGAGGAACACGCCGACGGCGGGCATGTCGTCGCGGAAGCTGCGCGCTGGCGGGTAGATGGTGGACGTGCCGAAGGGGCCGGTGTCGCCGAGGTCCTTCTCCATCGCGGCCGCGTAGACGTCGTCGCCGCGGCGGTCCCAGAAGATCGCGACGCTGCACAGGTCGGCACACCCGGCGCACATGTTCTTCAGCGCGTAGTGGTCGTTCCCGTCGCCGTCGATCGAGATGCCGACGGAGCCGTCGCGGGCGTGGCCCTGGAACTGGTTCTTCGTGGTCGCGACACCCTGGTTGTACTTGTCGTCGCCGGACAGATCGACCTGCACGCCGATCGCGAAGTGCGCGCCCGCGCCGAGCGAGTACTTCCCGTTCTCGTAGACGTCGTTCCCGCCGCGGTCCTCGAGCACGCCGACCGCCCACCAGTAGCCGCAGCCCTGGCTCCAGCACTGCGCGTGATAGAGATCGTCGCCCGCACCGTCCACGAGGAGGCCCCAGCCGCCCGCAAGACTCCGGCCGTCGCCGATGTCCGCCCGGCGCCCGTAGCCGCAACCCTGCGCCATCGCGACGGACTGGTTCAGGTAGAGCGCACTCACGTTGCCGTCGTCGCGGCAGATGTACTTGTCGTTGCCCGCGAGGTCCATCAGGAGCCCGCATCCGAGCGTCGAGCCGAGGCCCTGCGACTGCTCGGCGCACTCGTAGGTGTCGTTGCCGGCGGAGTCGAGCAGCACGCCGACGCCAGCGTGCGCGGCGCCCTGTCCCCACTTCGTCTTCACGACGTACGCGTCGTCGCCGCCGAGGTCCCAGAGAAGGCCGGTGCCGAAGAGCCCGCGGCCGAGGCCGTCGGACTTGACGGTGTAGGTGTCGTTGCCGGAGAGGTCGATGACGGCGCCGAGGCCGAAGACGCCGCAGCCGAGGGCGTAGGACGTGTCGGCGGCGTCGTAGACGTCGTTGCCTGCGCAGTCGATGACGACGGAGAGGGGATCGACGCCCCAAGCCGACGCATGTGCACCAGCCCACCTGTCGTTCCCACCGAGATCGATGACGACGGTCGATCCGACCTCCGCCGAGCACGTGTCATCGCCCACTCCGCGAAGTAGCACGGATCCCAGCGAGAGGTCGGGCAGGTCCTCCAGTTTCGCGAGCTCCTCGCGTCCCCCACCGTCGAGCCACGCCCGAAACTCCGCGATCGCCTTCGACGCATGGGCGAGGAAGATCACTGAGCCGTAGGCCGTCGGCGCGCGGTCGAAGTCGCGGAGGAGCGTGAACGGTGCCGACGCGAGCGTCGCGGATTGGTCCTCCTTCTCGTCGGTCCAGGGCCCGAGAAGGTCACCCGGCCACCGCACCGCCGACTTCCACACGGGGGTCCGGTTCCACTCCGGTCCCGCCTTCGCGTCTCGCGACTGCCGAGCCAGGAGAGCGTCCTCCGCGGATTCGCGCCCCGCGGCGAACCACGGATCTGCGCGGCGGGCAGCGATCTCGATGCGGATAGCGAACCGCTGTACGGGCTCAGGGAGGGCGAGGAACGAGGAGAAGTCCCTCGGTTCGCGGCCCTTGTAACGGCGGCCGTCCGGTCCGGTGGACGTGACCGTGTCCCAACCGTCGAGAACTCGCGCGGCAGCTTCACACGTCGCGCCCTTCGCGATTCCCTCGAACCCCCAGTCGTCCCCCGCCGGTGCCGCGACCATCCGTCCCGACGGCAGATCCGTCAGCGCCCAGCACGTCTGGACGAGCTCGTCGATCTTCCCGTCGCCTGCCGCCTTCAGCATCGCGTCGGTGATGCGCCCCGTGTCGCGCGGGACGTGCCGGACGTCGCGGAAGAGGTTGTCCACCGTGCGGAGCAGGTGGTCGCGGCCGCCGAAGAAGCGCATCTCGTCGCCCGAGTAGCCGAGCGGACGGCGTCCCGGCGTCGTGCCCGCGAGGACCTTGTCCCAGATGTCGTCGGGGATCTCGAGCGACGCGCGGTCGCCGCCGGGCCAGGGGTGCTGCGGTGAGGTGTCGGGCTTTGCGGCGTCCTGCGCGTGCGCCGCGGCGCAGACGACGAGGCAGGACAGCGCGGCGAGGGTTCCCAGACGTCGCATCGATCACCTCCGAGGCGGAGCATGATCGCGCGACTCGACCGGGGACCGCACGAACTCACTGCGACCGGGGACTGGGGGCTCAGCGGAGCGCGTCGCGCGGCGTCTCCGGCTCGGTATTCAGACTTGCAAGCACCAGGTCCGGCCTCACCAACGGCCCGGCCTCCCGCGGCACCCAGAGTCGCTTGCCGCCGCGGAGGCGGATCTCCGTGGCGCGGAGCCACGGGTGGTGGACGACGGACTCGACGTCGGTGAACGCGCGCGATCGGGCGCCCTTCGAGATGGTCACGCCCGTGGCGTCCACCTTCAGGTAGCTGCCGTGGCGGCAGACCCAGTAGCGGGCGGCGGACGAGAGCGTCGCGTAGGCGACCCAGAGCAGGAGACCGATGGCGGCCAGCAGGACGGCGCCATCCACCAGGCCCAGTTGGTGGCGGATCTGCGGGTCGCTCGACGCCCATCGCAGGAGCGACCACAACGCGCCGCCGCCCACGAGTGCCGCGCCGACGATCGCGAGCGCGGTGTGGATCGGCTTCCGCGGGAAGTACGTCGTCTCCCAGACCTCCCCCGCCGCGAGGCGCATGCGGAGGTTCGCCTTCCAGATGTCGGTCGCGACGCTGCGAAGCGGGCGCCCGTCGTCGAGGTCCACGTGCGGGAGTTCGAGGAAGCCGGGCCGCGCGGGGTCGTCGAGGGGGACGGTCCGCGTCGCGCGACGACCGGTGATCGTCGCGCCGCGCTGCGTCAGCGTGATCTCGGCGCCGCGGTCGTGCGCCGTGAGCGGACCGTCGGACGGGAACGCGAGCGTCGTCGGAGACGACGTGCTCTCCACACTCTGCGGCACCGCCTGGCCCTGCCAGCCTGGCGGCTGGGGGTCGCCTGACGGGGTGTCGGGGTGGTTCGGGTCGAGCATCGCCGGAGGCATCATCGCCCATCCGGATCGCAACGGCCATGCCGGGCGGAGAGTCGAGAACGATCAGTCCAGGATCGTCAGCTTCGCGTGCGCCAGCGACAGCGTCTTCTCCCCCACGCCGAAGAACCGGACGACGGCCCGGGCGCTCGGCCCGTGACCGATGAGTCGGACGACGTTGCCCCGGCCGAACACGGCGTGGTGGACGGCGCCGTTCACTCGCATGCGCGATGACGGGTCGTCGTCGGAGCTGTAGTCGGGCTGGAAGTCGGCGCCGGGTGCGCCGCTCGGCCGACCGGACCCGAACGATCCGCCACCTGGTCGCGGTCCGGGCGCCGCGCGCGGCGCGCCGCCGGAAGTTCCGCTCGTCGCGGGGCGCGTTCCCCACGGCGGCGCGCCCGACGTCGTCGATCGTGCTGACGACGTCGATCGCGTCGGCGGTTCGTCGAGGTCGTCGTCGCCCCCGCTGAAGTCGCCGCGGTGCGAGCTGGCGCCGTCACCGTCGTCGTACGTCTTCCAGTCCCCGCCGAGCCCGCGGGGGACCGACGCCGGCCCGGTGTCGCGGTTGATGTCGAGGACCTCGGGCGGGAGTTCGTCGAGGAACCGGCTGCGGCCGATCTGCGTTCCGGGGATGCGCACCGACCGGTCGGTCGCGTAGCTGAGCATGAGGCGGTCCTTCGCCCGCGTGATGCCGACGAACAGGAGGCGCCGCTCCTCTTCCAACGCGGCCGCGTCGTCCACGCTGCGCGAGTGCGGCAGCAGGCCCTCCTCGAGCCCCGTGAGGAACACCTCGCGAAACTCGAGCCCCTTCGCCGAGTGCAGCGTCATCAGGGGCACGCGCGGCGCGTCGGGGTCGTACGCGTCGGTGTCGGCGACGAGCCCCACCTGCATCAGGTAGCCGACGACCGACGACTCCGCGCCGTGCTCCTGGTCGTACTCCCGCGCGGACTGCACGAGTTCGAGCACGTTCGACCAGCGGTCCTCGTACTCCTCGTCGTACGCCTCCTTCATGTACTTCTCGAATTGCGTGAGGCGGAGGACCTCCTCCATCAGCGCCGCGACGGAACCCACCGCGCTGCGTTCGACGGCGTCGAGCACCTCGGCCACGCCGCGCATCGCGGCGACCGCGCGCGCCGGCACCTCACCGTGGTCGGCGACCTTGCGGAGCGCCTCGCGCGACGACCAGCCCCGCTCCTTCGCCAGCGCCTGCATCCGTTCGATCGACACCTTCCCGATGCCGCGCGACGGCGTCGAGACGACGCGCTCCATCGCCTCGCGGTCGGACGGGTTCGCGATCACCTTCAGGTACGCGAGGACGTCCTTCACCTCGGCCCGTTGGAAGAACTCGACGCCCTTCACGATCGTGTACGGGATGCCCTTCGATCGAAGCGCCAGCTCGAGCGCACGGCTCTGCGAGTTCACGCGGTAGAAGATCGCGATGTCGCGGTACGGCGTGCCCTTCGAGTACGTCTCAAGGATCGCGTCGGCGACGTTCTGCGCTTCCTCGCGCTCCGTCCACGACGAGACCACGCGGATCAGGGCCCCGGTTTCGCGCGTCGGGATGAGCTTCTTCACGCGGCGCTCGCGGTTCTTCGCGATGAGCGCGTCGGCGGCCTTCAGGACCGTCGCCACGGAGCGGAAGTTGTGCTCGAGGCGCACGACCTTCGCGCCCGGGTAGTGCTGCTCGAAGTCGAGGATGTTCCGCAGGTCGGCCTTGCGGAAGGCGTAGATCGACTGGTCCGGGTCGCCGGTCGCGCACAGGTTCCCCGTCCGCGCAGCGAGCAGTCGCGCCAGGTGGAACTGCACGGGCGACGTGTCCTGGTACTCGTCGATGAGGACGTGTTCGAACCGGCCCTGCAGCGCCTGCCGCACGTGCTCGTCGGTGTCGAGGGCGCGGCGGACGAGCGAGAGCAGGTCGTCGAAGTCCACCGCGTTGTTCTCGCGGAGCTGTTTCACGTACTTCTCGAAGACCTGCGCCTTGTAGCGGCGCTCGTACGTGTACGCCTCCTTGGCGAGGACTTCCTCGGGCGTGAGGCCGTCGGCCTTCCACCGGGAGATCGCCTGGAGCGCCTCCGACGGCTTCAGCGCGGCCGACGCGATGTCGAGTTCCCGGAGCGACGCGCGCACGATCTTCGCCTGTTCGTCGGAGTCGTAGATCGTGAAGCCGTGACGGAGCCCCGCCGACTCGGGCCACCGCCGCAGGATCGCCGCGCACGTGGAGTGGAACGTGCGGATCCACGCGCCCTGCGCGGAGCAGAGCTCGTGGACGCGGCGGGCCATCTCGTGCGCGGCCTTGTTCGTGAACGTGATCGCGAGGATCGACTCCGGCGCGACGCCGCCTTCGATGAGCCGGGCGATGCGCCGCGTGATCACGCGCGTCTTCCCGGAGCCGGGCCCGGCGACCACGAGCATGGGACCCTTCACGTGCAGCACGGCTTCGCGCTGAGCGTCGGTCAAATCTGCGAGTGGGTCCGCGGTCATGCCGAACGGGGCAGTCTCGCACGGGGCGGGGACAGCTTGCGGGACAGGGCCGCGCTTGCCCCAGGGGACGGCTCTTCGCTCTTCACTCACCTACCACGGTCGTGGATTCGCCCACGCGCGCCGAAGGTAAGTGGCGTCCCCCTCCGCCAAAGCGGCCGGGCCGGACCGAGGAGAAGGGGACGCAGCGCTCGTGGTGACGTCCCCGACGAGGTAGGCCCGAGTCGCGGACGATACCGAGTCGCGGACGCAGCTACCGGAAGCGGCGGCGGAAGCGACGGCGCGACACGGGCGCCTGGACCGGCGGCTTCCAGCGGCCCTCGACGACCGCCGTCAGCTCCTCGATGAACTCCGCGGGCGTCTGGTAGCGGTCCTCGCGGTCGCGCTCGAGCGACTTCTCGATCACGTAGGCGATGCCCTGCGGGCAGTCCGGTCGCAGCACGCGGACCGGCTCGAAGTCCTCGGTGAGGTGCTTCGCCATGATCACGGCGGGCGTCTGGCCCGTGAACGGGGGCTGGCCCGTGAGGCAGTGGTAGAAGGTCGCGCCGAGCGAGTAGATGTCGGACCGGATGTCGATCCCGGGGTCGCCGCGCGCCTGCTCCGGCGAGATGTAGTACGGCGTGCCCATCGCCCGGCCTTCGCCGGTCTGCGAGCCGCTGCCGCCCTCGCCCACCTCCTTCGCGAGGCCGAGGTCGCACAGCTTCGGCACGCCCGTCTTCGACGAGAGGATGATGTTCGCCGGCTTCACGTCGCGGTGGACCATCCCCGCGCCGTGCGCGTGGTCCAGGGCCTTCGCGACCAGCAGCATCACCTTCGCCGTCTTGATGGCGTCGAGCCGCTCGTGGTCGTCGAGCACCTGCTGGAGCGTCTTGCCCTCGACGAACTCCATCACGAAGTAGTGGTGCCCCTTCGCTTCGCCGACGTCGATCCCGGAGACGACGTTCGGGTGGTTCAGCTTCGCGACCGCGCGGGCCTCGCGGAGGAACCGGCGCAGGTACATGTCGTTCTTCGCGAGCCGCGGCGTGAGCACCTTGATCGCGACGGGCCGGTCGAGCGACACCTGCGTCGCGCGGAACACGGCACCCATCGACCCCTCGCCGAGCCATTTCTCGATTCGGTACCCGTCGATCAGGTCCTTGGGCAGGAAGGTCTTCTGCTCCTTCGGCTTGGTGGCCGAACGATCCTGGAAGGGGACGGGGATCGGGGCAATCTCGGGTTCGTCGTCGCTCATACGTCGTGCTTACCGGGTCTTGGCGGAACGCAGCTTCTTCGCTGCGGGATCGATCGTATTGGAGTGGCCGAGCCCGGCCAAGATCGACAGGGTACGATCGTGCATGCGGCGGTACGAAGCCGGGTCGTGATCGTCTTCCCCCATCAGGTGCAGCGTGCCGTGGACGACGTACAGGAGCAACTCGGACGCCAGGGTCACCCCGCGCTCGCTCGATTCCATGCGCGCCGTGTCGATCGAGACGACCACCTCGCCCCCGCAGGCGTCGGGACCGCTCGGCCCGCCAGTCCCGACGGACCCGGCTCCGCCGAGATCGAACGCGAGCACGTCGGTCGGCTCGTCGCACGCGTGGAAGGTGCGGTTCAGGACGCGCATCGCGGCGTCGTCGATCACGGCCACCGACAACCCGGCCGCGTACCCCGTCGCCCTCACGGCCTTTCGGATCTGCGCTCGCAGTGTGGCGGCAGGAAGCGGGAGCAGGCGCGTCGCCACGTCGAATCGGACGTCCACCAGCGACTTCGATGGCGCACCGACCCCGCCCGCGGCGCGGGGCTTCATCCGCTGCGCCCGTCGGTGCGCGGCTGTGTTCCGGACGTCTCGTCGCCGTACGCATCCACGATCTTCTGCACGAGCGGGTGCCGCACGATGTCGCCCCGCGCGAGCTCGCAGATCCCGATGCCCTCGACGTTCTTCAGTCGCTCGACCGCGTCCACGAGGCCCGACGTCACGCCACGCGGAAGGTCGATCTGCGTGACGTCGCCCGTGACGACGATCTTCGACTTGCGGCCCATGCGCGTCAGGAACATCTGCATCTGCGACCGGGTCGTGTTCTGGCCCTCGTCGAGGATGATGAACGCGTGGTCGAGGGTGCGTCCCCGCATGTAGGCGAGCGGCGCGACCTCGATGATGTCCCGGTCCATGTAGCGCTTGATCTCGACGAACTCGACGAAGTCGCCGATCGCGTCGTAGAGCGGGCGCACGTAGGGGCTGACCTTCGCGTTCAGGTCGCCGGGCAGGAACCCGAGCTTCTCCCCCGCCTCGACCGCCGGACGCACGAGCACGAGTCGCCGATACAGCCCCTGCCGCATCATCCGCACGGCCATCGCGACGGCGAGGTACGTCTTCCCGGTCCCGGCCGGGCCGATGCCGAGGACGATGTCGTGCTTCATCACGCATTCGATGTAGCGGGCCTGCCCCGGAGTCCGCGGCACGACCGGGCTCTCGTCGAGCGTCTTCGCGACGCGGTCCATCGGCGGGGCCTTCAGTTTCGGGCCGTCGCGTCCGCCGCGCTGCTCGTAGAGGAAGGTCTCGACTTCTTCGTCCGTCAGATCGCCCTGCGCACGCACTTTCGTCAGCAACTCGCCGATGACGCGCATCCCCTCGCGGACGGCCGCGCCGTCGCCGTCGAGCTGGACGAGCCCCCGCCGGGCGACGATGCGGACCCCGAGCGAGTCGCGCAAGAGCCGCAGTGTCCGATCCTGCCGACCGAGGAGCGCGCGCTCCTCGTCCGTGTTCATGAGCTGGATCGTTTCCTGCACGCTCGGGTGGATGCTCCGTTGGGGGTTCGTGGAGACTAGCACCCCCGGGCGACGGGAAGCGAAGCGGAGGGCTGCTACCTCTTCAGCGTGGCGTCCATGAACCGGCGCACCGTCTCGATCGTGGACGGCTTCCGCCAGAGTTCGAGGCCATGGTGGTCGATGCGCTGGCCGTGGGCCGCGAGGAACTGCTTCGCGCGCGCCCGGAGCTGGTCCTTCGTCGCCTGGAACACGTCGCCGTGCGCGCCGAGCCGTTCCGCCTCGTCGATGGCGAGTTCGAGCAACTCCTCGGCGGGGACGATCTGGTCGGCGAGGCCGTAACGGACCGCGTCGTCGCCCTGGTACGTTCGCCCGTGGAAGAGGAACTCGCGGAGCAGCGTCGTCGGGACGACCATCCGCACGGCTTCGAGCCCGACCGCGGGGAACGCGAGACCGACCCGCATCTCCGGCGCTCCCATCTTCGCGGGACCGGCGGCGAGCAGCCGGAAGTCGGCTGCGCAGGCGAGGAGACCGCCCCCCGCCACCGCGTGCCCGTTGACCGCGGCGACCACCGGCCGCGGGAAGAGGAACACCTTCTCGAGCATCGAGCAGAGCGCCGGGTGGAACCGTTCGATGTACGGCGCGCCGGCCGTCACGAACCGTTTCATGTCCACGCCTGCGCTGAACGCCACGCCGTCGCCGGTGAGCACAACGCCGATGGCGTCCGTCTGGCGCACGTCCTCAAGGGCCCGCTTGATCGCCTCGCAGAGTTCCAGGTCGAGCGCGTTCACCTTGCCGTGCTTCATCCGCAGCACGACGACCTTGCCGTGCGGTTCACGCTGGACGAGTTCGGTCTGGCTCATGGCGTCTCCGCCTTTCGGTGCGGCGTGCGATGGGAACGTCGTTGGACGCGACGGCCGAGGTTACTCCGATCGCCCGCGCCGCGTCCATGACGCAGATCGCGGTTCGGGGCTGCAGGGCGCCTGTACCGTGCGCGGCTCGTGCCTACCTCGTCGGGAGCCTCCCTGCGCGTGCGACGTCCTCGTCTCCTCGGTCCGGCCCGGCCGCGCCGCTCCGCGGAAGCGCGTCGTGAACGGAATCGCTCGTCAGTCCTCCACCACCGAACGAAGGCGGGGCACCAGCCGCCCCCGCCGGAGCGCGCGGTCAGCCGACGTTCTTGGTCGGCCGCGCGGGCAGCACGAAGATGCACACGATGTAGAGGATCAGCGGCACCCCGGTGAAGAGCGTCACCGCCACGGTCGCGATGCGCATCCCCGGGCAACTGATCTTCCATCCGTGCGCCAACCCGGCGCAGACCCCCGCCAGCACCTTGTCGTCGCTGCTCTTGTAGAGACTGTCCGACGTCGCGCCGGCGCCGCCCGCCCCGGCCGCCTGGTCCAGGTACACGGCCACCGCCGTGCGTCCTTCGCCATCGTAGTCCACGCGCTGCCCCGGCTGCGGCGGCGTGCTCGACTTCCAGTCCCGCCCGCCGAACGTGTACCGATTCCCGTCGTCGCCCGAGATGACGCCTTCGCTGTTGGCGATCGAGAAGTCGAGGATCTTGCCCTTCATCGGAGGTTCCTTTCGGCGGCCGCGCCACGCTCTGCCGCCGGACCGCCGACGGCGCGCGGGGAGTCTACCGTCACGCGGTCCCACGGAGCCACGCTGACTTCCGCGGGCGCCGCGGGACCGGTCGGAACTCGACGATGCCTCGTCGGGCACGTTGCCGCGAGGGCGGCGTCAGCGACTGCGCGGGCCGCCTCGCTTCCGGGGCGGCCTCGGAAGTGGGGCGCGATCCTCGCGCTGTCGGATGCCAGGTCCACGATCGCTTCGTCGTCCCGGAACTCGCTGCCGCGATCCAGCGCATCGCGCGCGAGGTCCTCCGTCGTGTCGCCACCGGCAGGGTCGAGGTGGCTCGCTACGCCTTCCTCGTACGGCGCTTGCATCCGCGCTTCTGCAGCCGCTCGCTGGCGCACGCGTCGCCGCGTGGCAGTCTGTCCCGAGTCACTGCCGCTCGGTCTACTCATCGCGCTGGTACTCGTCCCAGTACCGGCCGCCAAACTCGGCGTACCTGCCAGTCGCCAGATAGCGTGCGCCATCGTCGCTGAGCGGGAGGTACTTGGCGAACCAGGCTCGGTGCCGAGCGATTGAGATCTCCGCCGCGAATGCCTGGAACGTCACAAATTCCGAAGTCACGTGACTGCCGCTTGGCGCCTCCGACACAATCGTCGGCAGCATCGTGCCATCAACGGCAAAGTTCGATTGCCAGACGCGTGATGGGTACTGGTATCGAAGCAGGAACGCTACGACGAACAGCCCCGCCAAGAGAGACAGCACGTAAGCAATTAATGCTGGTCGCGTGCGGAACACTAGAAGCCCTTCGTGCCAAGGGAGCTTGGATCATCCGAACGGGACGGGGCGAACTCTCTCACGCTTCTCACCTCCGCGCGTCGGGCACCCGACGGCGCTTCACCGGCCTACCCCCCGCGGCCGACGAGGATGGCGACCCACAGGTAGGCGGGCGGTGCCGCGAGGAGGAGGGCGTCGGCGACGTCGAGGAAGCCGCCCATCTCGCCGAAGCGGGTGGAACTGTCCTTCGTGGCGAGGAGGCGCTTCACGTAGCTCTCGACGAGGTCGCCGCCCTGGCCGGCGAGATCGGCGACGACGGCGAAACCGATCATGGCCTTCAGCTCGTAACCAAGCCAGAGCGACCCCACGAGGACGGCCGTGACGACGGACCCGACGATCGACCCGACGGAACCCTCCCACGTCTTCTTCGGCGAGACGGGGCAGAGCGGCGTGCGGCCGACGGAGCGGCCGACGAAGTACGCCGCGGTGTCGCCGATCTTCACGCAGAGGACGAGCAGGAAGGCCATCTCCAGGCCGAGCGACATGCGCCCCGCGGTGTTGCCCATCATGCGAAGTTCGAGGAGGAACGTGGCCAGCAGGCCGACGTAACCGAGGCCGATGGCGGTCGCACCGGCAGCGCGCACGGGCGCAGGGTCGGGCTGAATCTCGCGGTCGGACCGCGCGACGGCGAGCAGGAACGGACCGACGAAGCCGAGCGCGAGAACGGCAAGCGAGAGTTCGCGCGCTTCGTGCCCCGTGAGTCGCAGATCCGGACCCGACGCACGGAGGAACATCGCGAGTCCCAGCGCGACCGTGCCCCAGCCGCGGTGGCAGGCGATGCCCGCGCCTTCGAGCATTCGGTAGAACTCGTGAAGCGCTCCGCAGGCGAGCGCACAGATCATCAGCGAGCTGAACCAGTGCGTGCCGAGCTTCCAGTCGAGCGCGAACACGCCGAGCGTCGCGGCGGACACCCACAGCCCGATGCCGATGCGACGCGGGTGGAAGCCGGGGCGCGTCGAGACAAACGTCGCCGCCGCCGACGGGGTCGGCCCAGCGTTGGGTGCGCCACTGTTCGGTACGCCCGCGTTCGGTGCGCCCGCGCCCGGGGCGCCGCCGCTCGGTCCCGCGCCGCCGCCGTCGCTCGTCACTGTGAGACGAGCCCGCCGAAACGACGTTCGCGCGTCGCGAACGCGCGGATCGCTGCGTGGAGGTGCGGCTTGCGGAACTCGGGCCAGAGCGCGTCGGTCACGAAGATCTCGGCGTAGCTGATCTGCCAGAGGAGGAAGTTCGAGATGCGCATCTCGCCCGCGGTGCGAATGACGAGGTCCACGTCGCGCATGGCGGGATCGTAGAGCCGCTGCTGCACGGCGCTCTCGTCGATGTCGTCCGGACGGAGCGTCCCGGCGGCGACCTCACGAGCGATGCGCTTCGCGGCGTCGGCGAACTCGGAGCGGCCGCCGTAGTTGAGCGCAAGGCGCAGGACCATGCCGTCGTGGTCGGCGGAGAGGCGTTCGGTTTCGCGGAGTTCGACCAGCGTCTCGCGCGGCAACTCGTCCACGCGGCCGATCGTGGTGAAACGGATCGCGTTCTTCTCGATCTCTTCGCGCTCGTCCACGGCGAACCGGCGGAGGAGCCCCATCAGGTACTCGACTTCGGGGCGCGGGCGCTTCCAGTTCTCGACGCTGAACGCGTACAGCGTGAGCTCCTTCACGCCGAGCTTCGCGCACTCGCGCGACGTCTCGCGGACTGCGTCGATGCCCGCCGTGTGGCCCTTGATCCGTTCCCATCCGAGCCGCTTCGCCCAGCGGCCGTTGCCGTCCATGATGATCCCGATCGATGCGGGGATCTTCGCGACGGGCACGTCGGGCAGGCTGAGCTCGGGCGTGGGCGTCGGAGGCTGACGCCGCACGCGGTTCCGGGCGGGACCGGCTTCGTTCATGAGCGACCGTCTCTCATGCGTGACCGTCGAGGCGGATCACCTGTTCCCGCGACGGCCCGACGGAGACGAGCAGGATCGGCGCGCCCGACTCCTCTTCGATCGCCTTCACGAAGGCGCGGGCGTTCGCCGGCAGATCCTCGAACCGGCGCACACCGGAGACGTCTTCGTCGAAGCCCGGAAGCTCGCGGTAGACGGGCTTCGCGCTCGCCACGGCGAAGGCCGCCGCGGGCAGGTGGCGCGTGGGTCCAGAGGGCAGGTTGTACGACGTGCAGATTCGGAGCTTCGGGAAGCCGCGCAGCACGTCGAGTTTGACGAGCGCGAGGCCGTCGATGCCGTTGCTGCGCACGGCGAAGCGCACGGCCACCGCATCGAACCATCCGCAGCGACGCGGGCGGCCGGTCGTGGTGCCGTACTCGCGTCCGATGTCGCGCAGACGCTGGCCTTCGTCGCCCTCGTCCTCCGTCGGGAACGGTCCCGAGCCGACGTGCGTGGCGTAGGCCTTCGCGCAGCCGATCACCTTGTGGATCGCCTTCGGCGGCAGGCCGGTTCCGGCCGTCACGCCGAGCGCGCTCGAGTTCGACGCCGTCACATACGGGTACACGCCGATGTCCACGTCGAGGAGCACGGCCTGCGCGCCCTCGAAGAGGACGTTCTTCCCGGCGTCCACGGCGTCGTGGAGGAAACCGACGGCGTCGCCGACGAACGGCTTCAGCTTGTCGGCCCAGCCGAGGTACTCGTCGCGCACCGTCTCGAAGTGGAGCGGCGCCTTGCCGTACACCTTCTCGAGGATCGGGTTCTTCTCGCCGAGGTTCAGGCGCAGGCGCTCTTCGAACCAGCCGCGGTCGTACAGGTCGCAGACGCGGATGCCGCGGTAGCTCACCTTGTCGGCGTAGCACGGGCCGATGCCGCGGCCGGTCGTGCCCATCTTCGCCTTGCCGTCGGCCTCTTCGCGGGCGCGGTCGAGGATCTTGTGCCACGGCATGACGAGCTGCGCGCGGTCGGAGATGAGCAGGTTCTTCCCGATCTGGTGGCCGCGGGCGCGGAGGTCGTCGATCTCCTCGAAGAGCACCGGCGGATCGACGACCACGCCGTGCGCCACGACGCACGTCTTCCCCGCGCGGAAGATCCCCGACGGCACGAGATGCAGGCGGAACGTCTCGCCGCCGAACATCACAGTGTGGCCGGCGTTGCTGCCGCCCTGGTAGCGAACGATCACGTCCGCTTCGTCAGCCAGCAGGTCCACGATCCGGGCCTTGCCCTCGTCGCCCCGCTGCGCACCGATCACACACGTCGTCGGCATGGGATCACCCGTAGGCGCGGTCGAGGACCGCGCGGAACTCGCGGAAGAGGTAGAGGCTGTCGTGCGGCCCGGGCGCCGCCTCGGGGTGGTACTGGACGCTCATCACGGGGAGCTTCCGGTGCGCCATTCCCTCGACGGAGCCGTCGTTCAGGTTCTTGTGCGTCCACTCGACTTCGCCCCGCTCGAACAACTCGGGATCGACGGCGAACCCGTGGTTCTGCGCCGTGATCTCGACCTTCCGCGTGCGGAGGTCCATCACGGGGTGGTTCCCGCCGTGATGGCCGAAGGCGAGCTTGAACGTCTTCCCGCCGAACGCGTGGCCGAGGATCTGGTGCCCGAGGCAGATGCCGAGGACCGGCAGTTTCCCGAGAAGGCCCGCCGCGAGCTTGTGCGCGTACGTCATCGCGGCCGGGTCGCCCGGGCCGTTCGACAGGAACACCGCGTGGGGCTTCTTCGCGAGGATCGTGTCGGCCGTCGTCGTGGCGGGCACGACCGTCACCTTGAACCCGACCGACGTCAGGTTGCGGAGGATGTTCCACTTCGCGCCGTAGTCCACCACGACCAGGTCGTAGATCCGGCCCGTGTGCCCCAGTTCCGGCAGGAACTCGACCTTGCTCGTGGACTGTGTCCACCGCTGCTCGCGGCGGCGCGTCACTTCGAGGACGAGGTCGCGGCCCTCCATCGGCGGCAGCGTGCGGGCGCGGTCCACCAGCGTGGCGGCGTCGGTGGCGGTCGTCGAGACGACACCGCGGAGGGCGCCCTTCTCGCGCAACTTGCGCGTGACGGCTCGGGTGTCGATGCCCTCGATCGCGACGACGCCGGTGCGGGCGAGGAAGTGGTCGAGCGCCTCGTCCGAGCGGAAGTTCGACGCGATGGGCGACATCTCGCGAACGATGAACCCTTCGACCCACGGCTTCTCTGCTTCGTCGTCCTGGCGGCTGATGCCGTAGTTCCCGATCTGGGTCGCCGTCATCGTGACGATCTGACCCTTGTACGACGGGTCCGTCAGGATCTCCTGGTAGCCCGACAGCGACGTGTTGAACACCACTTCGCCGCCGGACTCGCCGTCGGCACCGACGCTCTCACCGTGGAAGACGCTCCCATCTTCGAGGGCGAGCATCGCGGGCGGGCGGACACGTCGCATCTTCGGTCGTACTCCGGTGGTTCGGGTCTCAGGTTCGTTCGCGGACAGCGAAGGGCAGGGAGTCGGCCTGCCCAGGGTTCGATCGTCCCGGCGCCGTCCTCCGGAACCGTCGTCTACGGACGGTCCGGAGACGCAGATTCCGGCCGGGCCCGGCGCGCGATGACTGCCGCAAGGTAGCCCGCTCCGAACCCGTTGTCGATGTTGACGACGGCGACCCCCGCGGCGCACGCGTTGAGCATCGTCAGGAGCGGCCCGATCCCCTCGAACGACGCTCCGTAGCCGACGCTCGTGGGGACTGCGATCACGGGAACGTCCACCAGACCGCCCACGACCGACGGCAAGGCGCCGTCCATCCCCGCTGCGACGACGACCGCGTCCGCCCCGCGGAGATTCGGCAGGACACGCAGCAACCGGTGCAACCCGGCGACGCCGCAGTCGTAGTAGCTGTCGGCCGTCGCGCCGACGATCGCCGCGGTGATCCGCGCTTCCTCGGCGACGGGTTCGTCGGCCGTCCCTGCCGACAGCACCACCACGCGGCCCCTCGGCGCGCGCACTGCACGGTCCACCGTCACCGCGCGCGCCCGCTCGTGGTGCGTCGCGTCGGGGATCGCGTCGCGGAGCGCCGCCGCCTGCTCGGCGTTCACTCTCGTGATGAGCAGCCTCGGCCCGCGGGCGAGAATGCCCCGTGCCACGTCCACCACCTGCGGCACCGTCTTCCCCGGCCCGTAGACGACCTCCGGGAACCCGCAGCGGACCGCGCGGTGATGGTCCACCCGCGCGAACACCCCGGCGTCGCTCGCCAACTCCTCGACGTCGATCCCGCCGAGCAGGTGCAGCGCGTCATCCGGCGCGACGTCGCCGTCGCGGACGCGGTGCA
>JAIOPE010000025.1 GCA_021414065.1 Planctomycetota bacterium
GGAGCCGCGAAGCGCAACGCCCGAGTTCATCCCCCCCGGTCCGCCCGTCCCGGAGCACGCCGCCGCCGAGCCCGCCCCGCCGGACCCTGGCCCGCCCGTCGCTCCTGGTCCGCGGGGGACGCAGAAAGAGCGGACGCGCCGCCTGCACGACGACCTCGCCGAGGTCATCAACGCCCACGCGGCGAGCCCCGAGACTGTGCTCATGGCGCTCGAACTCCTCCGGCATCAGGCGCTCGCGCCGCGCCTGCGCCAGATCGAGATGGAGTAGCCCGTGGCGTGGAAGCTCGTCTGGACGGAGGACGACGCTGGGGTCGCGGATGGGCTCGCGACGCTCGACGGAAGCGCGAAGGTCGTCCAGGACCCGGCGAACGCGCAGGAGATGCCCGCCGCCGGAAAGATCCCGATCGCGATGCTGAGCGGCAAGCTCGCACCGGCGTGGCTCCCCGCGGTGCCGCACGCCACGACCCACCAGGACGGCGGTGCCGACGAGGTCGCGACGGCGACGCCCACCGCGAACGCGATCCCGAAGGCCGACGGCAGCGGGAAGCTCGCGGTCGGCTGGCTCCCCGCGGACGAGGCGAGCGGCGTCGCGGCGCTCGACGGGGCGAAGTTCGTCCTCGGGTCCGGCATGGTCGTGGGCGGGGACCAGGTCGTCGGCGCGCGGGCGGGAGCCATCGCGGATCCGGCGGGCGGCATGGTGATCGACCTGATGTGCCGCGCCGCCGTCGTCCAGATCCTCAACGCGCTGCGCGGCCACGGCCTGATCGCACCGTAGCCCCTGTAGCGCGAGCCTCCGCGGTGCCGGACGCTCGGGGACGTGCCCACCTGGAACCCGCTGAACGACGACCCCGCGACCGGCGACTCCATCCCCGTCGCGTTCCTCGAACTGGAGGGCCGGACGCTCGCGCTGCGGACGTGCTTCATCGGTCCCGCGCCGCCCGCGAGCCCGCAGGAGGGCCAGTTCTGGGCGGACAACACCGCGTCGCCCTACCGCGTGTTCCAGTACCTGCGGATCGACGCCGGACCCGCGTCCTGGCAGCCCGTGGGACCGCTCTCGCGCCTCCCCGCGAGCATCAACGCGGACCCGAGCATCGTGGACGACCGGCTCGCGCCGTTCGAGTTCAAGGCGCTCCGCGTCGAGAACCGCGCGGCGCTCCCCGCGGCGTCCCCGCTGAACGCCGGGCTCCTGGTCTACCGCGTCGGCGACGGCGAGGTCTGGCTCGCGGACCTGCCGGTCTCCGGCGGATGGAAGGCCCTCCTCTCCGTCGCGGCGACCGGGTCCTACGACACGGTGGAGCTCGGGCTGGAGGGAGATCTCGGGAACGACGCCACGAACCCGCCGACGAAGGCGCGCAAGGGCGCGCTCGAGGGCTGGCTGTTCGACGCCGTCGCCGAGAAGCGGACGCTCGCGTTCGTCGTCCCGCGGAACTGGAACGGAACGTCCGACCTGCGGCTCCGCGTGTTCCAGGTGCTCGGGCAGGCACAGCTCGCCGGCGACGACATCGAGTGGACCGGCGAGGTCCGGACGCTCGTCCCGGGGCAAGACCGCGCCACGAAGACGGCGACGGCCCTCGCGCTCGCGGTGACGGACATCGGCGCCGACGCCGAGGGGATCGATGACGGCGGCGGGCCGCACGTCACGGAGCTGGTCGTGGACCACGATGACCCGACGAACCCGGTCTCGGCCGGATGCCTCGTCGTCGCAACCCTCTGGCGCGCAAGCACGAGCGGCGCGGGGAAGGCGGGCGGGACGGTCGTCGTCCGCGCGGACGTGGCGTACGCGCAGCGGCCTCGGCACGAGCGGGCGTAGCAGCCCGCTGAAGACGCGACAGGACCCGCCACTCTGACAGCACGCCGATCACGTCCCCCCGTCGTCGTAACCTGTCTGGATGGCGAAACCAAAGCTCACGATCGAAGCCCTCTGCAGCGAGGCAGCCGCGTTCGCTGCAGCCGAATCAACCTACCCCGAACCGTCCCTGTACGGCGTAACGGACGGAAAGGCCGTAGGCACGTACCTCGAGCACAAGTTCCGTGCCTACCTCGACGCGCGCTACGTCTCAGCCGCCAGCAACTCTGCCCAGGGGATCGACTTCCCCGACCTTGAAGTGGACATGAAGGTCACCGCAACGTCGCAGCCGCAGTCGTCGTGTCCATTCAAGTCAGCCCGCCAGAAGATCCTGGGGCTCGGCTATGGGTTGCTCGTGTTCGTTTACGAGAAGAAGGACGACCCCAAGTCAACTACCGCAACGCTGAACATCCGCCACACCGTCTACGTTGATCGAAGCAGGACGGCCGACTTCACGATGACGAAGCTGATCAGGCAGCACCTGGAAGCGGGCGCGAATGCGGAGGACCTGATCGGCCTGATGCACGACAAGAACCTCCCCGTGGACGACATCGAGGCAAAGCGGATTGCCGAGGAGCTGCTGAAGACGCCCCCGGAACAAGGATACTTGACCATCTCCAACGCACTTCAGTGGCGACTGCAATACGCTCGCGTAATTGATCGCGCCGGAACTGTGGACGGGATTCGCCGCCTTACGTGAACATGCGTTCGATGCGGGCACGTGCGTCAGTCCGGTTCGACTGAGCGCGCCCGAATGACGCTCAGTCCCCCACGAAGGTGAGATGACTCAACAATGGCGAAGTCAAAGACGGTTGCAGAGTTCGGCGACTTTCAGACTCCCGTGGCACTCGCACGCCAAGTCTGTCGCCTGCTGTCTGCGAATGGCGTGCGCCCCGCCGCTCTGCTGGAGCCGACATGCGGGCTGGGGAGCTTCATATTCGCGGGGCTCGACGAGTTTCCGGCTGCCCGCGAGGCTCTTGGCATCGACATCAACCCTGACTACGTTGAACGCGCGTTGACTCAAGCTCGAGTCCGGCCAGATGCCTCGAAGGTCCGCGTGCTGGCGGGAAACTTCTTCGGTACCAACTGGCGGTCGGTCATCTCCAGCTTGCCGGAACCTACACTCGTCGTCGGCAACCTCCCATGGGTGACGAACGCAGAACTCGGCGCGCTCGGCAGCCAGAATCTGCCGGAGAAGTCGAACTTCCAGCAGCGGACCGGCATGGACGCAATGACGGGGAAGGCGAACTTCGACATCTCCGAATGGATGCTGATCCAGATCCTCGGCGCTTTAGAGGGTCGAAGGGGCTCGCTTGCAATGCTGTGCAAGTCAGCAGTTGCGCGAAAGGCGCTAGGTCACTCATGGAGCCTAGGACTCGGAGTCGGAGAGTCGGCAATCTACCGGATTGACGCTGCGAAGCACTTCGGCGCCGCTGTGGATGCGGTGTTGCTCGTGATGACTTTCGGGGTAGAGCGTCGCGACTACCGCGCCAAGGTGTTTGAGTCCCTCGACAGTGTGCATGCTCAGGCAACCATCGGCTACGAAGACGGCTGCCTACTCGCTGACATCGAGGCGCACCGAAAGTGGAAGCACCTGTGCGGAACGGAGCCGATGAAGTGGCGCTCCGGGGTGAAGCACGACTGCTCCAAGGTCATGGAGTTCGTGAAGGAGGACTCCAGGTATCGAAACGGCTTGGGCGAGTGCGTGAGTCTCGAGTCCAGGTACATGTTCCCGATGCTGAAGAGTTCCGGCGTTGCGCGCGGCTGCGATCCGACTGACATCCGGTGGATGCTCGTGACGCAGACGTCGGTCGGACAAGACACCGCGGAGATCGCAGAACATGCGCCAAGGACCTGGGAGTACCTGCAGCGACACGCGGGGTTGTTGAACGCGCGTGGGAGCTCGATCTATAAGGACAAACCTCCGTTCTCGGTCTTCGGTGTCGGCGACTACACGTTTGCCCCGTGGAAGGTTGCGATCTCCGGATTCTACAAGCGACTAGCCTTTGCAAGGTTCGGCCCTGTCGCGGGGAAGCCGATGGTGTTCGACGACACATCGTACTTCCTCCCTTGCGCGACCGAACCCGCCGCCGACTACTTGATGGGCCTACTCAATTCGCGTCCGGCGCAGTCGATACTGGGAGCGTTCGTGTTCTGGGACGCGAAGCGGCCCATTACGGCTGAACTGCTGCGGCGGATTAGCCTGCGTTCGCTGGCGACGGAGTTGGGCTCGTTGGAGGAGTTTGACCTGCACTTTGCGGCCACGCCCGCTGACTCACCCATCGTTCGCCGCCGTCGTGCTTCCGCCGCACCGGCGTTGCTTCGGTAGTCTGCCCCGACGGCTCAATGAGACCCGACCCGGCCGACGGCGGAACCCTCCCCGGTCGGTCACGCCTGCGAGTGGTTCGTAACAGGGTAACGGTTGGGGAGCCAACTCGTCCGGCGTCGGAACACGACGCCCCGTTGGTTAACACTCGCGCCCTCCGAGGGCGCATTCCGGCCGACGCGCGTAACCCACTCCCCCGCCGCGACTTCCGCGCGCTCCCCGCCGCCCGCCGGATTCTCGGATCCGAACCCGAGACTTGGGGGGGCAAGTGCAACCCCCGGGGTTGCTGTTGGGACCCCAAGTCTCACAGGTTCGGAATCTCCGATTCTCGGGTTTCAGAACGGGCTTGGTTAACGCTCCGGAGACGGGCGGGGTCCCAAGTGCAACCCTTGTACGAACTCGCGAGTTCTTGAGCTTGCGGCCGAGGATCCAGCATCCCGGCGCCTCGACGTGGGCACCCATGTGAACCACCTGCGCTTCGGCGCGCGCTAACGTGGATGCAATGTCCGCGCACGGGCCTTCTGAGGGCGTCCCGATCGAGGTTCTGCTCACCCACCGGGAGTGGGTGCGGGCTTTGGCGCGAAGCCTGTACGTGGACCGGAACGACGCCGACGACCTTGAGCAAGAGACGTGGCGGATGTCGCTCGAGCGTCCGCCCCGTCATGCGAAGTCGCTTCGCGCGTGGCTGGCGAAAGCGGTGAGGAACGCGGCGATCTCAACGGGGCGCAAGCAGCGGATTCGCGGTACGCGCGAGGCGGAGGTGGTGCCGCGGGTGAGCACCCCGACGCCAGCGGATTCGGTCGCTGCGGCGGAACTCATGGCGCGGATCGCCCACGCCGTCGTGCAACTCGACGAGCCGTATCGCACCACGGTGGTACTGCGCTACTACGAGGGCCTCGAGGCTTCGGAGATCGCCGCCCAGCTCTCCACCCCGGTTGAGACGGTGCGGACGCGACTCAAGCGTGCGCTCGCCGAACTCCGCAGACGTCTCGCCGGGGAGGATGAGAATCGTCGCTCCTGGGCACTACTGATCTTCGGGACCAGTCGAGAACGGTCGCGATCAGTCCGTGCTGCGAGCGCAGTCACTGCCGCTGGAGGCGCGCTCATGGTGAAGAAGGTCGTAGTGGCGGCAGTCGTCGCCGCAATCATCGCGGCCGGGATCGTGGCGGCTGGCCTCCTGCCGAAGGATCTACCGTCGCGAGGCGATGTGATCGCCGCCAGCCCCGGGGCGCCACCCCGTCCCCGGGTGCGGGTCACGTCCGTCGATGGCACAGAGGCTGTTGCGCCTGCTCCACCCGCGGCCGCTCGACCAGCGTGCAGCGTCGCGGTGCGCGACGCGCTGACCCGTCGTCCGATCGCCGGGGCGATGGTCTTCGTTGACGTCGCGACCGATGAAGTCGCCGGAGCATCCGACAGCACAGGGATCTCAGTCGTCGACCTGCCGGAGAACGCGGAAGTCCACTCGGTCGTCGTCGCGGCACCCGGATACACGAGCGCTGAGGCGCGCCGCACGGACGACGGATTCGACGCCGCACTGTGGCCCACCCGACTCGAACGATCGGGGCACTTCGTCACGGGCGTCGTCCTGGGCATTGACGGCGTGCCAGTCGTCGGAGCCCCGGTTGTAGGGCGCGGGCTCAATGTGGGCCGCGCCGTCGCGGTCACCGAAGCCGACGGACGATTCCGCATCGACGTTCCCTGGAACGTCTGGCTCCTCACGCTCACGACGCGCACGACACAGGGTGCTGCGCTCTCGACCGTACGGTTCAACGCGTGGGATAGCTCCGGCCAAGCCATCGAGCCGAGCGTCGTCCTCCGATTGGGAACGTCGCGACGTGTTCGCGTGGTCGTCAATCCGGATGACTCCCGTGCGCAGCACCGACTGGTCGCCACGCCCATGGCAGAGATGTCTGCGGCACAGCGAGGGCACGAGTGGCCGGTGTCGAGCGGTGACGAGATCGATCTCCCGATCGGCGCATGGCGCCTGGAACTGTCTGACGGCACCACGCGGATCGCCCCGCCACGGATCGTGTACTGCCAGGCCGATGGCGCCCGGACCGCCAAAGCACTGTTCCCCGAGGAGGAGCACGAGCAAGTCTACGAGCCCACCGGATCGGTCGTCGATTCCGTGACGTTCGACGTTGACCAGCGCGTCGTCCGGTTCCACGTGCACAGCGTCACTGACGGAGCGGCGGTCGCGGGCGTCCGCGTTGTGGCGGAGGACGCGGCCGCAGCCGATCCATGGGTCCCTCGCTTCGAGGAGTACTCGGACGAGCGCTACCACGCGACCATGCTCACGGGCGCCAGAACCCCCGCGCGGCGCGCGCCCCCGCATCTGCGAATCGACGCTCTCACTGACGGACGCGGGATCGCGGAGACACACGGCTGGTTCCCGGTACCGGCCGTCGTCTCCGTGGAAGGCGCGTTCGTCGTGCCGAGTCCACGCACCGTCGAGAAGGCTGAAGTCGAGAGCGGGAAGATCGACCTGCGGGTGCAGCTCGGAGGGCGTGTCGATGTGCGACTTCCGGCGATGCTGACGGAGTGTCTTCTCGAAGAGATGACGTCCCACGCGATCCTGCTGTTCTCTGCAGACCAGCCCGCGCGCGCGGTCCCGGCGGGTACGTGGCGACTACGACTGGCGCGCCTCCCGGACCGAACCACCGAGGAGGCCGTCCTGGCTGCGCCCTTCGCGCTTGCCGTGGGCGAGACTCGAGTTATCGACCTCACCGACCTCGCACCGCGGGTGACCGACGTGCTCCACCTCGCGCGCATCGCTTCGCGCCCGGATGCATGCGCCCGTGACTGGTTCGAACATCACTACGGCGCCCGCGACGGCTTCCGCCGCATGGAAGGAGGCGAGGCGCGCTTCGCGTGCGCGCGAGTCAACTGCGACGGCTTCCGTCGGTACGAGATCCACTGGATGGAGTCTGGCTGCGCGCACGTGCATGTCGTGAACGTCGGCGGCGGTGCCGACGTGGTCGAGCCCGTGACTCTAGTGCACGAGCTCGAGTACGAGTCGGGCGCCCTCATACTGGACGTGAGCGGTCTCCTCCCTGGGACATCGCTTCGCATCATCACGAAGAACCCGAAGCCGGGACAGATCGGGCTCGACTTCCACGACGTCGTCGTCCCGCGCGAGGCGACCGCCGCAGGTACGCTGCTCATCGGAGATCTTCCCGTCGGTGGCTACTGGATCTCGGTCGACGGTCCGGGCCACCGAACCTGCGACCCGACCGAGCTCGACGTTTCCGCGCAAGGGGTTGCTCGCGTTTCCGTACGGGTCGAGGACCTGAGCCTGTCGCTCGAGCTCGACGGGGTCGATCCATGTGTCGGTGACGGCGTCGGGTTCGGTGGCCGTATCGAGTTGCTCCCGTCCGGCGCGGACGATCCGCGAACGGCGATCCAGGCGTCGTCGTGGAAGCGCCCGCGTGCCGAGTTCCGTCGCGTCCCACCGGGGAACTACCGGCTGAGGGTCTTCAAGTCCGGCCCCATGCGCCGTGAGAACGGTATGGACTACATGTCCTACGTACTCGCGCAGGAGACATCGATCTCAGTTCCCGACTCGGCTCGCGACAAGCCACTCCGCGTAGACCTGCGCTGACCACGACTGCCCAAGAGCGGATCTCCAAGATCCGACGAGCACGTCGCGCGCTCGAACCGCGGCGCTCCGTAGGGGTCCATCGACTCGCAACCCCGTCGCCCCTCGAGCCGCGCAGTCCCCTCCTCCCCCCGACAGTTCCTCCGCCCACCCGGTAGGTACTACGGAGAGCCCCCGCGCGACGCGCTCCCGACGACGCCCGTCCCGCGCCGTGCCCCCGGGCTCGACCGGAGGACGCCGTGCAGGACCCGTTCGACCCCGACGCCATGACGTCCGAGGCGCGCACGCGCGAGGTGGCGTCGATCCTCGCGACGGGATACCTGCGCCACCGCGCCCTGCGGGCGCGAGACGTAGGCGATTGCTGCGTTCCAGCCCCGCCGGGGGGTGACCTCCGTCAACCCGAGAACGAAGTGGATGCCCGGGCCAACCGGAGCGTCCATGTGCCCCGTGCCGCCGGGAGCGACCACTCCCCTGACCAGGCGGCCGGACAGGAGGCACGGTGATGAGGACGACGATGGCCGCGCGGACCTGTTCCCCGTATTCGCGCGGCGCGAAGGGGGATCGCGGCCCTCCAGGACATGACGCTCGCGGACCTGCGCGAGACCTACCGCGAGGTCTTCGGCGAGGAGACGCGCTCCCGCCACGAGGACTTCCTCCGCAAGCGGATCGCGTGGCGGCTGCAGGCGAACGAGGAGGGCGACCTGTCCGAGCGCGCGAAGCGCCGCGCCGCGGAGCTCGCGACGACGCACATCTATGCGAGCACGCTGTCGGGGCTGAGACGCGCGTCGGTGATGGCACTCGACCTCGGGGGAGCGCCAGCTCAGCGCGGCTGAACGAGCTTCAGCACGACGTCAGTCGTGCCGGCTTCGACCTCGACTGTGCCCTTGACCTCCGCCGCGGCGGGGCCGCTCCAACTGTTCGCGTCGCCGCTCCACTGGACGAGTCGGTAGCGTCCCTTCTCGAGGCCCTCGATGCGGAACGATCCGTCGTCCGCGAATCGTGCGGCGCACCAATCGTCTGTTGACGCTCCCTTCAGCGTCGCTCGCGCGATCGGGATCGCCTGCACCCCGATCCGACGGACCCACTTGCCGTCCGCGGCGACGCTCGTTCCGGCGATCACCAGCCCTTTGGTAAAGGCGACCGTGAGCCCGTCGTCCTTCGCCGACACCGCTGGGCGACGAACTACGACCTTTCGATTGCAGACGTGATCCACGCATTCGCGCCAGATCGCGACGAGCTCACCGCTTGTCTCGCCGACGGGCGAAATCACGAACTTCCCATCCGGGTCGGTTGTCGCCTGTGGAGCAGGCGACGCTTCGACCAATCGGAGCGCGACCTCCACATTGGCCAGAGGCTTCGCCTCGGCGTCGAGTACCCGACCGGCGAGGGACTTCGCCGGGGCCAGCATGATCTTGAGTTCCTCGACCCGTGGCGTCGTCGGCTCAGTGGTCCCCCACGCGAAGCCACGCGCGGTGGCGCGGACCCGGTAACGCTCCGATGCGTCAAGGCCATCGTACGTGAACCGCCCATCAGGACCCGTTACCAGCGGCCTCGGGTGGTTCGACGGGATCGAGTCGCGGTGGTCACGGATCTCGACCTGAGACTGCCCGATGGCCTTCCCCGCGCGGTCCACTACCACGCCGACGATGCGGGTGCAGGGCGACGCCGCTTTGGCTGGCTCCTTCGGCTTGTCGTCGCCGGCAGCGGGGACCGTCGAGAACGCAAGTGCGGCCCCGAGAAGTACCCCGGTCGCGGTTCGTGACATCGGCATGGCCCCAGTGTACGCGGCGCCAGGCGTGTCGCACGCGGGCCACCGCTGCGCGACTGCCTCACCGACGTGCGGTGCCGCGTTCCCCGGCGCGCACGACCGGCGGCTCCCGATGCCCGGCACTGTGGTGATCCGCGACTTAACCCGGATCATGTACGAAGCTCCGCGGGAGAACGGCGTGCAACGCAGGAAGAGCTTGCGATGCACGCCGATCCGAGGCTCGTTCGCTCAGCGACACACCGTCCTGGACGAGATCCGCGGAGTCGGCCGCAAGGCGGGACCCGCAGCGTCGGCTT
>JAIOPE010000060.1 GCA_021414065.1 Planctomycetota bacterium
CGAAGCCGGCACCGGCCACCGGGAAGCTCGCGGGGGGCACGGCCGGGTCGTCCGCGTAGGCGGTTCCGGGGACGAGTGTCAGCCCAGCCACCACGGCAGCAACCACGGTGCGACGGACGATCACGAGCAGGCTCCTGACGAGGTGACGGCCGGGGGAAGGGCGGTGGTCGGGTACCACGGTGCCACACGAGAGCCCGATCTCCTCACACCACGGGCCCCGTGTGTCACATTCGCCCCACGGGATCCCGCCTTCGGGTCGCGACGCCGGATGCGTTCCATCGCCTTGCCGAGCAGGACGGGTTCGCCCCCGACCGGCCGACGGACGATCGCCGCCTTGCACGCGCCCGCGCCGACGTCCACGCCGCCCGTGATGATGACTCGCTCGCTCATGCTGCCGCCCCTTCGTACTTCGCTTCGGTCATGGCGTCGCGCCGTGAGAACAGGGCGGCGCCGAGCGCGCCCGTGTAGATCGAGTTCGGGGAGATGTTCAACCTGCGCTCGCCGTAGTTCTCCTTCACGAGCGCGCGCAGGGCGTCCACCGCGGCCGCGTTGTTCGCGACGCCGCCCGTGAACGTGAACTCGTCCTCGACGCCGCCGGACCGGGCGAGGAGGCTCATCGCCCGCAGGATGATCGAGCGGTGCAGGCCCGAGAGGATGTCTTCGCGCTTCTCGCCGAGCGAGAGGCGCTCGCGGAGCTCCGCGCCCGCGAACACAGTGCAGGTGGACGAGATCCGGACCGTGCGTGTTGCCGTCTGGGCGAGGGGCCCGAGCTCGTGCAGGCCGAGGTTCATCTCATCGGCGATGTAGCCGAGGTACCGGCCGCAACCGGCCGCGCAGCGATCGTTCATCTGGAAGCTGGTGACGATGCCGTCCTTGTCCACCTGGATCGCCTTCGTGTCTTGCCCGCCGATGTCGAGCACGGTGCGCGTGTTCTCGAACATCGCGTGGGCGCCGAGCCCGTGGCACAGGATCTCGCTGCGGATGCGGTCCTTCGGGAAGGGGAGTCGCGCGCGGCCGTAGCCGGTTCCCACGGCGCGGACCTCGTTGAAGACCGTGCTCGTCGAGTACTCGGTCGCGGCGCGACACGCTTCGCGCTGAGCGTCGGACGCGCCGGAGAGCACGCGCACGAGCGCCGGGCCGATGTTCGCGTCGAAGCCGAGTTCCACCGGCTCGTTCTCGACGCGCAGGATCGCCTTGTCGTAGAGCGAGAGCAGCATCGAGTAGTTCGCGAGCTTCGGGTCGGCGGCCTTCTCGGCGTGTGCCTGGAACGAGCCGCCCGCGATGTCGCGGAAGAAGTCGCTCTTGCGGCGGGCGCCCGCGTCGAAGAACCGCGGCGCCTGCTCGCGCATGCCGGCGAAGATCTGCTCGAGACGCGGCGTCGCTTCTGCGCGCACGGCCACGTAGCGCGGGCCTTCGACTTCGAGGTTCGTGAACTTCTCGAGCAGGCGCAGTTGCGCGAAGTACTGCTCGAGACGGAAGCTCCGCTCCAGCTCCTCGGCCGAGCCGCCGGACCCGCCGCGGTCGGCGAGCGCGCGGCGGAACAGCGTGAATTTGGCGTTCACGTAGGCCTCGGAGCGCGCGACCGACGACGCCATCTCGTAGTTCGAGCGGCTGTTCGTGATCCCGCGCCCGAGGATCTCGCCGTTGTCGTCGAGGATGATCGCCTTCGAGGTCGTGGAGCCGAGGTCGATGCCGACGTACGTCTTCATCGACGTGCGGGCGGTTCCGGTGGGCAGGGTGCTCATCGTGCGGCTCCGGCGACGGACGAGCGCTTCTGCTCGAGCATCTGCAGGTAGCTCTCGATCCGGTTCTTGATGTTGGCCGCGCTGAAGTAGCGCGGGTCCACGAGGTCGCTCTCGATGAACGCGCCGGTGCGGCCCGTGCGCTTCTCCACCTCGCGCAGGATCATCAACTGACCCGCACTGAACGACGCGCAGCTCTTCACGGAGTTGATGAGGAACCCGTCGGCCGAGTACTCCTCGATGTACTTCGAGATGAGGTCCACGCGGTTCGGGAGCGAGTGGTTCGTGTAGCAGCCCATGCAGTAGTCGGCGAGCGTGCCGAGCGGGTCCTTCGGGTCGTGGCGGAAGCCGCGGTCGTAGAGGCCGCCGACCTTCGTGTACGTGCTCGCGACGACCACCGCGCCCTCGTCGGTGAACATCTTCCAGAAGTCGCGGAAGTGGGTCCAGTTGGGCGGGCCTTCGACGACGAGGCGGAACTTCTCCTCTTTCATCTCGCCTTCCGGAGTTACGGGGCCGCGGCCCTCGCGGATGCGCTGTTCGATCTCGCTGCGAAGCAGCGCGTAGTACTCGGCGCCTTCCTGCGTGCCGCGGAACGCCGTGAAGATCGGGCCGATGTAGTAGACGCCGCCGAAGTAGCCGTCGATCGGCGACGGCCGGTGCTTCGCGGACTCCCACACCTTCACGAGGTCGTCTTCGGCCTTCGACGACCACGCGAGCTTCTCGCGGAGCAGGTCGATGTCGAACTTGCGGCCGGTGGTGTGCTCGAGCGCGGGGATGACGACCCGCTCGAGTTGCTCGACGACGTACTTGCGCATCTCGGGCGTGACTTCGCCCTGGCCCTGGTAGGGCACGTGGAGCATGACCGACGGCGTGCCGTACTTCTCGCGGAGCAGCTCGAACCACTTCATGAACGTGAAGCAGCCGGTGTACGAGAGGAGCAGCAGGTCGGGCTTCGGCAGCGCCTCGCCCGTGGGGCCGATGTTTCCGCCCTCGAACATGCCGATGTCGCACTTCACGTAGGTGCAGACGTCTTCCGAGTGGCCCTGCCGCTCGGCCTCGGTGATGTAGTTCCCCGAGAGCTTGCGCATGCCCGACTGAAGAGCGTTGATCTCCGGCAGGATCGGGATCGCGTCGAAGCACGAGATGAGTTCGGTCAGGTTGCCCGGCACGAACGTGGCGACGGTCTTGTGGCCCGTCTTCGGCGCGTTCGCGAGACGGGTGAAGTACCCGCCGATCAGGTCCTTCTGACGCTGCTGGCTGTCGTCCTTCAGGACATCGGTGCGGGTCATACGGCGCTCCAGAGTTTCATGGTGTCGGCGAACGTGCCGGTCTGCTCGCGGATGGGCTGGAACTGCCCGGTGTTCTCCGCGTACTTGAAGGCGGTGTAGGGGATGCCGGCCTTCTCGAGACCGTCCACGAGCATCGGCTGGTCGAGCAGCGCGGGCGTGCAGAACGACGGCGCGGCGAAGATCACGCCCTCGGCGCGCGCGGTCTTGACGCGCTCGATGAGCGCCCCGCCGCGGCCGGTCTTCGGCGAGTACATCACGGCGGTCGGGATCGTGTGCTTCACGAACGCGTTCGCGAGCGCCTTGAACGGATCGCCGGTCTCCGCGACGGGCGCGGTGTACCAGCGGGAGACGAGCAGGAAGTCGTCGTCCACGATGAAGCAACCGCTGCGTTCGATGGTCTTGATCAAGGCGAGCGGGGGCTGCTCGCAGAACGCGCCGACGATCACCACGCGGCTCGAGTCCACCGCGGCGCGCTTCGACGTGCGGGCCGTGGCGATGTACTCGCGGATGAGCTTCGTGTGGCTCGCCGGGTCCATCACGTTCCCGGCGCGGAGGACGACGTACACCTCCGACGTCGGCGCGAGGTCGGGCCGGTCGCGGCGGAGCAGGTACATCTCGTCCACGGCCGCGCGGTTCTCGTTCCAGATGCGGATCGACTCGCGCAGGCTGTCGTCGGTGACGGCCACGCCCGTGAGCTTCCCGATCTCGGCTGCGAGGATGCGCAGTTCGCCTTCCCAGAAGCGTCCGCCGATCTCGGGCTCGTAGTTCTGCGGCACGTCCACGTAGCGGACGAAGCTCCCGGGCTTCAGCATCTGCCACATGCCGGAGAGGTTCCGGATCACGTCGCAGGTGGACGGGAAGAGCATGCCGTCCACGAAGTCGAGGCGGTTCGAGACCGCGAGTTCGACGATGCTGCGCGGGATGTGGCAGAGGTAGCTCTGGTAGTACGCGTCGCCGCGGATCACCTCGAGCCAGTCGCCTGCGCCGACGATGCTCATCGCGAGCGCCCCGGCCGCGGAGATCACCTCGCGCGGGCAGAACACCGGCACGAAGCCGACGACCTTCCGGCCGGGCTCCGCAGCCTTCCAGTCCCGCGCGGGCTTGAACTCGAGGTCGTAGTAGATCGACTCGCAGTCGGCGGCGATCTGTTCGGGAGATCGGGTCATCGGTCCGTCCAGACGGGCTTGCGTTTCTCGACGAACGACGCGATGCCCTCGTTCGCGTCGGAGGTCGTCATCGTGTCTTCCACGAACGTCTTGCCGAGACGCGCCATCGAGCGCTGGAAGCGCTCCTGCATCGTGTCGCGCGCGGCCATCGTCGCGAACCGCAGCGCGGCGGCGCTCCGCGGCAACAGGTTGGTCTCGAACCAGCGGAGCGCGGCGGCCTCGGGGTCCGCGGCGATCTCGTCGACGAGGCCAGCGGCTTTCGCTTCGTCGCCGGAGAGGATGCGCCCGGTCAGGAGCATCTCCTCCGCGAGTCCGCGGCCGACGCGCTCAGGCAGCAGAACGCTTCCGGCCGGCGCGAACATCCCCAGCGTGATCTCGGGGCAGCCGAGTTTCGCGTCCGCAGTCGCCACGATGCGATGGCACGGCAGGACGACTTCGAGTCCGCCTCCGAGACACGCGCCGCGCACCGCGCACGTCACCGGAACGGGCGACCGGAAGAGACCGACCACCACGTACTCAAGGGCGGCGAGCATCGGCCCGACCAGGCCCGGAGCGTGCTCCGGTACCGACGCGCCGAAGCTGAAGTGGTTGCCCTCGGCCTCGATCGCGATGCAGCGCAGATGCGGGTTCATCGCCGCGTCGTGAAGGGCGGCCGCGATCTCGTGGCACATCGCCGTGTCGATCACGTTGCCCTTGCCGCCGCGCAACAGGATGCGCAGACGGCGGCCCTCGTGAGTGGCCTCGACGGTGATCTTCGTGTGCGCCCCGTGGGTCACTGACCGGCTCCCGGCGTCGCGCGCGGCTGGATGGCGTCGATCAGGTCCTTGCCCCACGTCTCACCGCGGGCGAGGCGGCGGCGCAGGTCGATGAAGTCGATCTCGCGCTTGCCCTTCGGGCCTTCGTTGAACGCGCGGAAGCCGGCCGCGGCGTCGGTCATCATGTTCAGGCCGAGCCACGAGCGGTTCTGTTCCTTGTTCGCGTCCCAGTGGGCGAGCTTGTGCTTCCGCACGCTCTCGATCGTCTTGATCGTGCAGGCGGGGAACGTCATGAGGAGCTTCGTGACGAGTTGGTCCACCGCGGTGTCGAGCGGCGTCAGGTCGATCTCGCCCGTCTCGAACACCTTCTTGCCGGCGTCTCGCTCGGCGCCCGTCTTCCACGTGCCGTAGACCATCCGGCCCGCGTCGAGCCAGCGGTCGGTCACGACGAGCGGGTTCGGGACGAACACGCCGTTTGACTTCATCGTCGGCACGGCGTCGGTGATCAGGCCGTACGCGAGCGCCTGGTACGCGGTCCAGGGCTCGCAGAGCGTGAGGCTCTGCATCGCGCGCTCGGCGCCGACGTAGAGCGGGAGGAAGTCGGTCGCGCCGCCGTCGGGTGCGCTGCCGTGACGCGGCCCGGCCTGGCCGAAGTTCGCGAGGTCGGAGGCGACCGAATAGTCGCACGCCATCCCGATCTCCTGCCCGCCGCCGATGCGCATCCCGTTGACGCGGTTGATCACCGGCTTGTCGCACATGAGGATCGCCGAGACCATGTCGTTGAAGAGCCGCATGTACTGGCGGTACTCCTCGGGGCGGCCGGAGTAGTACTCGGCGTACTCCTTCGTGTTGCCGCCCGTGCAGAACGACCGCGTGCCGGCGCCGGTGAAGACCACGGCCACCGCGTCGCGCTCGTTGCTCGCGCGGCGGAAGCCGAGGATCACCTGCTTGACCATCTCCGTCTCGTAGCTGTTCAACTGCGAGGGGTTGTCGAGCGTGATCCAGACCGTGCAGAGGTCCGGAACGACCTGGCCCTTCTGGTCCTTCACGGGCTTCTTCTCGTAGCGCACGGTGCCCTTGCCGGGGATGGCGGGCGGGAACGCGGCGAGGTCGTGATCCTTGAATTCGAACGGCATGGATTCCTCCGGTGCTGCGGGCTGGCTTCGTGACTACGCGGGAATGAGGACGGGGCGGTTCGGCATCGTGTGAGCGCGGATCGCCGCGAACACGTCGTTCACGGTGTCGAGCGGGCGGCGCTCGACGAACGGGGCCACCTTCACCTTGCCGGCGAGGACGAGGTCGAGGGCCGACGGATAGAGCGACGGCAGGCAGCCCCACGTGCCCTCGGCCCGGGCGTCGAACGCCATCAGGTTCGAGAGGCGGACGGTGACGGTGTCCATCGTGAAGCCGACGACTGCGAGGTACGCGCCGTGGTTCAGGAGCGCGAAGGCGGTCTCTTGCCCGGCCGACGTTCCGCTCGTCTCGAAGATCTTCCACCGCGTGGACGGCGCGCCGGACGACTTCGCCCAGTCGCCGATCTCCTTGCGGATGTCCTTCGCGACCTTGCCGCGCACGTTCACGGTGTGCGCTGCGCCGTGCTCGCGCATCCGGGCGAGGCGGCCGTCATCGACGTCGAGTGCGACCACGCGCGCGCCGACCGCCGCGGCGAGTTGCACGCCGAACCCGCCCACACCGCCCACGCCGATGAACACCGCGACGTCGCCCGCGCGGAGCCCGCTCCGCTGGATCGCCTGCCACGGCGTCGAGATCGCATCGGCCAGGACCGAGAGCTCGCGAAGCGACACGCCGCTCGCGCCGAGCAGAGCGTCCGGATTGCCCGTGTATCCCGGGACGGGGCAGAGCCCCTCGGCGGGGACGACGACGTGGCTCGCGAAGCCGCCGTGCAGGTCGTTGCCCGGGAAGATCTGCTTCGGGCAGATGTTCCCCCGGCCGTCCTTGCAGGCGTCGCAGTGTCCGCAGGGGATCACGGCGGGCACGATCACGGCCTTGCCGACGAGCGCCTCGGCGCCCGCGCCGGCGGCCTCGACAACGCCGCTGATCTCGTGACCGAGCACGAGCGGCAGAGCGTGGCGCGTGCGCACGCCGTCCCACCAGAACGACAGATCCGTGTGGCAGACGCCGCACCCGGCGACGCGCACGAGAGCCTGGCTGGGGCCGGGCACCGGCATGTCCATCTCGACGCGGCGGAGCGGCTCCTTCGATGCCGTCATCTCCCAAGCGATGAGCTTGTTCATGCGCCGAGGTTGCCCCCTCGCGTCCGCCATTTCCGTGACGTGCATCACGATTTCGGCCACTCACGTCGCCGCGGGCACGAGACGGCGGTCGCAGAACGCAGTCACGCTATGGCGAGTGTGATTGAAGTCTCAAGTCGTGGGGCGGCGCGGCTTCATCTTCCGACGGAACATCGGCGCCGACGCGGCCTTCGCCACGGCGAGCGTTCCGCGCCACGCCGCATCGACGAGGCCGCCGTCTTCGACGAGCTCCCCCGCTTCGTCCGGTTGGACGATGAGCGAGACCTCGATGTTCGGGGCCATGCCCACGGGCACCAGGTGGCGGCGGCAGGCGTTCCAGACCTCGCGGAAGACGATCTCCATCTGCGCGGGGTCGGGCGACGGCTCAGCCTCCATCCGCGAGCCGATCGTCGGCCGGAAGATGCACACCGTCGGGAACGCGCCGACCGAAGCAATCCAGTCGATCGCCTTCAGCGTCCACTCGATCGGTTCGACCCCCGCGATGATCTCGCCCGAGCACGCGCCGCGGCCGAACAGCTTCGACGTGTACTCAAGGGCCGTGAAGTACGCCTGCTGCCCGAGCGCGTGGTCTTTCCCGGGGCACCAGCGGCGGAACGTCTCCGGGTCGTGGAACTCGTAGCAGAACGACAGGTGGTCCACGCCGAGGTCCTTCAGGCGGTCGTACTGCTTCAGGTCCTTCGCGGGCGTGGCCTGCACGCCGACGAGGCACCCGACCTCTTCCTTCAGCGCGCGAATGTACGGCTCCATCACGGCGAGCGTCTTCTCGCCCGCGTAGCCGGTGTTCAGGTGCACGAACGTGACGTCGGACTCGCGCTTCGCCGCGAGCGCCGTGGCGACGACGTCCTCGACGGTCTTCGTGAGCGTCTCGGCGTCGCCCACGTTCTTGCCGGTCGTGCAGAAGCCGCAGGCCTGGTGCCCCTGCCCGGCCCAGAAGCCGCAGACCCCGCCCACGTAGATCCCGAGATACGTGCCCTGCAGCACGCCGATCTCGGTCATCTCGCGGCCCGACGGCGTCTTCGCCGCGTACCACATCGGCTCGGGCGGGAGTCGCACAGGGTGCTCGTCGCCGGTGCGATCGTCCGCCACGAAGTAGCGCCCCTCGAGTCCGGTGCCGCGTTTCACGAGCTTCCAGGGCGACCGCTGCGCGAACGACTCGACCACCGGCACGTTCATCCAGTGGTCCTTCTTGCGCCCGGGGAGGACGACCTCGAGCCCGGAGCCGAGCCCGGCCCGCGTGCGCCGCACGCCGCGGGCGTCGGTCGCCAGATCGCAACTCGGATCGATGCGCACGCCGCGGCAGAACAGTTCGATCTGGAGCCGGGTGGCGTTCGTCAGCGTGCTGTTAGCCCGGGTCATGCGCGAGGCTCCGCGCGAGAACGGCGTGCAACGTAGGAGCTGCTTGCGATGCACACCGACGCGAGGCTCTTGCGCACGACGACAGGCTGTCCTGGACGAGATCCGCGGAGCTGACCGCAAGGCGGGACCCGCAGCGTCGGCTTTGTCAAGCCACGCAAGGGTCCCAACGCAGCGGTCGGCCCGCGGGCTCGTCCAGGCGCGGAGCTTCGTGGATGATCCGGGCTAGTGGTCAAGTGGTCTGCCTCGCTGGAGCGCGCCGACGATCAGTCCTTCGGGCCGGGCGCACACCCGCAGACGTGACTGCAAGCGCGCACGGCCTCGGGCGTGATGCCGAAGCGTCCTGCGAGAGATTGTGCCACCGCTTCGTAGCGCGTGCGTGTCCCCGGTCCCACTTCGTGCGTCTCGACGTGATCGAACTCACTCTTCAGCTCGATCTGCGCTGCGGGCGAGAGCATCCGGTCCGCCATGGGAAAGAGGACTTGGTCCTCCTTCGCGATGTGGTCTCGGAGCAACTCGACGAACCCGCGCGCTTCGAACGCGAAGCGGTCCGACGATCCGGACGCGCCCTTCTCGAAGTCGTCGATCGCCACCGCCATCTTGCGGACGTGCGCCCGGCCGAGTTCGTGCTCGTGGCGCATCACGGCGGTCGGCCCGGCGTCGGCGGGCATTCCGCAGCGCTCCATCGCGGGGAAGAGGCGCGCCTCTTCCTTCCCGTGGTGGAAGGCGTCGGCGTAGTTGCGGAGGAAGTCCACCGCTTCGCGCGCCGGGGCGACGTCCACCGCGCCGCTCGTGAACGCGGAGTCGGCCATCTTGTCGAGACAGGAAAGGACGACTTCGATGACCCGGTGCTCGGCGTTCAGCGTTTCCGTGGGGCGCATGGGGAACCTCCGTGTGCGTGACGGAGGGAGACGCTACGCCTCCGGCCGGGAGGACGCATTGACGAGCATCAACTCCCCTCGCCCTCCGAGATCGCCATGAGTGCCGCCGTGTCCGAGATCGTCACCGTCGCGCCTTTGGAGGCCACGATGCCGCGGTCCGTCCACCGTCGCAGCACGCGCGAGAACGTCTCCGGCGTGATGCCGAGATGAGCCGCGAGGTCCTTCTTCGCGAGCGGGAGCGTGACTTCGAGCGCCGCGGCCGCGCCATGCGACGGAAGGTCGAGCAGGTACCGCGCGAGCCGCGCGTCGGCCGAGAGCGCCGTCAACTCCTCAACACGCCCCACGAGATGCACGAGCCACCCCGCGAGCGACGAGATGATCGCCCGCGCCGCCGCCGGGTCCGTCTCGACGAGCCCGACGAACTCCGGCCCGGCGACTTCGATCGTCTCCGTCGCCCCCGCGGCGATCGCCGTCGCGGGGTACGCGGGCATCGAGAGCACCGCCGCTTCCGCGAACGTCTGCCCCGGCTTGATGCGATGGAGCACGCGCTCGCGGCCGTCCGGCATCATTCGCACGACGCGGATGCCGCCCGCCGTCACCGCGTGGAACCCGCGCGCCGGCTCGCCCTGACGGAAGACGATCTCCCCGGCCGCGTACGTGCGCCGGTGCGCCGTCTTCGCAAGGCGCGCCACCGCCGCCGGGGCGAGCCCCGCGAGCAGCGGGAACACGCGGAGCGCCGTCGCGATGTCCCCGGGGGGACCGGCCGGCGCGAGAGGGAGTCGTTGGGGCATCCGCAGATTCACGGCGGGCACGGGCCGCGACGCAACATCCGCCGCCGCGTGGGGCGCGACTTCCGGCACGGCCGGTCCGGGCTGCAGGGACCGGCCACGCTCCGCGACCGGGGAACTTCCGCGGCAGAAGACGCGTGGCCGAGCGTAACTTCCCGTCGCAGTTCCCGAATCGAGAGGTGAAGGAACCTCTCGACGAAGGTACAGACCATGCCCGAACCGACGACCTGCCCGACCTGTGGTGCCGCGCTCGCCCCCGACGCGACGAAGGGCGCCTGCCCCGCCTGTCTCCTCGAGGCCGGCCTGGCGACGGGCGGCGCGCCCGCCGGCCCGGACCGCGTTCCGACGATCGAGGAGCTCGCGCCGAAGTTCCCGGGCCTCGAGATCGAGGCGCTCGTCGGCCGCGGGGGCATGGGCGTGGTGTTTCGGGCGAGGCACAAGGCGCTCGACCGCGAAGTGGCGCTGAAGATCCTGTCCGCGTCCATTGCGACCGACCGCGCATTCGCCGACCGCTTCCAGCGCGAGGCCCGCGCGCTCGCGAAGCTGCAGCACCCGAACATCGTCGCCGTCCACGACTTCGGCACGACCGACGGGCTGTTCTGGCTGGTGATGGAGTACGTGGACGGCGTGAACGTCCGCGAGGCGATGGTGTCCGGGCAGGTGGGCTCGGCGCAGGCGCTCGCGATCGTGCCGCAGATCTGCGACGCGCTCCAGTACGCGCACGAGCACGGAGTCGTGCACCGCGACATCAAGCCGGAGAACATCCTGCTCGACAAGGCGGGACGTGTGAAGGTCGCGGACTTCGGACTCGCGAAGCTGATGGACCGCGCGGTGTCGGACGCGTCGCTGACGGGCGCGGGCCAGGTCATGGGAACGCTTCACTACATGGCGCCCGAACAGTGGGAGCGGCCGAAGGAGGTCGATCACCGCGCGGACATCTACAGCCTCGGCGTCGTCTTCTACGAGATGCTCACCGGCGAACTGCCCGTGGGGCGCTTCGAGCCCCCGTCGAAGCGCGTGCAGGTGGACGTGCGCCTCTACGAGATCGTGCTCCATTCGCTGGAGCGCCAGCGCGAGCGCCGCTACCAGAACGTCTCCGAGATGAAGAGCGCCGTGGGCGGAGTGTCGGTTGCCGTCGCCGCGACGCCGGCACCCGCGACCGCCGCGTCGCCCGCGCCTGTCGACACGGCTCGCGTTGCGGGCGTTGCGCCGCGCGAAGAGGATGACCTCGGCAAGCGCCGCAACATCGGCGAGGTCATCCTCCTCAGCGTCCTCGGGGTGGCGTTCGGCGCGGTCGCTGCGGCGACGCGGAGCGAGGGCTGGGTCTGGACGGCAGGCATGTGCGCCATCGGCGCCGTGGTGGCCGCGGCGATGCTCGACGAACAGGACCAGAAGGATCGTCTCGAGGGCGTGGCGGCGCCCGAGGCGTCGCGGCTCGGCGGGCGCTGGGGGGCGTGGTGGTTCGTGGTGGGGATGGTCGTCGTCGGCGGGTCGCTGGCGCTCGCCATGTCGAGGCTCGTGCCGGCGGACCCGGAGCCGGGCGCGTTCGAGATCGACGCGCCCGACGGCGTCTCCGCGGCGGCGCTCGAGGACGAGCGCCGCGACATCGAACGTCTGTGGAACGAGCTGCTCGCCGTGCACGGCACGCCGGCCGCGGACCGGCTCTACCGCGCGACGGACTGGACGACGATCCAGTCGATCCCCGAGAGCGTCCGCGCCGACCGCGCGAAGGACGGAACGCTCGGGCTGCCGCTCGCCGACGCCGCGGCGCTGCCCGAGCCGCTGGACGCGTATGGAGTGCGCCGCGTCCGCCTCGCGCCGCGTTTGCCGATCGACGGCTGGTTCACCACTGCGGTGATCACGCTCGAGGGCGAGGAGTCCACCGTGCGCGCGCAGCTCGTGTACGACTCGGGCAGCCGCAGCGCGCCGGAAGCGTCGGCGGGTTCCCCCCGGGCGGGGTGGTACTTCGCCATGGCGCCCGTCGAGGTCGTCCGGTGACGGGAGACCGCACCGGCGCACGCTTCGCGACGACCCGCTGGTCGATCGTCGTGGCGGCGGGCGGCTCGGCGGGTGCCGACGCGCGCGAGGCGCTCGAGACGCTCTGCCGCACGTACTGGTATCCGCTCTACGCCTACGCGCGCCGCCGGGGTGCGAACCGGGAGTCCGCCGAGGATCTGGTTCAGGGCTTCTTCGCGATGCTCCTCGAACGCGGCTCGGTGGCGGCGGCGGACCCGCAGCGGGGGCGATTCCGCGCCTTCCTGCTGACTGCTTTCCAGCGTTTCAACGCCGACGAGCACGACCGGGCGATCGCACTGAAGCGCGGCGGCGGCGTCCGCGTCCTGGCGTTCGACTTCGACGAGGGCGAGTCGCGCTACTGCGGCGAGCCGTCGCACGACCTGACGCCCGAGCGCTGGTTCGAGCGGCGCTTCGCGCTGGCGCTCCTCGCCCGGACGCTGGCGCGCCTGGAAGCGGACCGCCCGGGCGACGCCGACCTCCTCCCGTTCGTCGGCGGCAAGGGCGACGCGCCGCCCTACGCCGAGATCGCGAAGGCGCGCGGCACGAGCGAGGGCGCGGTCAAGGTCTCGGTCCACCGCCTGCGCGCCCGCTATCGGGAGTGTCTCCGCGCCGAGATCCGCGAGACCGTCGCGGACGATGCCGACGTGGACGACGAGATCCGTCACCTGCTGGCGGTGCTGAGAAGCTGAGGCCGCGCCCGCGCTTCGGGAGCGCGTCGCGCCGTTCGCGGACGGCCGCCTGCGCCCGAGTCGGCCTCCCGACCCGTCATCCCGCCCGGTCCTTCACGATGACGGCCACGTAGCACGGGCCGTCTCCGTCCACGAACTCGCGGATGCGCCAACCCGTGCCGGCGACGATCGAGCGCATCTCGTCGCGCGTCACGAAGAGGTAGTCGAACCAGGGGCCGACGTAGTTGCGGAAGCGGACGCGCAGTCGGATCTGGCCGGCCATGCGGCCCCGGGCGAGGTTGCGGCGGTGGTAGGCCCGATGCACCGGGTCGGTCGTTTCGCGGGGATCGAGCGTCTGCGCGATAATCAGGGCGTCGTCGCTCGAGATGCGGTGCATCGCGGTGAGCAGACGGCGGGCCTTCGCGCGGCTGCCGAAGAGGCCGAAGTTGTTTCCGAACATCACGATCGTGTCGAACGCGCCCTTCGGGAACCGGCCGATGTCCTCGATGGGGCGGAGCAGCGTTCGCTTCACGCCCCGCGCCCGGCAGACCTTCAGCGCGAGCGCCGAGTTGTCGATCGCGGTTACGGCGAGTCGCCGGCGCTGCAAGTGCAGGGCGACGCGCCCCGCACCGGCTCCCACGTCGAGCACGCGCCCGTGGGCGAACCGCATCGCCCGCTGCTCGAAGGCAGGCCACTGGGCGAACTCCGCGAAGTAGGCCGCGGGTCCGTTGGTCGGCTCGGCGAATCCATCGTCGCGCTCGACGATCTCGTGGCCCCCGTTCCCGCGGAAGTGCGCCAGGATCTCGCGTCCGAAGGCGTCGGTTGCTTTCGCAGGGGGCTTCATCGTCGTCATCTCCGTCGCGGATTCGCTCGGTGAACTCCACGTGATGCGTCGGGATCGAAGTTGGCGCCGGGCCGCAGAGCGATCCTCGCTCAGCTCCGCGGACGCTACCGCCCGCGTTCGCACCAGGGTTGCACTTGGCTCCCCGGGGGCAACCCTCTTACGAACCACGCAACTGAGACCGGGTTTCAGGTTGGCGGTTGTCGCCCGGCAGTCGGCGCGTGTGCGCGCCTCGGCCGGCCGAGGCGTTGCACAAAACGAAACCCTGGGTTACGTTTTGTGCATGCCGCTCCGTGTTGCTGATCCGAGCTGGGACATCCTCTACGAGGTGGCGAGCGCGCAGGACGGGTACTTCACCACCCGCCAGGCAGCGGACGCCGGGTACTCGACACAGCTCCTCGGGAAGCACACCCGGGCGGGTCGCGTCCTGCGCGTGCGGCGGGGGATCTACCGCCTCGTCCACTTCCCCGCAGGCGAGCACGACGATCTGGTGATCGCGTGGCTCTGGTCCGAGCAGGCTGGAGTCGTGTCGCACCAGACGGCGCTCGCGCTGCAGGGGCTCTCGGACGTCCTTCCCGCGCACGTTCACCTGACCTTGCCCGCCGAGTGGCGGGACCGGCGGTTCCGCGTGCCCGTCGGGATCGAGATCCACCACGCGGACGTCGCGCCCGCGGAGCGCGCGTGGTTCGGCGCCGTGCCGACGACCAGCGTGCCGCGATCGCTCAACGACTGCGCGCGCGCCGGCATGACGCCCGATCTGCTGCGGCAGGCAGCCGGACAAGCGCTGCGCCGAGGGCTGGCGACGCGCAGCGAGCTCGGCGCCGTCGAGGAGTCGCTGGCGCCGTTCGGGGGGCTCGACACGTGAAGGACCTGCCCGATCTCGCGTTGCTCGCGACGACGAAGGAGATCGACGCCGTGCGGCTGCGCGCGGCGCTCAGCGGGACGTTCTCGTTCCGGGCGACCCACCCCGTGCCCGCGTCGGTGCCCGCGCCGCCGGAGTCGTGGGCGAGACCGTACGCTGCGATGGCGCGCGAGAACGGACTGGCGTGGCGGACACTCGACGAAGTCACGAGCGCGGTCCGCCAGTTCCTCGATCCCGCGCTCGCCGAGGACCTGGACGCACGGTGGAGTCCGAGCGCGTGGAAGTGGTGCGACCGCCGCGGTGCTCAGCGCACGGACTGACGACTCGCTCGCGCGCATGGGCGCTACGATGGTCCCGATCGACCTGCTCCGCGAACGGAGAGTGCAGTTGCCCAGACCACGCGCTGTCGAGTTGTCCGACCTGCCCGGATTGGAGCCGAACCTCTCGGGCGTCGAACTCGTTGCGATGCTTGACAGGCTGTTTCTGGTCTATCACGCCTGGCCGCGTCCCGACCGAACCGACGAACCGACGGGAGTTGCAGTCGTCGAATTCCAACGCTGCCTGTACTTCTCGGGCGGCGGTCCGAACGACGAGGCACTGCACAATCACCCCGCGGCCCCCTACGGCATACAGTCCTACCGCGCCTGGGAGATCACGAACTCACCGGAAATCCGGAAGCTCGGCGACCTCGTGCACAAGGACGGATCGAAGCGACTACGGTCCTTCATGCGCGGTGTTCGGCACTTCGTGTTCGCGTTCAAGGAGGACGCGTTCGACTGCTTCGCCTTCGGATACCACCTGCACGGTCTGTACGGGTCCCGGAAGGAGGCGCTGCAGCGCATCTCAGAAGCTCTGGAGCGTCCGGATCCGTGGCCCGAGCCGCCGGTGGACCCGTGGGCATGTCTCGAGGAGCGGGTTCCGAAGGTCCCGTGCCCAGTGCCCGAGTGTGACGCCGGGGCGGTCCGCTTCAGCGTGTTCTGCCGCGAACATCACATCGAGAACGGCGCAGAGGCCGTGCGCCGAGGCCGCGAGACCACCAGCGGTGACTAGGCGTGGCCCTGGCGCAGGCGCTACGCGACGGTGATGTACTGCGGTGGAACCTCACGCGTGAGCCAGACGCCGCCTGCCGAGCGGAAGAACGAGCCTCCGTCCGCGTGCAGACGAGCCGCGTCCACCTTGAGGACAACTGCGCGGCCGCGTCGGCCCCCGACGACCGCCGCGGACTCTGCATCGGCGGTCAGGGGGACGAACTGTCGTCGCGCCCGGCGGATCAACCCGTCGCGACGGTCCGCGCTCGTGGCCGCGGCCACGGCTTGATCTTGGCCAGCGTGCGGCTGAGGGTGTCCTTCGCCCGGGCCGCGTCGTAGTCCATCTGCAGTCCGATCCAGAACGTGTCCGACATCCCGAAGAAGCGCGACAGGCGCAGGCCCGTGTCGGCGGTGACGGAACGCTTCCCGGCCACGATCTCGCCGATCCGCCGCTGCGGCACGCCGATCTCCTTCGCCAGCCGGTACTGCGTGATGTCCATGGGCTTCAGGAACTCCTCGAGGAGGATCTCGCCCGGGTGGGGGTAGGGGACTTTGCGCATGTCTGGAACTCCTTCGTCGGTGGTAGTCCACGATCTCGACGTCCGCGGGGCCTCCGGGCGTCCACCGGAAGCACACGCGGAACTGATCGTTCACGCGGACGCTGTGCTGTCCCGACCGGTCGCCCCGGAGCGTCTCCAAGCGGTTGCCCGGCGGCACGCGCAGGTCGTCGAGGCGGCCGGCGCGGTTGAGCATCGCGAGCTTCCGCATGGCCGCCGCCTCGATGTTCACGAACCGCCGCACGCGATCGCCCTTGAACAGGCGGCGGGTGTCGTCGCACCGGAACGACCGGATCGGCACCCACGCATACTAACGCGCCGCGATAGGATTGTCCCACGGTAGTACGGGCCGGTGCGGTCGCGGCGTCTCATCGGTCACCGCCCGCCGCGATCGCGGAGAGCGGTCGGATGTCGCGAATCAGATGCGTCCGTACGCGCGCAGCACGCGGTCGGCGTCTCGCCGACCGGGAACACTCTCGGCGTCCGGCCGAGCAAGTTGATTCTCGTGACCGTCGCTCTCAGCGATCCGGGCTATAGGCGTTCGGCGAGGCGCTTCATCAGATCCATGTTCTCGTGCAGAACCGCCAGGATGAGCGGCACGGTGCCGGGTCTGTGGAGCGAGAACACGTAGTGGTGCTCGCAGCGCGAACAGCGCAGATCCGGGCGGTGGGGGATGGGGTTGGAGGTGACAGCTTCTCCCCGTCCGATCGCCCTGAAGTGGCTTTCGAGCGCTGCCTCGTAGCGGTCGGTCTGCTCCAGCCCCCAGGTCTTGATCGTGTAGAGGGCGATCTGAAGCAGGTCGTCGGCCCCTGCGGGCGAGATCGCGTAGTTAGGCATCCGAGCTGCGACCCGCCGCTCGCCGAGCCCGCCGGAAGACGCTTCCGACGCTGTCTTTGGCAGATCCCTTCGCCGCGGCTTCCTGGGCGCGCTGATCGAGGAGCGCCTCGAGTTCGGTCAAGGCGGCCTCGGCGTTCGGCGCGCCGATCGTGCTCAGCAGCACGAACTCCTTGATCGTCTTGCCTTGCAGCGCGGCCATGGCCTTGAGCCTCTGGTGCTCCTGAGGCGTCACGTCGATCGAGACACGGCTCATCTGTGAGTTCCTCTCATGGTCCTCCTCCATTGTCGTGGCGGACCCACATTTTGTCAATACTGACAAGATGGACCTTCCGGACGTTCCCGAGTGTCCACTCTCTCGTCGTCCGGCCGAGCAGGTTGACTACGACGAGCGTCGATCTGGCAAGTCGCCGAGCGGGCGGTCGGAGCCGACGTCGAACGTGATCTCCACGCCATCCAGCAGAACGGCCTCGCGCGCAACCATGGCGGCGACCTCGACATCGAGGGTGACGAGCTCTGCGATCTCCGAAACGCGAATGCCGGGACGCTCGCGCGCGAGGTCGGCGATCGTCCAGCGCGCGTCCATCGGATCGAGGTACCAGGACACACTGTCGGCCGCGATGCCAAGCCGGATCAGGGTCTCGTACCGGTGGAAATCCGTCGGCCAGGTACCGCCAACCATGACGCTCTGCGCTTCGGCTTCGTGCATCCGCCGGAGGCAGTAGACGTCGTTCTTGCGCTCCTCGGCCGCCATGAGCCACCACTGGCCGCAGGCGGAGCACCGCTCGAGGTCGAGCCACCAGAGGGGCTTTCCGTGAGGCTTCATCTCGACGAAGGTCCGGAGTTGCCGCTCGTGTTGGCCCATCGGGAGAACCTGGAGGTCGCGCATCTCAAGGCAGGCGCACGGCGCAGGCCGGCAGGTCACAAGGAACGACTCGATCTCCTTCCGCACCGCATCCACTTCGTCGGCCCTGCCGTACGAGGCGGAGATCGCCTGCATGTACAGGTTCGGCCCGAGCTCCGGTTCGAGCTCTGGCGTCGTGCAAACCCACTGTTCGAACGTCGCCGGAGATGTGTCGCCGCGAACGAACCGCCAGAGCAATTCCGTCCGCGCGTCTTGATCGTTCACGTCCGCAGGGTAGCCTCCGTTCCCCCCGGGGACGGAGACGACGCTGCATGATCGGGACGACGCTCGGGCCGTACAGGATCGACCGCGAGATCGGCGCGGGGGGCATGGGCACCGTGTGGCGCGCGACCGCGGCGGACGGCACGGCCGTCGCCGTGAAGGTCGTCCACCCGCACCTCGTCGAGCAGCCGGGCTTCCGCGACCGGTTCCTCCGGGAGGCGAAGGCGGGGCTCGCGATCACGAGCCGGAACGTCGTCCGCACGATCGAGTGCCTCGAGACCGACGCCGGCGGCCGGCTCGTGCCGGCCCTCGTCCTCGAGTTCGTCGAGGGGCGCGACCTCGCGGCGTTGCTCGCGGAGACGGGCCGCGTGCCCGAGGACCTCTGCCGTCACCTCGCCCGCGAAGTCGCGCGCGGCCTCGAGGCCATCCACGCGGCGGGGATCGTCCACCGCGACCTCAAGCCCGGCAACGTGCTGATGACCGCGGCGGGCGACGTGAAGGTCATGGACCTCGGCCTGGCGCGGCAGGCGTCCGGCGAGGACCGGATGTCGCAGACGGGGCTCTTCCTCGGCACCGCGGCGTACGCCCCGCCGGAGCAGTTCTTCGGGAAGAAGGACCTCGACCCGCGGAGCGACCTCTACTCGCTCGGCGCGATGCTGTTCGAGCTCGCGACCGGCCGCGTGCCGTTCGAGGCGGAAGGGATCGGCGACCTCGTCCGCAAGGTGCTGCGCGACAAGGCGCCGCGCCTCGGGACGCTCGCGCCGCAGACCACGCCGTTCCTCGAGGAGCTCGTCGCCACGCTCCTCGAGAAGGACCCGGACCGGCGCTTCGCGTCGGCTGCGGAGCTCGGCGAGACGCTCGACGCCGGAGAGGCAGGCGACTGGTGGGCGGCGGCGTCGGTGCGCGTGCAGATGGAGTCGCACCGTCCGCTCCGTCGCCTGCGCGTGCAGCGCGAGACCGAGCTCTGGGGCCGCGAGGAGGATCTCGCCGAGCTGCGCTCCTCCTGGGAGTCCGCGAAGGCGGGGCAGGGACGCGTCGTGCTGCTCGAGGGCGAGGCGGGCATCGGGAAGACGCGCCTCGTCGAGGAACTCCTCGCGGAGATCGAGTCCGGGGACGACGCGCAGATCCTCGTCGGCCGCCACGACCCGGCGGGGGCGGGGTCGGCCGCGGAGGCGCTCGCTGCGGCGTTCCGCGAACACCTCGGCGCGGAGGACCTCGACGCGCGCCTCGCGGAACTGCTGCCCGGAACGCCTGCGCTCGTGCCCTCGTTCGCGGCGCTCCTGCGCGGCGACGCGCCGCCCGCCGGGGCCGCGCCGCTCCCGCCGTCGGCGCTCCGGACGCTCTTCGCCGACCTCGCCCGCGCGCTCGCCGCCGAGGCGCCGCTCGTGCTCGTCGTGGACGACCTGCACTTCGCGACGGACGAGGGCCGCGCGCTCTTCCGGGCCGTGGCGGCCGTGGTGGCCGGGTTCCCCGTGCTCCTCGTGGGCACCGCACGGCCGGGGCTCCCCGCACGCTGGGCTGACGACGTGTCCCGCCTCGCGCACGCGACGCGCCACGAGGTGCGGCGGCTCGACGCGGACACCGTCCGTGCGGCGCTCATCCGTCACCTCGGCGGCGACCTCGCGGCCGAGTCGGTCGCCGAGACGATCGCGACGCGCGCGGGCGGCAACCCGTACTTCGTGGTCGAGGCGCTGCGCCTCCTCG
>JAIOPE010000038.1 GCA_021414065.1 Planctomycetota bacterium
GAGGCGTACGCGGGCGTCACGAACGCCGGGAAGACGGTGATCCTCGAACAGGGCGCGAAGTTCGAGAAGGTCGGGATGACGTTCGAGGACCTCCAGTTCCTCGAGCTGAAGAAGTTCCAGGTCGCGGAGATCGCCCGCCTCTTCCGCGTCCCGCTCCACATGCTCTACGACACGCAAGCGCAGCCGCGCGCCAACATGGAGCAGGCGTCGCTGGAGTTCGTGGTCTACACGCTGCGCCCCTGGCTCGTCCGCTTCGAGCAGACGATCGCCCGCGACCTGCTGCTGCCCTCGGAACGTGCCCGCTACTTCGCCGAGCACAACGTGGCCGGACTCCTCCGCGGCGACTTCGCCGCGCGCATGGCGGGCTACGCGCAGGGCCGCCAGTGGGGCTGGTGGTCCGTCAACGACATCCGCCGCCTGGAGAACCTGAACGGCATCGGCCCGGAGGGCGACGTGTACCTCCAGCCGCTCAACATGACCCCCGCGGGCACCATGCCCCCGGGGACCCCGACGACGCAGGAGATCCCCGCATGACGACCACGCTGAAGGACGGGAAGGGCTACGCGCTCGACACGTCGGCCGAGGGGAGCCCGACGCCGACGCTCCATCTCTACGACGTGATCGGCGAGGACCTCATCGGCGGGATCGCCGCGCACCGCGTCGTCGAGGACCTCGGTGCCCTCGGCACGATCGACGCGCTCGACGTGCGCGTGAACAGCCCGGGCGGCGACGTGTTCGAGGGGATCGCGCTCTACAACGCGCTCTCCCGGTTCCCCGCGAAGGTCACCGTCCACATCGACGGAATCGCCGCGTCGATCGCGTCGCTGATCGCCCTCGCCGGGGACCGGACCGTCATCGCCGAGAACGCGATGGTCATGGTCCACCGCCCCTGGACCGCCGTCCTCGGGGACGCCGAGCAGCTCCGGCACCACGCCGACGCGCTCGACAAGGCGTGGTCCGCGATGCTCGCGACCTACTCGCGCCGGACTGGCCGCCGGGCCGAGACGTTCGCGCAGCGGGTCGTGAAGGCGGGCGGCGAGTGGTGGCTCACCGCCGAAGAGGCTGTCGCCGAAGGGTTCGCGGACGCCGTCGTGAGGCCCGAGAAGCAGGCGCAGGTCTTCGGCCTCTCCCGCTTCCACCGGGTGCCCGAGCGGCTCGCGGCCCGCGCGACGGACAATGCGGTCCCGCCCGCTGCGCACCCCGCCGTCCTGGAGATCGCCGCGCCGCGCGTCGTCCGCGACGCCCCGAGCGGTTCCGCTGCGGCGGCGGCACGGCGGCGCGTGGTCGAGGTTCTTCGTCTCGGGGGTTGAACGAACCTCCGCAGCCGCCCACGCTCGGTCCTGACGCTCGTTCCCCTCATGGAGGCAACGCCGATGTCGAAGGTGCTCGAACTCAAGAAGGCCCGCAGGGATCTCGTCGCGAAGCTCGCGCCCATCGCCGAGAAGGAAGCGCCCACGCCCGACGAGGAGCGGTCCTACGGCGAGTGGAAGGCGCAGGCCGAGGGGCTCGCGAAGCAGATCGAGCGGATCGAGTTCGTGGAGAGCGAGCGCGCGGTCCTCGACCGCCTCGACCCCGTGCCCTCGAAGCCGCGCCCCGAGGGGGACCAGCCGCGGAAGGTCCGCGGGAAGATCGAGAACCCGGGCTTCGAGTCCCTCGGCGAGGTCGTCTACTGCGCCCGCTTCCAGCCCCACGACTCGCGCCTGCGCGCCCTCCAGGAGATGGGCGTCGGCGAGTCGGGCGGCTTCGCGATCCCCGACGAGTTCAACCCGACGCTTCGCGAGGTCGGGACGCAGGAGGCGATCGTCCGTCCCCGCGCGACGGTCGTCCCCGCGGGCGCCTCCCCCGACGCGGACCTCGTCCTCCCGGCGCTGAACCAGAGTTCCGCCGCGAACATGTACGGCGGCGTCGAGGTCACGTGGATCGGCGAGGGCGGCGACAAGCCGGAGACGGGCGCGAAGATCAAGGAGTGCCGCTGGAGCCCGAAGGAGGTCGCGGCGCACATCGTCGTGACGGACAAGCTCCTGCGGAACTGGAGCTCGGCATCGGCGCTCCTCGACCGCCTCCTCCGCAACGCGATCCTCGCCGCCGAGGACACGGCGTTCCTCAAGGCCGCGGGCGGCGACTCGCGCCCGATGGGCGTCCTCGCCTCCCCCGCCCTGAAGAAGGTCAACCGTGCCGGTGCGAACGGCGTCGTCTACGACGACATCGTGAACATGGAGGCCGAGCTCCTCGCGGACGGCGAGGCGGTCTGGGTCGTCAACCCGCGCGTGATCCCGAAGCTCCGCAAGATGAAGGACGAGGGGAACCACCTGATCTGGCAGGAGGACGCGCGCTCGGGTGCCCCCGCGACGCTGCTCGGCCGGCCGGTCCTGAAGAACTACCGCAGCCCCGCGCTCGGGACGCTCGGCGACGTGCTGCTCGCGAACTTCGCCTACTACGTCATCAAGGACGGCGTCGGCCTCACGGTCGCCGCGTCCGAGCACGTCCTCTTCAAGCAGAACAAGACCGTCGTGAAGGCCTTCAAGGCCGTGGACGGTGCGCCGTGGCTCGACGGGCACATCGCGCAGGAAGACACGCAGACCTACAGCCCGTTCGTCGCGCTCGACGTGCCGTAACCCGACGCGACATCGACGCCCACCTGACCGAGGAGACCCGCCATGCCCATGAAGCTCACCGAGCAGCTCGCGATCGACTGCATCGTCCCCCCGCAGGACGTGGGAACGGCCGACGTGACCGGCTCGTGGATCGACGTCTCGAAGTGCGGCCGGTTCGTCGTGCTCGCGAAGGCGGGCGCGGTGACGGCCGCGAAGGTCCTCACGGTCCAGCTTCGCCAGGCGAAGGACGCCGCCGGGACCGCCGCGAAGGACCTCGGCACCGCGGTCACCGCCGCGGGCGCGGGCGGCGCCGCTCCGGCCGACGTGGAGATCGAGAAGCGGTCCGCCGAACTCGACGGCGCGAACGGTTTCACGCATGTCACGGCGGTCCTCGGGATCGACGAGAACGCGAAGCTCGGCTCCGCGTACGTCGTCCGCGGCGAGCGCCGGTACATCCCGTAGGCGCGTGCTCCCCGGAGGTGACGGATGGGCTTCCAGGTCGTCTCGCGCTTCTTCGACCGCGCTCGGAACACGTACGTGGACCCGGGCGCGCCGTGCCCTGACCTCCCTCCGGAGGAGGCCGCGCGCCTCACCGGCGCGAAGTGCCTCGTCGAGATCGCCGACGCTTCCGCCCCGCCCGCGGCCGCGCGAGCGCCGCGCAAGAAGGCGTCGCCGGACGCGCCGCAGCCCGACGCCGGGGCGTAGCCGTGGGGCTCGTCCGCCTCGCGGCCCCGGCCACCCCGCTCGTCACGCTCTCGGAGGCGCAGGAGCACCTGCGCGCGGATACGGCACAGGAGTCGGGACTCGTCGCGGCGCTCGTCGAAGCGGCGACCGCGCAGGCCGAGGCGTTCTGCAGGCGTCGGTTCGTGACGCAGTCCTGGCGGCTGACGCTCGACGCCTTCCCCGCGGGCGCGCTCGTCCTCCCGTACCCGCCGCTCGCCACGGTGCAGAGCGTGAAGTACGTGGACACCGTGTACGCGCTCCAGACGCTCCCCACCGCGGACTACGTGGTCCGCCCGTACGAGACGCCGGGCGAGATCGTCCTCGCCCGGGGGAAGTCGTGGCCCGCAGCGGCGTGCGAGCCGGACGCCGTGCAGGTCGAGTTCACGTGCGGCTACGGGGACCCCGCCGCCGTGCCCGACGCGATCCGCCGCGCCGTCCTCCTCGTCGTCGGGACGCTCTACGCGAACCGCGAGACCGTCGCCCCGGTCGCGATGCAGGAGATCCCGCACACGGCCGAGTGGCTCCTCGGCCCCTTCCGCGTCCTCAGGTTCGCCGCATGACCGTCCGTGCCGGGCTGCTCGACCGCCGCGTCCGCCTCGAACGGCGGCACGAGGAGACCGACGAGTCGGGGCAGAGCGTCGTCCGCTGGCTCCCCCTCGCCGAGGTGTGGGCGCGCGTCGAGCCGCTCGGCGGGCGCGAGGGGTTCGGGCAGCAGCAGTTCGTCGCGACCGGCGACGCGCGGTTCACGCTCCGGTGGCGCGCCGACCTGACGCCGCTCCACCGCGTCGTCCACGAGGGCCGCGAGTACGACGTGGTCTCCGTGGCCGAGGACGGGCGTCGCGAGGCGCTCCTGGTCGTCGGCCGCGCCCGCACGGAGGGAAGGTAGCCGTGGCGGATGTCGCGGTCGTCGGCTTCAAGGAACTCGACGCGGCGCTCGCGGAGATCCCCGCGTCCCTGCGCCGCAACGTCGTACTCGCCGCGCTCCGGAAGGCGTCGCAGCCGATCGTGCGCGACGCCCGGGCGCGCGCGCGCCGCGGCATGGACCCGCGCCGACGCGGCTCGATGAAGCAGCGGAAGTCCGGGGAGTCGCTCCGGATCGGCCCCGGCGCGGACTCGATCGCCGCGCGCGCGATCCCGTCGTCCGTTGCGACCGAGGCGTCCGTGACGGTCGGCCCGGACGCGCGCCACTGGTACATGAAGTTCCTCGAGTTCGGTTCCGCGCGGCAGTCGCCGGCGCGGTTCCTGACGCCCGCCTTCGAGGTCAACAAGGAGGCTGCGGTCCAACTCGCGGGCGAGGAGCTCTGGAAGACCATCTCCGCGACGGCGCGCCGCCTCGCGAAGCAGGCCGAGGCCGGGACGCTCAGCCGCAAGGCCCTCGAAGGGCTCCGCTCGTGACGCTCGGGAAGTACCTGCGCATGGTGCTGACGGCGGACGCCCGCGTCGCGGCGCTCGCCGCGGACCGCGTCTACACGGAGGTGCTCCCGCAGGCCGGGACGGTCCCCGCGATCGTCTTCACGGAGGTGTCGGGCGACGAGGATTACGCGCTCGACGGCCCGACCGGGACCTCCGCGCGTCGCGTGCAGGTGGACTCGTGGGCGAAGGCGCGCGCCGACGCGACCGCGCTCGGGCTTGCCGTGAAGGCGGCGCTCTCGGGCCACACCGGGGCTGCCGCGGGGCTCGACGTGCAGGGCGTCTTCCTCGTCGCCGAGCGGTGGGACTTCGACGCCGAGTCGGCGCTCTACCGGACGAGCCAGGACTTCGACGTGTGGACCGCCGGGGACGCCGCGTGACGCAGTTCAACTCCGTCGCGGCCTCGCAAGTCAGTTCCGCCCACGCGCTTGGAGCCCACGTTTCGGCTCGCTTTCAGGGCGAACACGACTCGCTATCGCGGCGCGTCAGAGGGAATGTCCGCTCACGCCTAAGGAGGGCGCACAGATGAAGAAGCAGACGAAGAACGCGGGCAAGTCCCGCAAGGCCCCGAAGACCGTCGCGACGCCGAAGGCCCCGAAGCCCGCCCCCGCCGCGACGCCGCGCGAGCGCGACCCCCGACTCCCCGCCGCCGGGACGACGATCAAGCGTAAGCGACCGACGGACCCCATCTGGCAGGTCTGCGCCGCGGGGTGAGACTTGCCCGCACGACAAGGAGGTCGGGCGATGGCGAGGCGGTCACGGTGGAGCGACGACGAGCGGCGGGAGCTGCTCGCTGCGTGCGAGGGCAGCGGGCTGAGCGCAACGGCGTTCTGCGCCGAGACCGGCGTGCCCCTCTCGACGCTCGCGTACTGGAAGCGGCGGGCGGCGGCGGACGCGGGTTCGCACTTCGTCCCGGTGGAGATCGCGCGGCGCGAGCATCCAATGCTCGATGTGGTGGTCGGCGCCGCGATCGTCCGCGTTCCCTCGAACTTCGATGACGCGCACCTTGCCCGCATCGTGCGGGCGCTCTCGGCGTGCTGATCCTGCCGCCGTCGGTGCGGATCTTCGCGGCGCCCGGCGCGACAGATCTGCGCCTGGGCTTCGACGGACTCGCGGGGCGCGTCCGAGAGGTCCTCCAACGCGACCCACTCTCGGGCGCGCTCTTCCTCTTCGCGAACGCGCGGCGCACCCGCGTGCGCGTCATCTACTTCGACGGCACGGGGCTCTGGCTCATGACGAAACGCCTCGAGCAGGGCACCTTCGCGTGGCCGATCGCCACCGACGGCCAACGTGTCCTGACGATCCGCGCAGAAGAACTCGCGGCCCTGCTCGGCGGCCTCCACATCGACGTGAAGCGGCGTCCGCGCTTTGAGCGCCGACCGGCGTAAGAGAGTGCGAAAGATTTCGTCGAAAAACGCGAAATGGAAGTGGATCCTGATTCGCTCGTCCGATATAGCAAGTACATGGATCTCACGGCGTCAGACACAGGCGATTTGCGCGCGGAAATCGCGTCGCTGCGGAGCGCTGTCGCGACCCACGAAGTCGTCCTCGCCGAGAAGGACGAAGCGATCGCCGATCGCGACACGATCCTCGCCGAACTCGCGAAGAAGCTCCGTCTCACCCAGGCCGAGCTCGACTACCTGAAGCGCCGCCTCTACGGCCGCAGCAGCGAGAAGCAGCAGCAGGGACCGGGTCTCTTCGACGCGCTCGAGGACCCGGCGCCCGTGCCGCCAAAGGAGACCGCGCCGGACGACGAAGCGAGCACGCTCAGCGATCGCGAGATTGCGCAGGCGAAGAAGCGTGGGACAGGCCGCAAGCCGCTCCCCGCGAACCTCCCGCGCCAAGAGATCGAGCATCCGCTTGACCCGAGCGAGCTCGCCTGCGGCGCCTGCGGCAAGGACCGCGTGCGGATCGGCGAGGAGCGCTCGGAACTCGTCCAGTTTGTCCCCGCGAGCTACGTCGTCGAAGTCCACGTGCGCGGCAAGTACGCCTGCCGCTGCGGCGAGGGCGGAGTCGTGACGCCGCCGGCGCCGCCGCGCCCGATCCCCGGGAGCTACGCTGGACCCGGGCTTCTCGCGCAGGTGATCGTCGCGAAGTACGACGACCACCTGCCGCTCTACCGCCAGGCGGAGATCTTCCGCCGCGGGGAGTTCGACATCCCGCGGTCCACCCTGTGCGACTGGATCGGCGGGGTGATGCCGCTTCTCGCGCCGGTGGCGCTCGCGGCGCGGAGCGAAGTCCTTGCGACGAGCTACGTGCAGGCGGACGAGACGCCGGTGTCCGTGCGCGACGGACCGAAGGGGAAGATGAAGCAGGCCTACTTCTGGGCCTACCGAAGTCCCGAACTCGGCGCGGTCTTCTTCGACTTCCGCATGGGGCGCTCGGGTGAGGGACCGTGCGACGTGCTCCGCAACTTCCGCGGCACACTGCAAACGGATGCGTACACGGGCTACGACAAGGTCGTGAAAGACCGAGGGCTCGTGACCGCCGGGTGTCTCACACATGCCCGTCGGCGATTCGTCGATGCGTTTCCTACGTCGCCGAAGGAAGCCGGGCTCGCTCTGGCCGTGATGCAGCGGCTCTACGCGATCGAGGAGCGGATCAAGGGCAAGGCCGCGGACGAACGCTTGGTCGTGCGTCACCGCGAGTCGCAACTCCAGGTCGAGACGCTGAAAGACGTGATCGAGACGATCGCGAGAACTGCGCTGCCGTCGAGCGTCCTCGGCGACGCCTGCTCGTACGCGCAGAACCAGTGGGAACACCTCACGGCTTTCATGCGAGACGGCCGCGTGGAGATCGACCAGAACGCGATCGAGCGAGCGATTCGCGGGATTGCTATGGGTCGTCGCTCGTGGTTATTTTGCGGGAACGAAGAGGGCGGCCGCCGGGCCGCGGTGATCTACACGCTCGTCGAGTCGTGCAAGGCGGCGGAGGTCGAGCCCTTCGCGTACTTCACCGACCTGCTGACGCGCCTGCCGTCCGCAACGGACTCGCAGATCGCGAGCTTCACGCCACGCGCGTGGGCCGCGTCGCGCCGCGTCTGATCGCGCCCGCGCGCTGAACTTCCGAACGGCGCCGCCCCGCCGCACCGGGGGATGGGGCGTAGCGGACGCTTACGATCAAGCGCGAGTACAAGGGGAAGGAGATCCGGGTGTCGGTGCTGGAGGACGGGTTCCGCTGCGACGGGAAGGAGTACCGCTCGCTCTCCGCGCTCGCGACCGAGATCTGCGGGAACAGCGCGAACGGGTTCCTCTGGTTCGGACTGACGCCGCGCCCGGCCCCGAAGCCGAAGCAGGAGAAGCCCACCAAGGGGAAGGGCAAGCCCGCCGCGACGAAGGACGTCACGCGGGAACCCGCTCCCGCCCCGGAGTCCGCGACGGCCTGATCCCCGGACCGAACCTCGGGTCCCCGACCGGCGGCGCGCGAGCGTCGCCGGTTCGCGTTACGAGGCGAGTGCCTGCCATCCGCTAGGGGAACAGCTGCCATCAGTTCAATGACGATGGTGTACCGCCGCGCAGTCACCATCTTGGCGTCACCATCGACTCCTGAATGTGCCCCCGTGCGGACCTTGCTGATTCCCATCGTCAGCGCGAAACGGTCCCGCCGACCGCGCGTGACTTCCAGATCCACCCACTGCGCCCGCCAACTACTCCTCACGCATCGGCCGCGCATGAGCCTGCTGCAGAACGTAAAGATCCTGTCCGCCGACCACGCCCTCTTCGAACCGTACCACTTTCAGGCCGCTGGCACGAGCCGCACGCTCAACGAAGGACGGAGCAACCGCCATGAATGCATACGTGCCAACTCCGAGTCGTCCACCCGTATGATTCTTCCCCGTGCCCCGAGTCCCGAAGTAACAGTCGTCCGCTAGCTCAACACCCTGCGCTTGGGCGACATGAACTCCGTGCGTTGTGACCGCGACAACACCATCAGTCTTGATCACCCGGCGAAGGCACCGCAGATACGTCACGAACAACTTTGGTGGGAGATGACTAAAGACCGAGCAGGCCACAACCACATCCACTTCGCGGGCTAGACGCCGTAGACTACCTGGCCCCTTGATCACAAGCGGCTCCGCCGCAAACTCCCGCGCACAGAATGCGACTGCTTCGGGCCATACGTCAGCGACGATCAGCCGACGCGGATGCCAAACTGAACTCATGTGCCGCGTAAGGCGACCATGCCCGCACCCATAGTCCAGGACAACCGGATCCTCGGCTAAACTGGTCCGCACGGCGCTGCACGCACGATGGCAGATATCGACGAATCTTCGGCCCGACAGGAAGTAGTGCGTGAGCGGCCGGCCGCTTCGACGAATCACGTCCGCCATCTCGTCGTCCGGGTGAATAGTCCTGCTTGCCTCAGCCATCCTGTCCCCGAGCTGCCGCCGTGTCTGGCACATCGCACCGATACCCGAGCTCCTCACGAAGTCCGCCGAGCACACGATCTGCAATTCGGCGACACGCGGAGGTGAAGTTGGGTGAATCTCTCCAAACACCGACCCGCCCATAGCGGCGGAACTTCGACCGGCCAGTGTTCGGGTGCGTGCCGAACGCTGTGCGAGCTGTGATCTTGCGGATGTCGTCCAGGTTCGCGTCAATTCCAAGAAACCGCGCGAGTCTCAGAAGCTCGGTCTCGGGCGCAGAGACCAGATCCTCGTAGCGAAGCCGTATCCGCCGAGTCGGTTCGGTGGCATCGAAGCCGCGGCGGGAAAGTCGGAAGCTTCGAGCGATGTGCGCGGCCGTCCCCTCAACTCCATCGACGCTGGCCGCAAATTGCGCATTCCACGCATCACTGCGCTGCATGTCCAAGTGCGAATCGAGCACATCGTACGGATCTCGGACCAGCCAGATGAATGCACATCCGGGGAACATCTGCGGCACCCATTCCGCAACCTCAGGAGCATTGACTTCCTTTATCACTGTACGCGTGGGGCGCGCCCCGTGGCGGCCGAGTCGGATCGCAAGCTGTCGTCGAAGCACGTCGCCCACGTCGCGGAGCGTGCTCTCCAGGTACTCGCCTGAGTACATCGAATTGGGCCGTAGTCGTTCCTCCGCATGATCGCTCATGTGCGCAAGGAGCTTCCCGAAGTACGGCTCGTGCCAGATGAACACTCCGTCGAACATCCCGAGCATTTCGGCAAGCCACGTAGACCCGCTCCTCCCAGATCCAAACACCCAAGCGATGGAACTCTCCGCGGCTGCTGGGGAGTCCGCTACGTGGTTCGGCGAACCAGTCACTCGCGAGGTGCCATCGAGGGAAGTGAGCGCGGCGACGAGGGAGGCAGCGCGATGTTCGTAGAGGTGTCGCGCCGCCACGCGCTCGCGAAACTCACGTGCGCGCGACGGTTTGCCCGCGGCCGCCAACGCAGCATCTAGGCCACTTGTGAGATCTGCTGCGTCCGTGAACTGGAATATCATGTCGCCAAACAACTCGTCCACTTCCCTCCTGCGCGGCCCGCTGAGGAGGATGGGCCCCCCCAAGATGCCAACCTCGTATACTCTGGGATTAGCAGACTCACACGGCTCGGAAGACTCTCTGAACACGTTGAGAACCACGCGACTCGCGCCATAGATGGAGTGCCGCTCAAGCTCGTCCACTGTGCCAGGGATGAACCGACAGTGCTTTGCCGTCGCAAACTCGGAGACATCGACTAGGAAGTGCCCCAACACATCGAATTGGATTCCACGCTCCTCACAATGCTGTGCGAGGCTTCGAATGATGGGCCATCGGTCTTCAAACACTGTCCCGACAAACACCACATCGGTCGCCTTCGAATGGCGACTGCGCATCGACTTGATCCACTTGGTAGCAACTGGCAGGTACGGCACACGAGCCGTCGCGCATGCACGCTCATTGGTGAATCGAAGTGTGTAGGTGTCGTCGTCAGGAGCGATGGGTTTGTAGGGATCATCCGTCGCGATGAGCACGGTCGGGACACCAGCACGACTGAGGGCCGCCGGGACCCAGGAGCGTTCTCCCCGAAAGAGGAAGCCGTCGATGAAGACTACGGCGCGCACGGCGTTCCGAGGGTCCAGGGCTTTGCCGATCACATCCGAGGCGATGGTATCGACGCTAAGCAGGCTGAGCAGTGAGAACGTTGGATACGGAATCACTTCCAGTTCGAGGGCGTGAAAGCCCTCGATGAAGCCCTCCCAAACGTCGCGGGTCGAGAACGACGCCGCACCCGCGACGAGGAGGATGGTCTCGCCCCGGCGCCCCGATGCGCCGTCGCTTGAACTGCGATTCGTCCCGAGGCGTCGCAGTTCGCTGGTCACGCGCCTGCGTCGTAGCGCGCGGCGAGCGGGTGGTCGTAGCGCTCTCCACGTGCCATCGCGTGAGAGGCGGCGTTTCGCCGGAGCAGCCTTGCTCTGCGGCGCCTAACGCGTCCAATGGCATCGCTGAGGAGTGTAAGGGCCGCCGACAGGCCGCCGACTCCGGAAGCGCCGCGAGCGCGATTTCTCGAACGTCGCACTCGGTCCGCGCGCTTCTGTAGCTTCGCCAGGCGATCTCTCGTCTGGGCGAGCGTCTTGTCCGCGTTCGGCTTGGTGTCCTGTGCGCCCTTCTTCTTCTTCATCGAGACTCTCCTCCTTCTCTTCGAGTCTAGCGGCCTACTACTGGTGCGCGCAAGCTCCGTGTTTGTGCACCCGGAGGACGAGACCTTGTGACGTTTCGTCGAGCTTGCACGACCCTCCGTAGCCGCCCACGCTCAGGACTAGAGCGAACCACGGAGGCGGCTCATGGCGGTCCTGACGGTGCAGCATATCTCTCGGACGGGCATCGACCCCGTCCTCGTCGCGGCGGCGGCGGGCGGCGACGCCGTCCCGAACGCGGGCCGCGTCTTCCTCCGCGCGAAGAACGCGCACGCGACCGTGGCGCGGACCGTGACCGTCGCGTCGCAGCTCCCCGCGGGAGCGATCCCCCAGGGGGCGACGAAGACCGACCTCGCCGTTTCCGTGCCCGCGCTCGGCGAGCGGTGGATCGGCCCCTTCGACCCCGCCGCCTTCAACGACGCGAACGGTCGCGTCGTCGTGACCTACTCGTCCGAGGCGGACCTGACCGTCGGCGCGTTCGCGCTGTAGCCCCGAGGAGAATCCCCCATGCCTGCCACCGGCGCGAAGCTCGGCACGAAGACGCGGTTCCTCCGCGAGGACCCGGTCGGGAGCGGCACGTTCGTCGCGGTCGCTGAAGTGAAGTCGATCGGCGGTCCGTCGCTCTCCCGCGACGCCGTCGAGGCGACGCACATGGAGTCGCCGGACGACCACGCGGAGTTCATCCCGGGCCTCGCGAACGGCGGCGAGGTCTCGCTCGTCCTCAACTTCCGCCCCGAGCACGTCAGCCAGGGCGCGACGGCCGGACTGCTGAAGGACTTCCAGGACGGCACGGTGCGGAACTGGCGCGTCGAGTGGCCGCAGTTCACGAACACGCCGACGCTCACGGTGCCCGGCTTCCTGACCGGGTGGGAGCCGTCCTCGGCGGCGAAGGAGCTGATCTCCGTCGCGGCCAAGATCAAGGTCACGGGCAAGACCGTGGCGACCAACTTCGCGTAGAGGAGACCTGACCCATGTCGAACCAGTTCCGCGGCGAGGCGTCGTTCGAGGTCGAGGGGAAGGCGTTCCGCGTGCGCTTCTCCTGGAACGCCGCTGCCGAGTACGAGGAGGCCGCGGGCAAGCACCTCTCGGACGCCCTCTTCGACATCGCGCGCGAGAAGCTCTCCGCGCGCTCGCTCCGCGCGATGCTCTGGGCCGGGCTCCAGGAGCACCACGCCGACGTGACGGTGAAGGACGCGGGCCGCCTCATCGACAAGATGGGCCGCAAGGAGGCGCAGCGCGTCATGGGCGTCGCGCTCCGCTACTTCTTCCCGGAGCTGGAGATCGCCCAGGAGAAGGACCCGGACCCTCTGCCTCCCGCCGCCTCGGCCTAGAGGAGTGGCGGGACCGCGCGGCCGAGGCGGGAGTCCCCCCGGACGTGTTCTGGCGGCAGACCCCGCGCGAGACCGCGTGCCACCTGCGCGCACTCGCGGCCGAGCGCCGCCGCGCCATCGACCTCGCGATCTTCTCGGCGTGGCACGTCGCGGCGCTCACGCGCGCTGACCGGCTCCCCGAACTGACCGCCCTGCTGGAGCGAGTCTCCGCGGCCGGAGACGCTGACCAGAACCCCGAGGAGCAGATGGACGCCGCCCGCTCGATCGCCGCGTCGTTCGGCCTCCCCGCCGGGAAGGGGCGCTGACCGATGCCGGCCGCCGTCGTCGGCTCCCTGCGCGTCCTTCTCTCCGCGGACTCTGCGCAGATCACGTCCGACCTCGGGAAGGCGCGCGCCGCGGTCAAGGAGACGGGTGCCGAGATCCGTGGGATGGGCGGCGCGGGCGTCGCGCTGCGTGCCGTCACCGCCGAGATCAAGGGCGTCGGCCCGGCGCTCCGCGGCGTGCAGCAGGCGTCGCAGATCGCGACCCAGTCGCTCGTCCTCATGGGAGGCAAGGCCGCGCCCGCCGTCACCGGCCTGACCAACGCGCTCTCCGGACTCGCCGCCGGAGGCTTCACGCCGCTCGGCCTCGCACTCGCCGCGGTGAGCGTCGGGTTCACGCTGCTCGCGAACCAGAAGGAGGAGATCGTCTCCGTTTTCGCGGCGACCGAGGAGCGGGTCAAGGGCACGCGCGAGGGGCTGGAGAAGCTCCGGATCGAACTCGGCCTCCTGCGCCAGGGGAAGGCCGCGACCGGGGCGGACGTGGACATCGCCGGTGCCGAGAACGAGCTCAGCCGCCGGAAGAACGTCGTCGGGCGCGAGCGGCAGGCGGGGTTCCTCGGGTCGGAGGGCGTCGGCGCTTTCTGGCGGAACCTCGGCTCGTCCGTGCTCCCGAGCAGCGGGTTCCTCCCCTCGATCGACTCGGCCGAGGAGGCGGCGCGGCGTGCCGTCCGCGAGCAGGAGGAGTTCATCCGGACCCTTCGCGAGCAGCAGAAGGTCCAGACCGAGATCGACCAGCGACGGAAGTCCACCGAGGAGACGGCGAAGAAGGAGGCGGCGTCGCAGGAGAAGATCGCCGCCGCCGCGAAGGCCGCCGCGGACGCTCTCGCGAAGTTCGACGCCGCGGAGACGACGCGCGAGCGCGCGCTCCGCGAGAAGCGCGTGGACATCCAGTCGCTCCTCAACCCCGGCGCGTCGGACGCCTCGCTCGACCGCCAGAACGGGAGGGTCCACGACGCGATCGAGGACCTAATGAAGGCCTCGAAGGCGTCGCCGGACGAGCGGCGCGACCTGGAGGCGCGGATCCGGTTCGAGCGCGAGATGCTCGACCTGCTCGAGCGGGAGCAGCGCGTCCGCCGCGAGATCGCCGCGATCGAGTCCGCCGCTGCGAAGGCGGACGGGCTCCGCAAGGAGAACGACCGCGCCGCCCTCGACGGGAACACGTCGCTCACGGACCGCGCGAAGGCCCTCGCGGCGGCGCGATCGGAGTTCGGCGAGATGCTCAGCTCGAAGGAGATGGCCGCGCTGCCCGCGGCGAGCCCCGAACGCGCCCGCCTCCTCGCCGAGTTCCGGCGCAAGGAGGACGGCATCAACCGCGACTTCGACGAGAAGGGCGTCGAGGCGCAGCGCGCGTTCCTCTCCCGCGTGGACGCGATCCGGCGGCAGGCGCAGGCGGCGACCCTCGCCGACGACCGGAACCAGACGCGCATCCGTCTGGAGGAGGAGAACGTCCGCCACGACGGGGAACTCCGCTCCGTGAGCGACGCGCAGCTCCGCGGCCTCCTCACGGAGGAGCAGGCGGCGCAGAAGCGGGACGCCCTCTATGCGGCGCACATCGAGTTCCGGCAGGCGATCACGCGCGAGGGCCGCGAGAAGGAACTCGCGTGGCAGGCGGACTACCAGCAGCGGCTCCTCGCGCTCGCCGGCGAGGGCGAGACCCACCAGGCGCGCCTCGCCGCGCTCGCGACGGAGCAACGGCTCGCGGCGCTCCAGGAGGAGACGCGGAAGCAGGTCGAGGAGCTGCGCCGCCGCGGAGAGCTCACGCGCGCGCAGGAGGTCGAGAACGCCGCCGCTGGAGCGCGAGAGCGGATCACGCGCCAGGGGCAGCTCCAGCAGGCGGTCACCGGCGACGACCTCGCGGCCGGGTTCCAGGGGCGGATCTCGCAGCTCCGCGAGGAGACGGCGGGCTGGGGTCAGCTCGGCGCGCAGATGGCCGACGTCGCC
>JAIOPE010000032.1 GCA_021414065.1 Planctomycetota bacterium
CTCACCCGGCGTGCGCGAACTCCGCCGGGTCGCCCGCGCCGCCGGGCACCACGTCGAGAGTTGCGTCGTCGAGGGGCGCCCCGCAGAAGACTACGGCCGCGCCGCGCGCAGCAAGGGTGTGACGTCGTGAGGAACCGCGAGGTCGCCGTGGCCGTGTCGTCTCGCCCGGAAGTCGTCTCAGGAGTCACGTCATGCGTCTGAAAGCCCTGAAGCTCGCCGGCTTCAAGTCGTTCGCCGACCGCACAGAGTTCCAGTTCCCGGACGGCATCACGTGCATCGTCGGGCCGAACGGCTGCGGCAAGTCGAACGTCGTGGATGCGCTGAAGTGGGTGCTCGGCGAGCAGCGTCCGGGCGCGCTGCGCGGCGCGGAGATGCAGGACGTCATCTTCGGCGGAACCGCGAACCGGAAACCGGTCGGGCTGGCCGAAGTCTCGCTCGTCCTCGACAACTCCGACCACAAGCTCCCCCTCGACTTCAGCGAGATCGAGGTCACGCGCCGCCTCTACCGCGACGGCTCGAGCGAGTACCTGATCAACAAGTCGCAGTGCCGCCTGCGCGACCTGCGTGAACTGCTCATGGACAGCGGCAGCGGGCCGGGCGCCATGTCGGTCATGGAGCAGGGCCGCATCGACCAGATCCTGAAGGAGAGCGTGGACGAGCGCCGCGCCGTGTTCGAGGAAGCGGCGGGCATCGCGAAGTACAAGGCACGCCGCAAGGAGTCGCTCCGCAAGCTCGAGCGTGTCGAGGCCGACCTGCTCCGCGTCACCGACGTCGTGGCCGAGAAGGACCGGCTCGTCCGGTCGCTGAAGATCCAGGCCGGCCGCGCAGAGCGGTATCAGGCGCTCGTGGACGAAATGAAGGGCAAGCGACTCGTCCTGGCGCTGCACCGCTACGGAAAGCTCGTCGAAGAGCGTAGCCAGGCGGCGGCGCGCGTCGGTGAGTTGACGACCGCCGAGGAAACGGCGCGGGCTCAGGTGCGCGAGGCGCTTGCGACGTCGCGCCGCGGCGAGGAGGAGCTGGAGTCGCGTCGCGGGCTCATGGGCCGCAAGGAACAGGAGACCGCGTCGCTCCTCACGCAGGCCGAGACCGCGCGCGAGAAGGCGTCGTTCGCCGTGCGCCTCGCAGCCGAGCTCGACGGCAAGATTCGCTGGTACATCGGCGAGATCGAATCGTCGGCCGAACGGATGGGCGAACTCGCGACGGCGCGCGACGAGGTCGAAGCCGCGCGCTCTGCTGCGGAGGCGGAGAAGTCCGCGCGCCAGGCGGCGCTGGTCGAGGCCGAGAAGGGGATCGAATCCGCGCGCACCGCTGCCCACGAGCGCCGCGCGGCTGCCCAGAAGCTCGCGGAGAAAGGGTACGAGTACCTCGGGCGGCAGTCCCGTCTCGGGTCGCTTCGGTCGAAGCTCGGCGCAGAGGCCCAGGGGCTCAGCGATCGCGACGCGCGACTCCGGCGCCGACTCGAATCCCTCGAGGGCGAGGTCGCCGCAGCGCGGCAGCGGCTCGAAAAGGCCGACATCGACTCGCAGTCGTCGGCGCAGGCTCGCGACGCTGCGACCGCCGCGCTCGCCGCAGGCGAGCAGCGGGTGCAGGATCTCGAGGCGCGCCTGCGCGGACTCCGCGAGCAGGTCTCCGGGGCCGACCGCGAGGTCTCCGCCACGCGGAGCCGCGTGGACGTGCTCCGCTCGCTCGAAGCGCGTCTCGAAGGCGTCGGCGACGGCCCGAAGCGGTACATCGAGGCGCGCAAGAAGGGCGACACGTCGCTCCCGGCCGTTCGCGGCATGCTCGCGGAGTTCGTCGAGACCGATGCCGCTTCGGCGTCTGCCGTCGAGACGGCCCTCGGTGTGTACGCGCAGGCGCTTGTCGTCGACACGTTCGACGACGCCGTCGCCGCGGTCGCGGCGGTGCGCGAGCGTAAGCTGCCTCGTTGCATCTTCATTCCCCTCGACGCCGTCCGCTCGGCCGACGCCGCGGTCTCGCAGGACTCTGCGGCGACGGACTCGATCGGGAGCGGCTCGCGGCGTCTGCTCGACGCCGTCCGCTGCCCGGACGACATCCGCCCGGCAGTCGCGGCGATCCTCGCCGATGCTGTGACGGCGACCGATCTCGGGGCGGCGCGTGGCCTCCGCGAAGCCGGACCGCGACTGCGCGTCGTGCTCTCGGACGGCACCACGGTGGACGCGATCGGTGCGATCACGGGCGGCGGCGCCGCAGGTGGATCGGGGCTCCTCCAGCGCCGCACGGAACTGCGCGAGTTGTCGGCGAAGCTCGAGGAGGCGATCTCCCGCCTCGACGCCGTGCGCATGGAACTCTCCGGCTCCGAGTCGGCCCTCGGCGAATCGCGCCGCGAGGTCGCCAACGCCCGCGACGGTCTCCGCACGGCCGACGCTGCGTTCCACCGCGCGCGGTCCGACTCCGATCGCGCACGGGCCGAAGCGCAGCGTCTCGGCGGCGAGCGCGGACAACTCGAGCGCGAAGCCGGCGAGATCGGCGGCGAGATCGAGCGTGTGCGGGTGGAGGCGCAGAAGGCGCAGGAGGAATCCGAGCGCGTGGCGGCCGAGCAGGCCGAGGTCGAGCGCCAGCGCGTCGATGCGGCCAAGCGGCTCGATCAGGCGGAACACGGTCTCCGCGCCGCCGAGGACCGCCGATCCGACGCGCGCGTCCACGTCGCGTCCGTCGCCGAGCGATGCGCGTCGCTGCTCGCGCGGTCGCAGGCCGTGATCCGCGAGGTCGCGGACATCGAGGAGACCGTCCGCGACGCGCGCAACGAGCTCGCCGAATGCGAGAAGCGCAAGGCCGACGCCGAAGAGAAGGGCCGCGAGGCGCACAAGCAGTACGAGAACGCGTCCCGCCAGCGCGAAGTCTGCGTGCAGGAACTCGCGATCATGCGGCACGAGGCGTCGGTGGCGCACTCCGCGCTCGAGCAGTCGCGCGGACTCCTCTCGGGTCTCGAAACCGAGGCGACGAAGGTCGCGCACGAGTTGCACCGCTTCCGGATGCAGGAGAACGAGGCGAGGCTACGCGTCGAGAACCTTCTCGAACGCGCCCGCGACGACCTGCAGGCCGACCTGCAGCGGGCGTGGGAGGAGCGCCGCGACTCCGCCGCGGCGACGGCCGACGTAGGAAGCGCGCCGGTCTACGCGCAGCGCGCCGAGCCGACGGCGGAGGAGCTCGTCACGCTCGACACCGAGGTCAGCGAGCTCCGCGCCAAGATCGAGAAGATGGGCGCCGTCAACCTGGAGGCCCTCACACAGCTCCAGGACGCCGACCGCGAGGCGTCCACGCTGCGAGCTCAGCACGAGGACCTCGTCCGGTCGCGCGAGTCGCTGCTCGCCGCGATCAAGATGATCGATGCCGAGAGCCGTCAGCTCTTCGAGGCGACGTTCGCGATCGTCCGCACCAACTTCCAGGAGATGTTCCGGCGCCTGTTCGGCGGCGGTAAGGCCGACGTCTTCCTGACCGAGGGCCAGGACGTGCTCGAAGCCGGGATCGAGATCGTGGCGAAGCCGCCGGGCAAGGAACAGCGGTCGATCTCGCTCCTTTCCGGCGGCGAGCGCACGATGACGGCCGTCGCCCTTCTCTTCGCGATCTACCTCGCGAAGCCGTCGCCCTTCTGCCTCATGGACGAGGTGGACGCCGCGCTCGACGAGAACAACATCGACCGCTTCGTCGGCGTGCTGCGCGAGTTCGCGCTGCAGAGCCAGTTCATGATCGTCTCGCACAACAAGCGCACGATCTCGGCGGCGGGCACCATCTTCGGCGTCTCGATGCCGGAGCCGGGCGTGTCGAAGAAGATCGCCGTGCGCCTCGACGACATCGCAGACGACGGCGCCCTGCGCCCAGCCGCCGCGATGGCGGGCTGATCGCTCCATCGCTGCGCCGACTACCGTCGGAGCAGCGCGGCGAGTTCGCGGACGTGCGAGATGGTCCGCCACGGAGTGTCGCCCGGCGTGTCGATTCGCGTCGAGCTGAACTCCGCACCGGGCCTGCGGACGAGGACCGCGCGGCATCCCACGCGGTTCGCCGCCCTCACGTCGCTGTCCGGCCGGTCGCCCGCAAACACAGTGCGAGACGGCGCCCAATCGCGCCCCGCGACCAGTCGCGCCAGCGCATCGGACTTGCCGCCCGCCGCACCGCCTGCGACGAACTCCTCGACGCAGAACCACCGGGTGAGTCCGAGGCGCGCCGACTTCGCGCGCTGGGTGGAAGGGTCGCCCATGGTCAGAAGTGCGAGCGGCGCGAGCGTGTGGAGTTCGTCGAGGGCTGCGGCCACGTCGTCGTCGAGCGCCATCTCCGGCACGGTGTAGCGGAAGAAGGCGTCGTCGGCTGCGGCGCCGGCCGCATCGGGCAGTCCGTGCGCCGCGGCGAGTGCGCGGAACGCGTCCGTCACGCTGCGCTCGCGGAGCGCCCGGACTTCCGCGAGCGCTGCGTCCGCCGTGAGTCGCAGACCCGACGCACACAACGTCTCGACTGCCCGCAGATCCGCTGCAGGGAGCAGTTTCCCCGACGTGTCGTAGAGCGTGTCGTCGAGGTCGAGGACGATCGCGTCGAGCGTCACGCCGTCAGCGCGCCGCGCTCCGCGGGACGGAAGCGCAGGACCTCGCCGCCCGCGGCGGTCGCAGCTTTCGCCACGGCCGCGCGGCGACCGTCGGCGCACCAGAGGAACACGCAGCCGCCGCCGCCGGCTCCGCACACCTTCATCGCGATGGCACCCGCCTTCCGAGCGGCGCGACCGATGCGTTCGATCTTCGGAGTCGTCACGCCGGGCGCGAGGAGCTTCCGCGCCTGCCAGTCGTCGTCGATCGACGCCGCGGCGCCGTCGAGGTCGCCGCGAGCGAGCGCCCACTCGAGGTCGCGCGCCGCGGCCGAGATCGCGGTCATGTGGTCGCGCACCGCCGCATCTCCGTCGAGGTAGGCCTTCGTGATGGCCCAGTTGTTCGTCGCCGAGTCGTGGGGAAGACCCGTCCACACGAGCACGATCCGCGACGCCACGGCAGCGAGGTCCACGTCGATGCCGGTGCGCGCCGCGCCGCCGGCGGGGAACCGCACGGCAGAGAGGCCGCCGTACATCGCCGAGACGTAGTCCTGCGACCCGGTCGGCACGCCGATGATCCGCGCCTCCATGTCCACCACGAGTCGCAGGAACTCGCGGTCGGTCAGCGCGCCGCCGGTCGCGAGGAGAGCGGCCTTCGTCGCAGCCACGAAGAGCGTGGACGACCCGCCGAGTCCGGATCCGGAGGGCACGCCGCTCCGCGTGCGTACCTCGATGCCACCGTCGCCGCCGAACGCCTGAGCGACTTCGCGGTGGAGGGGAAGGTCGGACTCCGTCGCAAGCGAGTTGCGGTCTGCGTGCACGGTGCGCGTCTTCCGGTCCTCTGCGGCGAGCACGATCTTCCCGTCGGTCCGCACCCGCACCGTAGCCTTCGCGTACCGGTCGATGGCGAGGTTCACGGTGAGGGCGCCGGGTTGGATCAGGCAGATCGGCCAGATGTCCACCGTGCCGCCCGCGAGGTCGATGCGGGCGGGAGCCGAGACGGTCGCGGAACCGGGCGTGTCGGTCATTCCGAGACTCTACTTCCGGCGCCGGGCCCGTCCGTAGCGAACACGAGGGGAAGGG
>JAIOPE010000051.1 GCA_021414065.1 Planctomycetota bacterium
GCCGCCGTAGGCGTCAGACTGCACGGCCACCGTGTCGCCCGCGCCGACGCACGCGAGCAACGCGCCGAGCACGGCGGACGTGCCGCTCGACGTCGCGAGCGCGTCGTCGGTGTCCTCGAGAGCGGCGACCGTCAGCTCGAGGGACCGGGCGTTCGGCAGGCCGTAGCGGGAGTAGACGTAGCCGCCGCGTCCGGCGAGGGGGCCGTCGGAGCCCTCGATCGAGTCGAAGTCGAAGACGGCGGTCTGGTAGAGGGGCTCCGCCGACGGGACGGATCGCGCGCCGTCGGGCAACGACTCCGGCGACGGAGCGCGGAGGCCGTGGGCGGCGATCGTCGCGGGATCGCGACCGCCGTCTGCGTCGGCGCCCGTCACGCGCGGATCACTTCGCGGAGCGGATGTCGGCGTCGGACGCGACGGGGAAGGTGACGTCGTCCATCGCCGGGTCGATCCCGAGCATGCGCATCGCGTTCCGCTGGATCGAGTCCATCGGCAGGTGCTTCACGCGGTAGGGCTCGCGGGGGTTCGGCATCGCGCCCGGCGGGTACTTCTCCCACTGGAACGCCTGACCCTTCTGGTTCACCCAGCCGAGCTCGGTCCAGTCCGGGCCGTAGATGTAGCGCCACTCGAAGACCGGGCCGCCGGCCTCGGACACGTCCATCACCTTCAGGAAACCGACCGGACCGCTGTGCGCGGACTGGATGACGTGCCACGCCTTCGCGGTGCGACGGACGAGCGCGCCGTCGTCCACGGCCTTGACGTCGGCGGCGGTCGGCGACGTGCCGCAGCCTCCGGCGGCGAAGGGCAGCAGCAGCGCGGTGGCAGCGACGAGGAGAACCTGGGCGGTCGGCTTCATGTCATCCCTCCGGGGATCGGAGCACGCGGGCGTCGAAGCAGGGGATGGTAGGCGGGCCGCGGCCCCCGGGTCCAGCGAAACGGTCCGCCCCCGCGGTTCCGGCCCGTACGATCCCCCCGTGGACGTCCTCGAACTCCTCGGCCCGCGCGGACCCGTCGCCGCAAAGCACCCTCGCTACGAGCAGCGCCCCCAGCAGCTCGAGCTGGCGGCGGCCGTGGATCAGACGTTCACCGAGGGCGGCAGGCTCCTCGCCGAGGCCGGCACGGGCGTCGGCAAGAGTTACGCCTACCTCGTGCCGGCCATCGCCGCGGCGGCCGAGCGCGGCGAACGGGTCGTCATCGCCACGCACACGATCGCCCTCCAAGAGCAACTGCTCCAAAAGGACGTCCCGTTCCTGACCGGCATTGTGCCCGCCGAGTTCAGCGTGGTGCTGGCCAAGGGTCGCGGCAACTACCTCTGCCAGCGGCGGATGTGGCTCGCGGTGCGGTCCGGGCGCGAGCTGTTCGAGTCGGAGGCGAACGAGCGCGACCTGCAGCGGATCGTCGAGTGGTCCGAGACGACGGCTGACGGCACGAAGCAGGATCTGAAGTTCGTCCCAGACAACTCGGTCTGGTCGCGCGTGAACGCCGAGGCCGGGAACTGCATGGGCCGCTCGTGCGAGTACTACGACCGGTGCTTCTACCAGGCCGGCCGGCGCCGTCTGCAGAACGCGAACATCATCGTCGCGAACCACCACTTCCTGTTCGCCGACATGGCGCTCCGGCGCTCCGGCGCGCAACTCCTGCCGAACTACGACCACCTGGTGCTCGACGAAGCGCACGCCGTGGAAGACGTCGCGGGCGAGTACCTCGGGATGCGCGTCTCGCGCGCCGCCGTCCACTACGTGCTCCGCCAACTCGCGACGCCGCAGGGCAAGGGCCTCCTCTACGCCTGCCTCGCACCGCGCACCACGATCGATCTCGTGGATGCCGCGCGGAAGGAGGCCGACGCCTTCTTCGACCTCGTCCAGGCCTGGTGCGAGCGCGGGCAGCCGCAGAATCATCGCATCGCCGAGGCCGACCTCTTCCCGCTGGCCCTCGCCGACGCCCTCGACACGCTCGGGATCACCGTGGTCGAGATGGGCCGCGCCGACGAAGTCCGCGAGCGTTCGCTGGAGTTGATCGCCCGCGGCACGCGCTGCGCCGAACTCGCGGACGAACTCCGCGCGCTCGTCGGGATGACGCAGTCGGGCCACGTCTACTGGGTCGAGCGCGAGGGGCCGGGCGGGCGGAACATCGTGATGCTGTCGTCGCCGGTGGACGTCGCGCCGGAGATGAAGGACCACCTGTGGGAGCGACTGCGCGGCATCGTGCTGACGAGCGCCACGCTGACCTCCGGCGGCGACGCCGGGTTCCGCATGCTCGCGACGCGTCTCGGGATCGAGAGCACGCGCAACCTCCAGCTCGGGTCGCCCTTCAACTACAAGGAACAGGCGAAGCTCTTCATCGACACCACGCTCCCCGACCCGAAGACCGGCGAGGCCTACGAAGACGCGCTGCCCAACGCCGTGCTGCGACACATCGAGCGGACCGACGGCCACGCGTTCGTTCTGTTCACGAGCTTCCAGAGTCTCGACCGCTGCCACTCCGCGTGCGTCAACGCGCTCCGCTCGATGGGCTGCACCGTGCTGAAGCAGGGCGAGGGCATGCAGCGCACGCAGATGCTCGAGGAGTTCCACCGCTCGCAGCAGCCGGTGCTCTTCGGAACCGACTCGTTCTGGGAAGGCGTGGACGTTCCCGACAACGTGCTGCGCAACGTGATCATCGTGCGCCTGCCGTTCGCAGTCCCGACGCACCCGGTCGAAGAGGCCCGTACGCAGGCGATCAAGGACCGCGGCGGCGATGCGTTCGCCGAGTACTCGCTCCCGCGGGCGATCCTCAAGCTGAAGCAGGGCTTCGGCCGCCTCATCCGCAGCACGCGCGACCGCGGCATCGTCGTCGTCCTCGACAGCCGCATGGCGACGAAGGCCTACGGGAGGAAGTTCGTCGCGGCACTGCCGGACGTGCCGGTGGAAGTGATTCGCTGAGCTGAGGGCCGTGTCGTCCGCGGCTCGGACCTACCTCGTCGGGTACGTCGCCACGAGCGCCGCGTCGCGTCCTCCTCGGTCCGGCCCGGCCGCTCTGCTCCGCGGAAGCGCGTCGCGAAGGGAAACGTGCGTCAGTCCCCCTCCGTGTCATCCGCGACGCGTGCCTACCTCGTCGGGCACGTCGCCACGAGCGCCGCGTCGCGTCCTCCTCGGTCCGGCCCGGCCGCTCTGCTCCGCGGAAGCGCGTCGCGAAGGGAAACGTGCGTCAGTCCCCCTCCGTGTCATCCGCGACGCGTGCCTACCTCGTCGGGTACGTCGCCACGAGCGCCGCGTCGCGTCCTCCTCGGTCCGGCCCGGCCGCTCTGCTCCGCGGAAGCGCGTCGCGAAGGGAAACGTGCGTCAGTCCCACCCGTGTCATCCGCGACGCGTGCCTACCTCGTCGGGTACGCCGCCACGAGCGCCGCGTCGCGACGGACGAGTCCCACCACCGCCGCTCAGCGTGCGTCGGACGCGCCCGACGCGTCCGGTTCCAGCAAGTCGCGGTACTTCTCGCGCTCGGCGGCGGTAAACCCGCGCAGCGTTCGCTGGTCGGCGAGGTCGATCAGTTCGTCCTGCGCGACGCGCCAGATCCGCGCCGTTCCGTCGTTCGACGCGCTCAGCAGGCGCCGCGAGTCGTCGGAGAACTCGACGCTGCGGACGTCGCCGCGGTGTCCGCGCAGGACCGCGACCTCGCTGCCGCGGGCGTCCCAAATCCGCACGACGTGATCCTGTCCGCCCGTCGCGACGAACGCGCCCGACGGCGCCCAGCACGCGGCAACGAGCGCCGCCTCGTGACCTCGGAGCACGACCGACTCGCGCGTCGCGAGGTTCCAGATCCGCGCGGTGCGATCGACGGACGCCGTGAGCATCCGGTCGTCGGTCGGCGAGAACACCGCAGCGACGACAGCGCCTTCGTGGCCGCGCAGCACGGCAACCTCGCGCCCGGCGCGATCCCAGACGAACACGCGCGGATCGGTCGATCGCGCGACGATGAGGTCGCCCGCGTGGGAGAACCCCGCGCGTGCGCCTTTCCCCTCGTGCCGGAGCACGAGCGACTCCACGCCGTCGCGTGTCCAGACGCGAGTAGTTCCGTCCTCCGACGACGTCACGACGGCGTCTCCCGACGGCGAGAACTCGATGCTGCACACGATCTCGGTGTGCCCGCGCAGCACGGGGCCGGGGCGTCCCGAGATGTCCCAGAGTCGGGCCGTCCCGTCGTCGCACGCGGTGCCCACGAGGTCGCCGCTCGGTGAGAACGCGGCGTCGCGGACGGTGGCTCCGTGAGCGAGGACGATCGACTCGCCGCCGTCCCGGAGGTTCCAGACGCGCGCGGTGTTGTCCCGAGACGACGTCACGACGTACTCGCCCGACCGCGACACGGCGACGGCCCCGACGTACGAGCGATGGCCACGGAGTTCCGTCAGCGCGTCGTTCGTCGGATCGAAGACGCACGCCGTGCCGTCACCCGACACAAGGACGGCGCGCGAGCCGCCGGGGACGAACGCCGCCTGGGTCACCGCGCCGCCGGTCCCCTGGAGCACCACGGGCTCGACGCTCTGTGTGTCCCACAGGCGCACGGTGCCGTCGTCGGAGGCGGTCGCGACGAGTCCGCCGCGCGCGGAGATCGCAGCGTCCTGAACGATCGCGGCGTGGCCGCGGAACGCTGCCAGCTCACGGCCGGTGACGTCCCAGAGCCGGGCCGTGCGGTCACGCGACGTCGTCAGCACGTCCGCACCGGACGCGGCGAACGCCACGGTCTCCACCGCGGCCTCGTGGCCACGGAGGACGGCAACCTCGCGCCCGCTCCTGTCCCAGATCCGCGCGGTGCCGTCGCGGGAGCACGTTGCGATCCGCGTGCCGTCGGGCGAGAACGCGCCGCGATCGACGATGTCTCCGTGGCGCATCACGGCGAGTTCGCGTCCGGTGACGTCGGAGAGTCGCGCGGTGTGGTCCCACGACGTCGTGAGGACTGCGTCTCCGCTGGGTGACCACACCGCCGACGCCACGCGGTGGTCATGGCGAAGAGTCGCGCGCTCCCGCCCGTCGAGGTCCCAGACCCGTGCCGTCCCGTCGTACGACGCAGTGAGCACGCGGTCGCCGGCCGACTTC
>JAIOPE010000039.1 GCA_021414065.1 Planctomycetota bacterium
AGGACGCGGGTAGTCTTGGGCATGTGGTGGGGCCTTTTGCGCGGACCTGTAGTGGTGGTACACGCAAGTCTAACGCTGGGCCCTGCCACGACTTACGACAAGAACTCCGGCGCGGCCGATTCCTTAAGGATTCGCGCATGGCATCCTCCGCTGAGGCGGGGAGAGGTAGACCATGTCGCAGGTACGACGGGTGGTGCTGTTCCCGCGTTTCTCCGCGTTCGCGTCGGCTGACACCTTCCGGACGGCGCCGATCAACGTGCGCGAGTTCGCAACTGCCGAGATCACCGCGTGGCGCAGTGGCGGGATCGGCACGATCACCGTGTGCGAGGTGTTCCTCGAGGAGTCGGCGGATCTGCTCACGTGGACCAGGGTGGATGTGCCGACCGCCACGCCGATCCTGCTGCCGGTGGCGAACACGGAGGTCACCGCGGAGTACGCGCTCGAACTGCCGTGGGTACGTGGCGCGTTCCGGCTCGTCGGCGCCGCGGTCTCGGCTTGGGCGGTCGGCAACTTCACGCTTCGCGACCAGTGATCGAGTCGGAGGACATCTCATGGCCGGATATGCAGTCGTCTCGCTCCAGGACAAGTTCAACGGCTACGGTGGCCGTATCGGACGCGACGGCGCCGTGCGCACGTCGGTCGGCCTCGCAGACACCGTCAATCAAGCGGTTCCGCTCGACGGAACCTGGGTCGAGTTGCGACCGCACAACGACGACCGGCGCCAGGTGCAGATCCAGAACCAGAGCGCGGCCGGCCAGGTGTTCATTCGGCTCTCCGAGACGAACGCCGGCCCTGCCTATCGGATCGATCCCGGGGTCACGTACTCGTTCCCGACGGGCGTCTCCTGGCGCGGCAGGATCTTCGGCATGGCGGTGCCCGCGGCCGACATCGTCTTCATCGAGTTCCTGGAGCCCGAAACGGCCGAGGAGTAGCAGACATGCAGGGTGAACTCGTTCCGGTCGTCATGTTCCCGCGCTTCACGACGCTGATCGGCGAAGCGGACTACGAGACCGCGGCGCTGGACGTGACGGACTTCGACCGCGCGGTGCTCTCCTTCGAACAGGGCGTGACGTTCCCTGGCGGCGGCACCATGACCGTGTACTTCGAAGACTCGCACGACGGCGATCGGTGGTTCCCGCTCGCGAGCGCCTCGCTCGCGACACAGATCGTGCGGCTCGACCTCCCCCGTCGGTGGTTTCGAATGCGAATCAGCATCACCGGGCCCGCCGCGATCACATGCTGGTGTGCGGGCACTCTGAGACGGAGGGTGGCGTGAAGCAGACCGCGGAGTCGCAATCGACAACGCAACTCGGCCCCATCGCAAGGGGCGGGATCGGCTTCACGGTTCGCGTGTCGCGCGACTCCACGGAGTGGATCGACGCCGCGCGTCCGCGGCGCGGCGTGCGCGCCGCTCCGTCGTGCGGTCGTCCGGAGAAGTCGAACCAGGGTCGCCGCCGTGGCGGCGGAGGCCCTGCGAACTGAGAACAGCCCACGTGCTGCGGCGGGTCGCGGCGGCACGGTCGGATCCAACGGCAGTTTGGACTGCGACGCAAGTCGCCTGCGGCCCGGATGACGGATCAACAAGGAGAGGTGACCGATGGCTGGAGAACTGGTTCCACTGGTGATGCTGCCCCGCTACACGACGTTTGCGGGGACGACGCCCTTCTACACGATCGCGATGGACGTGACCGAGTACGAGAAGGCGATCCTGAACGTGTGGCGCGGGCAGATGCGCACCGGTTGCACGTTCTCGATGTACTTCGAGGAGTCCACGGACTCCAACTCGTGGACGAACTGCGCGGGCGTCACGCCGCCCGTGGATCCGGGTCCCGGCGCCGAGGCCCAGTACGTGCCCACGCTGCGGAAACGGTGGTTCCGCCTTCGACTGGAGCTGACGGCCGCCACCACGCCGGACGACTTCGCGACCGTCTCGTGCTGGGCGGTCGGCTTCCTCGAACGCCGCGAAAGCTGATCTCCGCACGGGCGTGAGTTGTCCGGGCCGACCACAGGGCGCCGCGAGCGATCGCGGCGCCCATGGTGGCGGCCGCTGTCGAGTGCGAGTTCGTTGGCGGCAGGTGCAGGACCGAGGGGGGCGACGTCGCATGGGTGCCGGCGGTGACTGCGGATGCGGGTGCAACGGCGCAGGAACCTGCGGCGATGGCGGCAAGTCCGCGGCTGGCGCTGGCGCGATCGGCCGGGCGTCCTCGTTCGTCAGTCCGATCGAGACCGTCGCCGCGATGCCACGAAGCGGGCGCACGCCGCCGCTCCATCCGTGGGTTCAGTTCGGCGGCGCCGGGCCGACGCCGTCCGTAGGACGCGTGGGCTCCTGCGACGACCTGACGATCGTCCCGCCGATGTCTCGTCGGCCCTGGCGACCGTGCGTGGAGTTGCCGGGCGTCCCGCTCGAGACGGGAGTTGACGCACCGCCGCGATTCGACGCGCCCCCGCCGCTGCTCCCGCCCGCGAGTCAGGCGTCGCCGACGCAGACGCCGCCGTCGGGAGGCGGAGGGGGTGGCGGCGGTGGCGGCGGAGGTGGGGGCGGAGGAGGAGGAGGTGGTGGTGGGACTGTTGGCGGCGCTCTGAGAGACGAGCCGTCGCATCCGAAGGAAGATCGGCAGTTCGGGAGTCCGGACGCACCCCCGTGGGTCGAAGTCACGACACCGTCGGGGGACGTACCCGCCAAGCCCGCGGACGGCGGCAACGACCGCACGCGCAGCGGCGTCGATCGCGTAGATGTCGAGAAGCGCGAACTCACGACAGGCAAGCCAACGCCGCCCGACTCCGGATGTCGGGTCGTGTGTGCGTGCAAGCCTCTTGACTTCGACTACGACGGTGGCGGTCATCGCACGGGGATTCACGGCATCGAACCGCCGGCGCCGGGTGGATCCGCCCTTGCGCCGGGCGCAGGCAGCGCTCCGAGTGGCGAACCCACGTTCGCTCCGCCCGGAACCGGCTCGCGTCCAGCGATCTCCGCTCCTCCTGCGGGCTCAGCGTTGCAAAGCGCAGGGCCCTTCGGCGGCGTGCTCCCGGTCCTCGACGCGATCGGCGCCCTCGCTGGGCCGTTCGGCCCCACGGGGTCGTGGCAATGACGCGCGCGCCTGCTCCGGCGTCCTACCTCCCGCCCGGCGAAGCGGCGCCGCTGCCGCAGATGCCGCTCGGCGGGTTCGCGTCGGACGCGGTGCGCAACGTCCTCGCGAGCGGCGCCGACGGTCCGGGCGCGCCGCGGAGACAGGAACCGGCTTGGGACGGTCGATCCGGCCGCGGAGGCGTCCTGCTGCCGGGCGACGCAGTCGCCGGGTTCGCGCCAATGCGCGACGACGCGCTCGTCACGAAGCCTGTGGTTCCGGGTGCCAGCGACGACGCCCCGTTCGACGGCAGCGGTGCCGGCGACGAGATCGAGGCGTGGCGCATCCCCGGCCCGGACGATCGCGAGGCCGCTCGATCGGCAGGCATCGGCGCCGTCGCGTCGATCGGACCGTGGGGCTTCGCCGGGGTCACGCCCGGGCAGGGCGGCAGCGGCGCCGCGCGATTCGCGCTCGGGCCGCAGGCGAGCGCATTTGCGTCGAGCCCGGGTGTGGTCCGCCCAGGGCCGATCTGGATCGACGCGTCGTCGCAGCCGGCGATCCAGCCGGACGGTGACGCAGTCGGCGACTCGGACGCAGCCGCGACGCCGGCGCCGTTCCTCGGCGCGGGCCCACTCGGCGATCCGACGCTGCTTGGGTCGGAGACCTCCGACGCCGCGTTCGACGCCCCGCGTTTCCGCTCGCTGACGGGTCGGCCGGAGGGGTACGAGCGGCCGACCGGCGCGGCCGCCGTCGTCACGCCCGGCGGCCACCGCCCCGGCGGGCCGGTCTTGCTCCCCGGGCAGACGTCGCCGCTCGAGGCGCTGTCCGACCTGCTCGGCCCGCAGCAGCGCGGCCCCGGCGCGCGACGCCCCGACGGCTCCACAGTGCTCGGCTCGCCCGGCGCGGCGCTCGCGGCGCAGTTCGGGATCATGTCCCCGAGCGGCGGCGGCGGGGCAGGGCGAATCGACTCCGCGGTGTCGCTGAGCCACAAGTTCGAGGCGGCATTCGACGCGTGGAAGGCCGCGTTGAAAAACGGTGGGACCCGCAAGGCTCTAGACGACGCGAGGGATCTACTAAAGCATGCGCGGGCCGAGAAAGGCCTGGCGCTCCAGGCGTTGAGTCCCGAGGAGCGCTCACGCGTGGAGACCCAACTGGCGCGCGACGCCCGGGCCGCGGTCCGACGGAAGGGTGCGAGGGCGCGGCAGGCCGCGCGTCAGGCGGCGTACACCGCCGCGCACGACGCGGCGCACGGCGGTGCTGAGGCGCTGCGTCACGCCGCGCGGTTGGCGACGGTCGCTGCGGATCAGCAGCGTCGCGAGTTGCGGCAGTGGATGAAGTCGGAGGCCGACGCCGGGCGCCGGGCCGACGATGCGGTCGCGCTGGCGCTCACCAACCAGGCGAAGGTCCTGACGCCGGCCCAGTATCAGGAGTGGCGCTCAGGGCTCGCGTTCGCTCTGGTCGCTGATGCGCACGAGGCCATCATCGCGGCGCATCGCGCCTTCAGCAGTGCCGGCCTCAACGACAGTGGCTTCGCAGTCACTCTCGCGGAGCTGGCCACCGCTGCTGTGGGCGACGTGGCCGATGGGAACCGGGCGACATCGGCTGGCAAGTCTGGGCTCGCGGCGATCCTGTACGCCACGGCGCGTGCACGCGCGAGCCAAGTCGCATCGCAGACACTTGTGATCGCGCGCGCCGTCAACGCCGCGGTTGGAGCGTGCAGCCGCGCACTCGCGGTCGCCGGGTCCGGCGGACAGCGTCGGGCGTTCGTCGCCGCACGCGAGGCGATTGCGAAGGCGGCACGCCTCGCGCGAAGGGCAGCGCGCGCCGCAGCGAAGGCGGCGACCGCCGCGACGAGCGGCTCCGCGGCGGGCGCTGCTGCTGCGGCAGTGCTTGCTGCCGATGCGGCGAAGCTCGCGAAGGACGCAGGCGCCCTTGCCGTGCAACTGACGCAGGCCGCGATCGACTCCACCATCAAACAAGCGAAGACGGCGAAGGGCAAAGCCGCCCCGCCGAAACCGCCGACGCCGCCGTGGCCCGGCAAGCCGCCCGTGAACTGCGAAGGCAAGGCCCCGTGCCCGCCCAACGCGGCCGACTCCGGCTGCGGCCCGCAAGAGACTTGCGACGAGTGCCACTGGGTGCAGGAGCCCGTCAGCCCCGGCGGCGGGAAGGCGAAGCTGCCGGGCGACGTCGAGGTCCCGCCGTCCGGCGGCGCGGGGGAGACGAGCGCCGCGCAAGGGGACACGCCGCCGTTGCCGCCGCCGCCGGAGGGGCCGGAGCCGAAGAGGCCGCCGGACGGGGGCGGTGCTCCGCAGGCCAACGGCGCTCTCGCACCGGGCGGCCCCGCTGCTCCACCGGTCGTCGTCGGCGAGCACGGCCCGATCGTGCCGGAGCAGTCCGGGATCGGCGACGACGCACTTCAGCCGGGGTCGGGCGACCCGCAGAAGGAGCCCGCGCCGCAACCGTCCGAGAAGCCCACGATCAAGCAGCGCATCGAGGCGCAGTTCGAGGAGTTCAAGGAGGCGATGCTCCTCCGCGCGTCAACCGAACTCGACGGGAAGTACTACAAGACTGTGCTCAAGGCACTTCAGGACGAGCCCGTGGGCAACGGCCAGGCCATCCGCAAGCTGATCGAAGGGCGATTGGTGGCGGAGGACAAGATCCTCAGCGACCTCCATGAGATCGTCAGCACCGAGCCGTCGCGCTTCCTGGTCCTTCACGGTCCGATCTCGATCCAGCTCCGGTACCTCGCGCGCAAGGCGGAGCTGATGCGGAACATGGAGCTACTGCAACTCGGCGATGCCGGGCTCATGTTCCGCATGGTCGAGCAGGCGGGCGCTCGCCACCTGCCTTCGGCCGCTGTGGACGCGGCCAACTTCGTGAATGCCGCCCACAAGCTCGATGCGAAGTACGGCACGTTCGAGTTCACGAGACTTGCCCGTGAGACTGCGCCGGATGTGGAGACGGTACTCACGAACTTCGCGACTCAAGACCCACGAGCGGCTGCGGCGCTCAAGACGTGGAACGACGCGAAGCCGCATTGGATCGCCTCGATAACGCGCGGGCTGACGGACGTGCTCATCGGTATGACGGGCGGGAAGGACGTCTCCAACGGCGATCGGATGCTGATCCTCGTCGGCCTGATCGCGGTCGGGTTCGCCACGGCTGGCGTGCTGACTGCGGTTTCGTCGGCGGCGCTTCAGGGCGTCGTTGTCGTCGCAGGCGGCGCGCTTGGGAACTTCTGGGAACAGGCGATCCTGAAGCAGGGCCAGGGCCTTGAGGCGTTGGACGCACGAGAGATGCTCCGAAGCGGGCTCTTCGCGCTCGGCACGGCAGCAGTCGGGAAGTTCCTCGCGCCGGGGTTCGCTGGGCCGGGATCGCACGGCTTGCGGAACGGGCTTCGCGACCCGCAGCGGACGACCCGCGCCGCTGCGACCGATCTCGCTTCAACTCCGGCGGATTCCGTCGATGAACTTGTTGCCGGGTCGCGTCACGTCCGCGAGTCACAGATGAGCGCCGCGAGGTCGTCGGCCGCTGCCGGAGCGACGTCGGATGTGCTGCCGAAGGCGCCACCCGTCAGTCCGGTGGACCCCCTGCCTTCGGAGCCGCCCGGCGGTGGGAAGCCCGTCACGCCGGGCGGGTCCACGTCCGCCGCCACGCCGCCGGGCGGGGGCGGCGTGGACACCCCGCCGTCGGCGCCCAAGCCGCCGAAGCCCCCGACGAAGCCGTCAGTCGAGCCCGGTGGCGCGGCCGCGGAGGCCGACGGGGCGGGTAAGGTCGGGGGTAAGAGCTCAGCCCATGAGGGCGCCGTAGAAGGTGCCGGCACTGCCAGCCGTCGCGCGACGCCACTCACCAAGTCGCAGGCCGAGGCAGCGCTTCGTAAGCGTTTCCCGAAGGCCGACGCGGACAAGATCCGGAGCCACCTCGACGGGATAGACGACAGTCGGCCAATCGAGTCGGTCGAGCTGAAGGCTGGAGATCGGATCGACTTGTGGGTCAGCAATGATAGCGGCAGGCCGGGCGCGTACGGGACTGAGCCTGGCACCAAGTCGGGGCTCGGGATACCCATGGACGCCAATACGGGGCTTCCGCTCGACCGCCACCTTGAGCAGTTCATCCTGACGGACGACATCATCGTCGTGCGAAGCACGGCGGCGGACTTCAAGCCCGGCAAGATCGCGGGAGTCGGGGGCAAGGGTGGCAGTACGCAGTACCTTCTGCCGTCCGACTTCCTGGACAATGCGAGGCGCCTCCCATGACGCGCGAAGAGATCCTGGCCGAGATTGACGCCGCGGGACGGCTCCTTCGTAGCCTCCGCGCTCAGCGGCCGTCGGATCGGCTACTGGAGTACGCAGAGCAGATGCTCACAGCCCTGCGGATCGAGGTCGTTGGTCGCTGGCCGCTGGAGTCGCCAGATGATGTCTCCATCGGCCGCTTCGTGGTCCGCGCGTTCGATGACGAGTCGTACCCCGAGTTGGTGACGCGCCTAGTGCGAATCGACGCCATGGCCAAGGGCCGGGGCCGCGGCACTTCGAGTTCGCAACAGGGCGGCAGCACTCTCCAGCCGCCGCAGTGATTTCGCCCAGCGGGACGCGTGCGCCAGTAAGCCAGTGAAGGAGAGCGGATGCGAGAGCCGTACGAGGAAGGCGTCGCCCCCGGGGACAGGGTTAACTTGAGCACTTCTCCGTCCCCGGGGGACCGTCGCGCCGACGCCGACTGACGGCCACCACCTCCTCCGCCGTCACGCCGAGGGTTGCGAGCAATGCGGCCCCTCGCGCTCGCGCCCGCACGACGGCGGAGCTCGACGTTGCCCCCGGGGACAGGGTTAAGTTAAGCAGTTCTCCGTCACGGCGAGCCCGGTTCACCTCCGCCGACTGACGGCCACGATCTCCGCCGCGGTCACCCGGAGGCCCGCGAGCAGCGCAGCTCCGCGCGGTCGGGCCTGTACGACGGCGGAGCTCGTCGCCGCAACAGCCGCTGCGACCTCGTTCGTCGGCCACGCGAGGTGATCCGCCGCGACGTGCGACACGATCGCGCGCGCCTGACTCGGTGCGGACCGTCGGCAACCGGTTCGGACGTCGGCCGGCTCCGCCCCCACGAGTGCGCAGACCGGCGCCACGAGGTCCGTCGGTCGCCATCCGATCGCCCGCAGCGCCGCACGTCGGCCGGCGACGGTGTCCCAGTCGTCCGCGGGGCGCGCGCTCGCTCCAAGCACCGCGCCCACGGTCCGCCGCATCCCGGTCTCGTCTGCAACACGCCGCGTGACAACGAGCTTCGGTTCGTCCGAGTCCGCGTCGTCTTCGTCGTCGAGATCCGGGTCGCCGGTCCTGCCGGCCCACGCCAACGCGCGCCCTTCGAGCAGTTCGACGAACCCACGCCGCGCCTGGTCGGCGTCCGTCTCATGGAACACCGAGAGTACGTCGTCTGGGCTCGCGAGCTTCGCATCGCGGACGCCCATCACATCGTCGAAGCTCGACCAGGCGTACCCGCGCAGCGCAGCGACCGACGGCACGACGCGATGGTGCACTGCGTTCGCCGTGACGTACGCGAGCCGCCGCCGCAGGGACTCGTCGCTCGTGCAGAGTGCCGAGAAGAACCGTCCCTGGAACACGGCACCCGCGCCGCCTCCCTTCAGCCGGGCGCGCCGCGCGATCGCGGTGTTCAGGCGCAGCAGCGCGTGACCGGGCGACGCAGGACACCGCAGCAGCAGGTGGTAGTGGTTGACGAGCACAGCCCACCCGAGGCAGACGATCCCCTCTTCCGCGAACACCCGGGTCGCGCGCGCGACGACGAACGCGCGGTCCTCGTCGGTCGCGAAGATCGGCGCCCCGCAGTGCGCGCGCGCGTCCACGTGGTGGATCCACCCGGGGTCCCAGGACCGTGCTGTGCGTGCCATGATCCCATAGGTCGTTCGGCGAGGACCGAAAGTGACATCCGGGGTCCGCGACGGCGGCGCAGACGGGGCGGATCCGTGACGGAGAACTGCTCAACTTAACCCTGTCCCCGGGGGCGACCACCTGATGATCCGGATCACGGATCTGCCGCCGGAGACCCTGTTCCGCCGGCTGAACACCGCGATCGGCATGCGCGAGCGGCGGCGGTGCGGCGATCATGGCACGACGCTCCAGGGCCGGTACTGGTCCCGGCGCTGCGAGGGGGACGGTGCCGTGCTCTCGGTCCTGAGCTACGTCCTCGGGAACCCGGTCCACCACGGGGTGCTCGACACCGCGAGCGCGCTCGAGACGTACCCCTGGACGGCGTACCCGGAGATCCTCGGCCGTGACTCGTGCGGGCTCGTGGACCGGCGCGGAGCGCCCTCGCGGACGGGGTGAACTTACGAACTTCCCGTCGTCGCCGAGGACGTGTCCACGGCGACGACGCGGACTCGCCTTGACGGCCGTGCGCGGTCGCAGCCGGGCGAGCGACCGTCCTTCGGGAAGCTCGTACGTTCGCCCCGTCCCCGGGCGGATCTACGGCGACGCGGGCACTCGCGGCGCTCGGCGGCGGCGCTTCCGCGCGACGGCGGCCAGCGCACGCATCTCGGCGGAAACGTCGCGGCCCTGCGCCGCGGCGATCCGGAGGCACCAGCGCGCCTCGGTCAGGTCACGACGGACGCCGTCGCCGTCCCGGAGGAGTTGCGCGAGCAGTACGAGCCCCTCGGGCTCCTCGTCCGCGATGACGCTCCGGAGGATCTCCGCGGCGCGGCGTGCATCGCGGGGCAGTTCCTCCCCGGCGAGCAGTCGTGCAGCGAGCACGGTGGCGGCCTCGCGCTCGCCGCACTCGAGCGCCTGTTCGAAGTACCTCAGGGCGCGTGCCCGGTTCTTCGGGTACCCGGTCCCATCGCGGTGGCAGAGCGCCAGATTGAAGAACGCGCGCCCCTCGCCGGCCGCCGCGGCACGCAGGTAGGCCCGGATCGCGCCGTTCACGTCCTTTCGCATGCGCTTCCCATTGAACTTCTCGACCCCGAGCTGGAGCCAGGCCCAGCCCGCGCCTCGCCTCGCGTGGCTGCGGATCATCCGCAGCGCGCCGCGGACGTCCTTGCGGAGCCCGTCGCCCTTGAGCTTGCGGTCCGCGAGCTCTTCGGCGGCCGAAGCGGAGGAAACCGCGAGATCGCGAAACCACCTTTCCGCGAGCTCCGGGTCGGTTGTTCCGAATCGCCCGTCGGCCAGCGCGGCGGCGAGGCGCAGCTTCGCGCGGTCGGACCCCAGTGCCGCGGCGGCTTCGAGGCATCGGTGCTCTGCGACGGGGTGCTTCCGCGCTCCGATCCCCTGCTTGTGGCAGATCGCGAGGTTCATCCACGCATCCGGGTCGCGGAGCCGGGCGGCGCGCCGGTACCAGCGGCTCGCCGCCGCCGGGTCGCGACGGACGGCGAGCCCGTAGCGCAGGTGGTAGCCGACGGCGACCATGCAGTTCGCGTGGCCGGCCTCCGCCGCGCGCAGGAGCCAGGCAGCCTCGCCCGCCTCGTCTCCGATCTCCTCGCATGCGAAGGCTGCTTGGTTTGCGATGTCCCCGTGCGAGTGGAGTCGCCACGCCTGCTCGGCCACGCGGAGCGCGCGGCGCGGGTCCTTGCGAACGCCGTACCCCCAACGGATCGACTCGATCACCCGCTCCCACGCCGCGACGTCGCCGCTGCGCGCGTCGCGCCACGCCTTCCGATTCTCCGCGCGGTACGCGCGGTCGGTTGCCGGGGTCTTCATCGTTGCATGTTCCGCCGGGATTCCGAGTGCCGACGCGCCCGAAGGTACGCCCGATCGTCTGCCCCGGCCGCGCGCTTTCGGCGACGTCCGGCCGATGCGCGTTCGGGACGATCGGCGTCCCCGGGGCTCCGCTCTGCATCGCACTCGCAGCCACTTGACGTCAGAACGATCTACCGGTAGTCGGCCGGGGACAACGTCAGCGCGGTGCGGACTCGATCTTCGCGATTGCGGCGCGCGCGATGTCACCGCGTTCGCCCATCCTGGCTGCCCACGCGCGGAGGTCCGGCAGCGCCGGACGCGCAGCGGCGCCGATCGCGCCGAGGGCGCGAACGACGGCGTCACTCTCGGTGTGCCGGAGCGTCACGCGTAGCGCCGGGACGACTGGGGCGGCGCGAGGGCCGAGTCGTTCGACGACCGCGCAGAGCGGCGCGATCGCGCCGACGAGGGCGTCCGCGGCCTGCGGGTAGTCCTGATCCATATCGGGTGGTTCGTACGCGCTCGCTGCCGCGAGCGTCGTCGCGATCGCGGCGACGTCCTCGTCGGCGAGCGGCATGTCAGCGAGCGCGCGTCCGAGCCGCCGCCACGACGGCGCCGGATCGACGATCTCGTCCAGGCGTTCCGGGTGCGCGAGAACCGCGCGGAGGACGGGGCGCGTGAGGTTGACGTCGCGCGTCAGCCACCAGAGATGGGCTGCGGCGTCGGCCCGCTCCGCGGACTCCGGACGGGCGAGGAACGCGGAGAGGTCCCGGACGAGAGTCGGGTCGGCGGACGTCATTCGCGCACCGACGAGACACGCGAGGTCGAGCGCGTCCCACTCGCGATTGCCGTCGGCGTCGCGGAGAAGGCGCGCGGCCACCTCTGCGGGGACGGACCCGGGCGCCGCCCGCTCGATCGCACACAGACTCACCGACGCGCGCTCGTTCGGAGCGTACGTCACCAGCGCCGCGATCACGGCGACAGCCTCCGCGGCCGGGAGGAGCGGCGCAAGGACGACCGCGCCTGCGCGGGAGTCCTCCGCCGCTTCGCCGCCGCCCTCGGCGCGGGCGCCTTCGAGTATGGCGTCGCGCAGTGGCAGGCCGGCCAGCGCCGCTCGGAGATCCACGCGGTCCCGAGCCTCGACGCTGGACGCAACGACGAGGAGCTCCTGCCATCCCGGACGCCCGAGGCCGGCGAGTCGGCGGATCCGGTCGGCGGCGGACTCGCGAGCGACGGCGTCTCTGGACGCAGTGGTGGGCGCTCGGTCGAGCGCGCTCAGCGCGGCCTGGATCTTCCCATGAGTGGACGCATCCAGGGTCGCAGCGAGTCGCACGAGATCCGACCGCAGCGCCGCGGCGCCGGGACCCAGGGCGATGATTGCGTCGAGCGCGCGGCCGCGCTCCCAGAAATCTGCGTCTGCAACGAGCAGCGGGCGCAGGCCGGCGAAGAGCGCATCGAACCCGCCGTCGATGCGTCGGAGGACGGGGAGGATCTGGACGCTCGGCGCCGAGTCAAGTCGGAGGGCGTCGATGAGTCCCGCGACTGCGTCGGCGTGGTCGCCGGAGATCCGCGCGTCGCTGCGCGCCAGTTCTGCGATGGCTCTGCGACGGGGAGAACTCTCCTTGTCGTTGACCGCGCGCAGCAGGACATCCATCGCCCTCGGTTCGGAGTCTGCCAGCGAGCCAAGGGCGCCGATCGCGCACTGGCGCACGGACTCGTCTTCGTCGTTGGTCATCGCGATCAGGGCATCGAGTGCATCGTTCGATCGGCCGGAGATCCCCGCGAGCGCCTGGACAACGTCCCTGCGGACGCTCGCGTCGGGCGAGGTGCGCGGCGCCGCCACGGCATCGACGATTGCCTCGTCGGGCACGCCGATCCGGCCGCCGAGGGCGCGCGCGGCGGCCGCGCGGACGGTGGCGTCGGCATCCGTGAGGAGTTCGGCGGCGCCGTCGGGAAGCGGCGACGTTGCGCCGTCGGCCCAAGGCGAAAGTGCGAGGCGGCGGGCCTCCGGAGCGGGATGACGCAGAAGGGCAGGGGTCAGCGACGGGATGTCGAAGGCGTCGCCCATCAGAAGCGCGTAATGCGCGACTTCGATCTGGTCGGCCGAAAGCGATGGAAGCACCTGCGCGAGCCGTGCGGCGAAACCCGGATCCCGTGCGAACGTCGAGAGCGTGTTCGCGGGGTCTCCGGCCGCGAGGAGTTCGCGCACCACGCTGTCTGCGGCCGACGGCATCGCGAGGAGCGCTTCGGAAGCCGCCTGCACATCGCAGTCTGGATCGCGAAGCAGCGCAGCTACTTCCATTGCGGCCGGGGCGGCCGCATCGCCGCACGATCGGAGAAGGACGAGTGCGGCGCGGCGGCACTCGGGACGTCCCGTCGCGAGCACCTGCCGGAGCGGCCCGACGAGGGCAGGCTCGCCGCCGCGGATCGCGAGGAGTATCCCGAGCGCCTCGTCATCGCCGGGTGCGTGACGATCGGACGCGTCGTCGGCAGCGCCCGGCGCGGGTGCGGGTGCCGCGAACAGGATGTCCCAAACCGTCGGCGCCGCGTCGGTCGCGTCCGGCCCGAGGGCCCGGAGGACCGCTGCGAGGTCCGCGCGACGAACGTCGCTCTCCTCGGACGCCCACAGCGCCGCAATCTCCGTCGCCACGACGCGACCCGCGGGACGGCTTGCGCGGAGCGCCTCGGCGGCACCGCGGAAGTCGTCCTTGTCGGCGAGGCGTGCGAGCAGCGCACGGCAGACGGCGGGCCCCCGTTCGTCGAACGCCCAACACGCTCGCATCTCGGCGAGCGAGGTCATGCCGCGCATCCGGGCGACCGCGTCGTCCGATCCGAGCATCGCCACGAGCGGGTCGATCGCGTCGGCGCCGAACGAGCGCACGGCCTGGGCGGTCAGGAAGTCGTACGTGTCCGACTCGGTTGCGTAGCCGCGCAGCAGACGGTCGAGCGCCGGCCGTCCAGCCGCGAGGAGCGCTTGAATGGCGCGAGTTCTCGCGTCCACATCACTCGCGCTCTCGAGCGAACTGATGAGCGCGTCGAGCGCCTCGTCGTTGACCGGTGCGGCGGGCGCCGCCCGTGGGACCGACGTCGGTGTGTGGATCTCCGGCGCTTGTGTTCTCGGCGTCTCCGGGGCGTCCCCGCAGGTCGCGACGACGAGTGCCGCGAGCGCGAGCGACGTACGGGCGAGGCGGGGACGCATCGCGATCGAGCCTATCAGACGGCGCGTGACGCCGAGCCAGGGTCGCTGCGATCCGTCGGCGTCGGGGTGCCGTCGCATCGCTGACCGACGAGAACGCCCCCCGGCTTCAACTCCCGCCGCGGCTCGGTCGCTCGCGGTCCCGGCGCTCCTGCCGATCCCGCTCCTGCGTTGCCCGCATCTCGATGTCCCACCGGTCCTGCAGATACAACTGCTCGACCTTCGTCCTGGCCCACGGGGTCTTGCGCAAGAACTTGAGGCTTGATCCGATGCTCGGGTCGAAGGCGAAACAGCGGATGCGAATGATGTCCGCCAGGTTGTGCCAACCGCGGCGCTCGACCAACTCCTCAAGAATCGCCTGCAGCGTGACCCCGTGGAGCGGGTCTCTCGGATGTTCGCGCGGAGGCTCTTCCGTCACTGTGTGCTCGGCCTGGCGACGGCGCAACGAGCCCCGGAGGCGCTGCGGCTCACCCCTTCGAGCCCATCAGGTTGACGCTCGAGCCGGCCTTGAAGTACTCGATCTGAGTGGCAGTCATCGAGTGCTTCACCGGGATGCGGTGCTCGGTGCCGTCGGCATGCTTGAGGACGGCCGTGAGGTCCTTGCCGGGGGCGAGCGTCGCGAGGCCGACGATCGATACGCGGTCCTGTTCCTGGACCTTCTCGTAGTCGGCGGGGTCGGCGAACGTGAGGGGCAGGAGGCCCTGCTTCTTCAGGTTCGTCTCGTGGATGCGGGCGAAGGACCGCACGATCACGGCGCGGCCGCCGAGGTAGCGCGGCTCCATCGCGGCGTGCTCGCGGCTCGAGCCCTCGCCGTAGTTCTCGTCTCCGACGATCACCCAACCCTGGCCGCGCTTCTTGTAGTCGCGGGCGACGGCAGCGGGCGTGTCGCGCTCGCCGGTGAAGACGTTCACGACGCGCCCGGACTCGCCGGTGAAGCGGTTCGTCGAGGCGATGAGCAGGTTGTCGCTGATGCGGTCCAGGTGCCCGCGGAACTTGAGCCACGGGCCGGCGGGGGAGATGTGGTCGGTCGTGCACTTGCCCTTCGCCTGCACGAGGATCGGGCAGTCGAGGACGTCGTGGCCGTCCCACGCCTTGAATGGATCGAGGAGTTGCAAGCGGTCGGACGTCGGCGAGACGAGCACCGTCACCTGCGACGGGTCGTCGGCCGGGGCGAGGTAGCCGCCCGCGCCGCCCTCGAAGCCCTTCTTCGGGAGCTCGTCACCGTGGGGCGCTTCCAGCTTGAACTTCGTGCCGTCGGCGGCGGTCAGGTCGTCCTTCGTGGGATCGAAGGTGAGCCGGCCGGCGAGCGCCAGCGCCACGACCATCTCGGGGCTCGTGATGAACGACTGCGTCTCGGCGTGGCCGTCGTTGCGGCGGGGGAAGTTGCGGTTGTAGCTGTTGACGATCGAGTTGCGCTTGCCCGCGGCGGCGTCCTCGCGCTTCCACTGGCCGATGCACGGCCCGCACGCGTTCGCGAGCACGGTGCCGCCGATCGACTCGAGCACGGCCATCTGGCCGTCGCGGCGGATCGTCTCGTCGATCTTGTCGGAGCCGGGCGTGACGAGCAGCGGCGCCTTCACCTTCAGGCCGTGCTTCGCGGCCTGGCGCGCGACGGACGCCGCGCGGTCCATGTCTTCGTAGGACGAGTTCGTGCACGAGCCGATGAGCCCGTACGTGAGCTCCTCGGGGTAGTCGTTCGCCTTCGTCTCGGCCTTCATCTTCGAGACGCCGCGCGAGAGGTCGGGCGTGTGCGGCCCGACGATCATCGGCTCCATCGCGGAGAGGTCGATCTCGACCACGCGGTCGTAGTACTTCGACGGGTCGGCGTAGACCTCCGGATCGGCCTGGAGGAGTTCAGCGTGCGCATTCGCGAGGTCGGCGACGTCCTTCCGGTTCGTCCACTCGAGGTAGCGCGCCATCGAGGCGTCGTACGGGAAGATCGACGTGGTCGCTCCGTGCTCGGCGCCCATGTTGCAGATGGTCGCCTTGCCGGTGCACGAGAGGCTCGCGACGCCCGGGCCGAAGAACTCGACGATCGAGTTCGTGCCGCCCTTGACGGTCAGGATTCCCATGAGCTTCAGGATGACGTCCTTCGGCGCGACCCAGCCCGAGAGCTTGCCGGTCAGCTTCACGCCGATGGCGCCGGGCCAGAGGAGCTGGAAGGCGTCGCCGACCATCGCGTCCACGGCGTCCGCGCCGCCGACGCCGATCGCGACGGTGCCGAGCCCGCCAGCGTTCGGGGTGTGCGAGTCGGTGCCGATCAGCATGCAACCGGGGTACGCGTAGTTCTCGAGGACGACCTGGTGGATGATGCCCGCGCCCGGCTTCCAGAAGCCCATGCCGTACTTCGCCGCGGCGGTGCGGAGGAAGTCGTAGACCTCCTTGTTCGTCGTCAGCGCCGACTCCATGTCGGCCGCGGCGCCCTTGCGCGCCAGGATCAGGTGGTCGCAGTGGACCGTCGAGGGGACGGCCACAGCCTTCCGCCCCGACTGCATGAACTGGAGGATCGCCATCTGCGCCGTGGCGTCCTGCATCGCGACGCGGTCCACGCGGAAGTCGCACGTCGTCTTCTTGCGCTGCGGGGGCGACTTCATCGAGCCGACGTCCCACAGGTGCGAGACGAGCACCTTCTCGGCGAGCGTCAGCGGACGCCCGAAGAGCTTGCGGCCCTGGGCGTGGCGGGCGGCGAGGCCCTCGTAGTTGCGGCGGGCGAGTTCGACGGCGGGGGTTTCCTTCGGCATGTCGGTTCCTTCCTCGTGGTCGCGGCGATCAACCGGAGATCGTCCCCCGGCGCGGGCCGGGGACACATCATTTCCTGCGGACGGAGCGTCGCCCGTTCCCGGAGGCGGCAGATGGGAACCCTTGGGAAGTCGCCCGTCGCACCGCGTGCGCGGAGCCGACCCTGCGAGATCCGGGCGCCTCTGCGGCGGAAAACCGGGGAGCCCAAGTCGCCACACGGTGGATCATGTGACCCTGATGACGGTCCTCCGAGGTCCTGTGCTGTGGCCGATCGGCCCCAAGCGTCTCGTCTACCTCGACGACGGCGTCGTGGCGCCCGAGTTGCCCGAGCCTCTTCGCGCCCGCCGGGGCGACCCGCCGCCGGAGCACGGGCTCATCCTCCCCGCGTTCGCCGACTGGCACTTCCACTGGGTGCAGATGGACATCGCCGGCGCGGCGGGCGGCGCCGCGCCCTCGCACAAGCCGGGGCTTCTGGACTGGCTGCGCGACACTGCTTGGCCCGCCGAGGAGCGGTTCGCCGACGAGACCGCGTGCCGCGCGGCCGCCCCGGAGGCTGTCAGGCGACTCGCGCGCGTCGGGACTGCCGCAGGCAGCGCCTACGGGAGTTCGCACCCGGGGTCGGCGGACGCATTCCTCGGCGCCGCAGCCGACGGGTTCCTCTGCGGGCCCGCGGTGATGACGAGCGGCGACCCGCCGGCGCTCGTGCGGCCACTCGATGCCGCGATGGCGGGGCTCGAGTCGTTGCGTCTCCGTCACGGTCGGCGACTCGTCGTCTCACCGCGGTTCGCGCTGTCGTGCAACGAGGACGCGCTCGCCGCGCTCGGACGGTTCGCGGCAGAGCACGAACTGCTGATCCAGACGCACCTCTCGGAGACCACGGACGAGGTCGCCACGGTCCGCAGCAGGTTCAAGGACGCGCGGGACTACCTCGACGTCTACGAGCGGGCAGGACTGCTCGGCCGCCGCACGCTCATCGGACATGCGATCCACGTGTCGGACTCGGAACTCGAGCGGATCGCCGGCGCCGGGGCGACGGTGATCCACTGCCCGACCTCGAACCGGGCGCTTGGCTCCGGACGCATGCCGCTCGAGCGTCTGCGCAAGCACGGCGTTCGCTGGGTGCTCGGGTCGGACGTCGGTGCCGGGCCGAACCTGTGCATGCTCGACGCGATGAGCGCGGCGATGGAGCAGCACGCCGCCGCCGCGCCGCTCTCGGCAGCCGAGGCGTTCCACCGGGCGACGATCGCCCTGCCCACGCTGCTCGCCCGCCAGACCGAGGACGGTGGCGGGTGCGGACACCGGCCGGGTGCGATCGTCGTCACACCGCCGTCGGGCGTCAGCCCGAACAGCACGGACGCCGAGGAGTGGCTCGGCGCACTGCTCGCGGATTGGCGCGCGCACGGACGGTTCGAGGTGCGCCGCGTCGTGCCGTGGCCGGTAACCTGAGGGGATGAAGCGAACCATCGCAGTTCCCCGGTCCATGCGCGCGGCCATTCGCTGCGCTGCCCTCGTCGCGAGCGTTGCCGCGGTCGCCGCACTTCTGCCCGCGTGCCGTTCCGGCGGGCCCGCAACGGCCTCCGCGCCCGACGTCGGCGCGTCCGGCTTCCGGTCGCTCGGGCCGACGCTCGCCGTGTCCGCACAACCGTCGGCCGCCGAACTCGCGGCCGCGGGGGCCGCCGGCTATCGCACCGTCGTGAACTTCCGCCCCGCGAGCGAGCCCGGCGTGCTCGCCGACGAGGCCGCGATCGTCGGCGCGAGCGGGATGCGCTACGTGTCGATCCCGGTGAGCGGCCACGGCTTCGACGCGTCGCAGGCCGACGCCCTCGACGCGGTGCTCGCGGACCCGTCGGCGGGGCCGGTGCTGATGCACTGCAAGAGCGGCGTCCGCGCGAAGGCAGTCTGGACCATCTGGCTCGCGAAGCACGGCGGGCTCACGCCGGACCACGCCCTCGCCGAGGGCGACCGGGCCGGGCTTTCCGGCGACGCGAAGGCGGCCGTCGAGAAGATCGTCCGCTGAACCCCACCAGGAAACCGCCCATGCGCCACACGCTGCGTCTTGCTCTGCTGTTGCTCGCGTTCGGCGCGGGCCCGGTCGTCGTTCGCGGCGGGACGCCGTCGGCGTGCGCCGAGGACGCGCCGGCCGTGCCGAACGACCCCGGGTACCAGTACTACGAGAAGGCCGCGGTGAAGATCCTGAAGACGGCCGGCGCCAAGGTCTTCGAGGCCGCCGACACCGCGCGCAAGTGGGGCCTGCACCAGTTCGCCTTCGAGCAGGCCGAGCGCTCCCTCGAGTTCGACCCCGACCTGAAGCCCGCCCGCGAGTTCCTCGGATACGAGAAGAAGCAGGAGAAGTGGGTCCTGAACGCGGAACTCGCGGGGAAGGTGCTGAAGCAGAACACGCGCCAGTCCACCGTGTCGGATGAGGCGTTCCAGAAGACCATGGACAAGTGGCGCGACGAGGCGCTGAAGCCCGCCGACCAGTTCGTCGCCTCGAAGTACGCCGACCTCGGCGACGAGTGCGCGGGGAAGGGCTTCCCGGAGCAGGCGAAGAAGGGCTGGGAGGCGGCCATCCACCTCGACCGCGACAACGCGAAGGGGCGCAAGGGCCTCGGCTTCAAGAAGCTCGGCAAGATCTGGCTCACCGACAAGCAGGACAAGGCCCGGAAGGACGCGGCGAAGGGCGTCGCGCTGAAGGAGGAGACCCAGTGGGACACCTACTTCGGCACGAAGCTGAACAAAGTCGAGTCGCTCCACTTCCACATCGAGAGCCCGCACCCCGAGGCCGAGTTGATGGAGTACGTCGCGGCCGCTGAAACGGCGTACGCCTACTACCTCGCGGACTTCGGCATGGAACCGGAGCAGGATGTGTTCGGCGGCGCGCGCGCGGTGTTCGTGGTGATGGGCACCGACGACCAGTGGAACAAGTTCGTGGACACCTACGGCGGCAACGACAAGGAGTTCACGCGCAAGCTGTCGGGCACGGGCGACGGTGTGATGCTCCACGGCATCCGCACCGGCGCGGGCAGCACGCCTCAGGGCCGCAAGGACCACATCGTCCACGAGACCGTACACCTCTTGAACAAGTACGTCTGGGACGTGCGCGGCAAGCACGCGTGGCTCGACGAGGGGCTCGCCTACTACTACACGCTGAAGGTGCTCGAGACGACCGCCACCTACTGCGTTGCCATCAAGAAGGGCAGTTACGAGAAGCCGGGCGACGAGGGCGGCATGAAGAGCTGGGGCGACTCCGGCGCGTGGAAGGGCAAGATCAAGGAGATCGTCCGCGGGAAGAACGACGTGCCCATTCGCACGCTCGTCTACCAGCCGATCACCCAGCTCGAGTTCCAGGCGACCGTGAAGGCGTGGTGCCTCGTCACGTGGTTCATGGACACGAACCGCGACAAGTGGATGTCCACGTTGAGTCAACTGAAGGACCGCGGCGCGCCGGAGCCCGTGCTGCGGGGCACGTGGGAGAAGGGACTCGAGGAGTTGGACGACGAGTGGCACAAGTGGGTGATCAAGACGTATTGAGCGGCTGAGAAGGTATCGCTTCGCGCTTCCTTCTCAGCCTCTCAGTAGTTGAGGACAGGCGCGTACGCGCCGCAGGAGGTGGAGCGGGGCAGGTGAGCGGGTTACCTCGGGTGCCGGGATGCCGCGGGCCATGTCCCACCTCCGTATGTACTTCAACGGAGGCACGCGGACGAATGTTCAATGGAGTTCCGGCGGGTGACACTAGCCCGCTTCTCTCACGAAAGTTGAAACGAAATCGGGCTGCGGCGCGTCTAAGTGTTTGTACGACCAAGTACTTACACTGACGGAGGCACACAGCCCGATGCGTGCAGAGTGTATCT
>JAIOPE010000053.1 GCA_021414065.1 Planctomycetota bacterium
CGAAGCCGAGCTCGAGCGCGCGTTCGAGCGACGGCACCGCAGCCTCGCCCCGTCCGAGGTCGAGCAAAGCGAGCGCGCGGTTGTAGTGCGGGTGCGGAGCGAGGTCCTCTCCGATGCGGATCGCTTCGTCGGCGTAGCGCAGCGCAACGTACGGCTGACCGAGAAGCACGTGAATGTTCGCCGCGTTGACGCACGGTTCGAACAGCACCTGCGTCTTGGGGTCGGCGGTGCCCTCGATCGCCTGCCAGATCTTGATCGACGTGTCGGCGTGCGTCGCCGCCTCGGCGAGCACGCGCAGGGCGTCGGCCTCGGCTCGCTGACGGTCCGCGCCCGGCGCGACGCTGCGCGCGGCGGAGAGGCGGGCGAAGCCGTCCTTCCGCAGTTCGGCTGCGAGATACGAGTGTGCGCGCGGACTGTCCACCTTCGCCGCGGTGGCGGGCCAGAGCGTGGTGTCGTCACGCCAATCGGCGGCCCGCACGAACGAGAGCACGGCGCAGCACGCGATCGCGAGTCCGGCCGGCCACGCCAACGCCCGGTGCCTGCGCACGGCGACCCCCACGGCCAGCACGAACCCAAAGAGAGCGACGTGCAGGAACCGCTCGGCCGTGGGAATCCCGAGATAGAACGGCCAGTTCGCCACGGGCAGGAGCGCCGCGTAGAACCAGAGCACCGCGGCGCCGATGGGCTGGGCGCGCCGCATCCGGGTCCAGCCGAAGATCAACAGCGAGAGATGCGCAGCGAGCCAGAAGATCGCCCCCGGCTCGAGGAGTCGCTGCGATGCCGGGAGGTACCAGTCCACGGCGGGTCGTGCCGGAAACACGGTCTCGAGCAGGTAAGCGCCGAACCCTCGGAACATCGTCGCGAACGTGCCGGCGACCGACCCGCCGGGAACGTAGGCGGTGACGTGGGACGTGGCCCCGACCTGCACCGCGGAGCGGTACACGAGGTATCCAGCAGCGACCGCCATCCAGGGCCACGCGTCGCGGATGCGCCGCAGCACCGTCGTCTCGCGACCATCGCTCCGGACCGCCGACCACGCGATCACGACGAGCAACGGCACGACGACTCCGGTCTCCTTGTAGAGAACCGCAAGCGCTCCGAGGCCGAGCGAAGCTGCGAGCCATCGTCTCGCCGACCTTGGTTCGCACGCTCTCGAGCGCACCGCCGCCCACACTGCGAAGACCGTCAGCGCGCCGCACGCTGCGTCTCCGCGCGACGAGGCCCAGTCGGCGACCTCCGTCTGCATCGGGTGCATCGCCCAGAGCGCCGCCCCGACCCAGGCGGACCGGACGTCGCAGAGGATCTCGCGCAGCAGGAGCAGCACGCCGATCGCGCCGCACGCGAACCAGAGCAACGTGTGTGCGCGGAACGCAGTGGGAGAGAGACCGAACAGCGACGCGTCGAGGGCGAACTCAAGCGTTCGAAGGGGCCGCACGATCCCCGTCGGGGAGAGCGGGTCGGTCGTCCGCATGTCGGTGAAGAACGCGGTCCAGGACTGCGGCGCAGTCACGTGCGGGTTGTTGACGATGAACCGGGCGTCGTCGAACGTCCAGCCGAAGTCGCCGAGCAGCGTGCGGCCGTGGACGAGCGCCACGAGCACGACGATGCACGCTGCGGCCGCACGGAGCGAGCGCCGTGACGTGTCGTTGCGCGGATCGATCGCGGCGCCCATGGATCGCCCGAGGATACGGCGGGCACCGTAGACTGCGCGATGTGACGTCGCGAGCCCCCAACCCACCGTCCTCCGGCGAACGCGCGGACCGCGCGGCGGCGCGTCGAATCGTCGCACGTCTGCGCCGCGAAGGGCACGAGGCGTGGTTCGTCGGCGGGTGCGTCCGCGACGAGCGCCTCGGACGCGAGCCGAAGGAGTACGACGTCGCCACGTCGGCCGTTCCGGACGAGGTCGAGCGCATCTTCCCCCGGTCGATCCCTGTGGGGAAATCGTTCGGAGTGATCCGAGTGCTCGACGACGTCACCGACGGCGTGATCACCGAAGTCGCGACCTTCCGCGCCGACGACGCCTACATCGACGGCCGCCGCCCGACGGGCGTGCGCTTCACGACCGTCGAGGAGGACGCCGCCCGGCGCGACTTCACGGTGAACGGCCTGTTCCTCGACCCCGAGACGGGCGAGATCCGGGACTACGTCGGAGGTCTGGCGGACATCGACGCGCGCGTGCTCCGTGCGATCGGCGAGCCGCGGGCCCGTTTTCGCGAGGACAAGCTCCGGCTCCTCCGGGCGGTGCGGTTCGCCGCGACCGGCCCGTTCGAGATCGACCCGGAGACGTGGTCGGCCGTCGTCGAGATGGCTCCGGAGATCACGGTCGTCTCCTGGGAGCGCATTCGCGAGGAGCTGTTCCGCATCCTCACGAGCGGCCGGTCCGCGCACGGCTTCCGCCTGCTCCGCGCGTGCGGACTGCTCCGGGCGATCCTCCCCGAGATGGAGGCGACGGTGGGCGTCGCTCAGCCGCCGGAGTTCCATCCGGAGGGCGACGTCTGGGTACACACCCTGCTCGCGCTTGAGCACTTCGATCGGTCCGCGGCGCACACGGTCGAGATGGGTCTCGCCGTGCTGCTCCACGACGTCGGGAAGCCGCCGACGTTCCGCATCGCGGACCGCATCCGGTTCGACGGGCACGACCGCGTCGGCGCGGAGATGGCGGGAGACATCCTGCGCCGACTGAAGTGCTCGAACGAGCTGATCGAGGAGGTCCAGGAACTCGTCGCGCGCCACATGGCGTTCACGCAGATCCGTGACTGGCGGGAGGCGAAGGTCCGCCGGTTCCTCGGCAGCCCGCGCACCGAGTCGCACCTCGAACTGCACCGACTCGACTGCCTCGCGGCACACGGGAAACTCGACGTGCTCCAGTGGTGCCGCACGGAGCAGGCCCGGTACGCCGCGGAGCCGCCGAAGCTGCCCCGGCTGATCTCCGGTGACGACCTCCTGGCCGCCGGATACGTGCCCGGCCGGGGAATCGGCAAGGTGCTTGCGTCTGTGGACGACGAGCGCCTCGAAGGGCGCCTGACCAGCCGTGAGGAGGCCATTCGATGGGCGTTGCTCCACTTCCCGCCGCCGAGCGGAGACGCCGCCTGCGCTCCCGCGTGAGTTTCGCGCTCGTCGGGCGCGCGTCCGCGGCGGCTCTCGCGGTTGCGGCGCTCGGTTTCCTGGCGATCCCCTCGACCGGCCGGGCCGAGGACGAAGTCCCGGAGGCGGTCCGCGCGATCGACGCTGCGGACGGGGTGGACCGCGGCGCCGCGGCGAAGGCACTCGGCGCGCGCCCGGACGCCGACGATCTGATCGTGATCTGGCTCCGCGACGGCGAGCGCCGTGCGAAGCTCGGCGCACCGGCGCTCGAGGCGCTCGCGCGACTCGCCGGGGAGCGCAAGCTCCAACTCGCGAACTCCGGCCTCCGGGCACTCGTCCGCGACAGCGCTCAGCCTCTTGCCGTCCGCGAGACTGCCGCACGGACGCTCGGCGTGACCGGCTCGATCGCGGACGTCAGCGCGCTCGCCGACGCCCTCAACGACATCCCCGACGCGTGCTGCAGGAGCCTCGTCGCCATCGGTGGCGACGCGGCGCTCGGCGCGCTCCGGCGGGGGATGACGTCCGACCCGCCGCCCGTCGCGATCGCCGCGCTGGCGAAGTTCGGCGACACGAGCGGGCTCGCGGCCCTCGTCGAGAAACTCGACGCCCCGGCCGACCGCGACGCGATCGCTGGTCTCCTGCGCTGGGCCACCGGTCGCGATCTGGCCGCCGACAAGGCCACATGGAGCCGGTTCCTGGCGCAAGTGGACCTCGCAGATCGCTTCGGATCCGCCGACTCCGACGCCGCACAGGCTGCGGTCGAGGAGGCGGCTGCGAAGATCCGTACGTCGGGACGCGACGTCGGCGGCATCGTCGCTGCAGTACTCGCGGACCCGCAGTTCCCGGTGTTCGCCCGGTCCAAGGCCGCGCTGACGCTCGGACTCAGCGGACTCCCGTCGTGGAACGCGGAACTGCTCGCGGCAACGGCGAATGGACAGCCCGGAGACGTCCGCTGGGCCGCGGGGAACGCGCTGGCCCGCGTCGGCGACCTCTCGTGCGTGGTGCCGCTGGTGAAGATGCTCGTACACGACGAGGACCGGGACCGGCTCGCCGCAAAGCGCAGCTTGAAGGGGGAGTTCTCACCCGTGGACCCGTCGTTCGTACGGGCGCTCCACCGGCTGGGAATCCGCGGCGCGACGATGCCGTTGCTCGAACTGTTCGCGGGCGAGTACCGCACGGGACTCCACCGCGACGCGCTCCGTGCCCTCGGTGAGGTCTCGGACGGCGAGACGTTCGAGTTCCAGCCCGACTCCGCGACGCCGGACCGCCTTGCGTCGCTCGAGAAGATGAAGGCCTGGTGGCGCGAGGCCCGCGAGCGTATCCCGATCGCACCGCGAGCAGACGACCCGGGTGCCGCCGCCCTGCAGGCCGACATCGCCAATCTCATTCCAGAGCTCGGGACCTTCAAGTTCCTCTACCAACTGCGCGCGAAGAAGGCGCTCACGCTGCTCGCCGAGCCGGCCGCCGAACAACTCGTCGCGGCGCTCGCGGCGGACTCGACGCAGATCCGAATCGGCGCTGCGGACGTCATGGAGGGCTCGACGCTGCGAGCGTTTGCCGCGCCGCTCGCCGCGCGGCTCAGCGTCGAGCCGAACACGGCCGTGAAGACGAAGCTCCTCGGGGCCCTTGCGACGTGCGCCAGGCGCGACGCCGCCGGGAACGTCCCCTCCGCCGACGCGGTCCTCGCTGCGGTGAACGCGGCGCTCGCCGATCGCGATCTGGACGTGCGCATCGCCGCGGTGCGCGTGCTCGGCGTCGTGGGCGTCGGGTCCGACGCCGCCCGGATCGCCGGTCTCGCCGACCTTCCGCGGAACAAGGTGGACGGCTTCGCCGATGCTGCGCTCGGTGCCCGGTTCCTGCTCGGTGACCGGACCGCTCTGCCCGGACTCTGCACGCTCCTGCGGTCCGACGAGATCGCGAGAGTCGCGGAGACCGTTCGCGTCCTGCGCCTCGCGAAGTGCGACCTGCACGGGTTCGACCCGGACGGAGCGCCGGAGGCTCGGGAGTCGGCCGTTCGCGCCATTGAGTCGGACCCGGCCGCGGTCGTGCCGAAGGGGATACAGAAGTGAGTCACCCGCAGGAAACGGAAGGTCACGGAGAGGCGCCACGTGGTTGAGACCGCGGTCGCCCTGCGCGTGCAAGGGCTGAAAAAATCGTACGGCGACGTCTCGGTCCTCGACGACGTGTCGCTGGAGGTCCCGGGCGGGCAGTGCACGGCGATCCTGGGTCCGTCCGGCAGCGGGAAGTCCACGCTGATGCGAATCGTCGCGGGCCTGGTGGACGCCGACGCCGGCCGCGTCGAAGTCCTCGGCCAGGTGACGGACGACCCGCGGCGACGGGTCGCTCCGGAGAAGCGAGGCGTGGCGCTCCTCTTCCAGGATCTCGCGCTCTGGCCGCACATGACCGTGCGCGGCAACCTCGACTTCGTCCTCGAAGCGCGGGGCGTCTCCAAGTCCGAGCGCCGCGCGAAGGGCGAAGCCGCGGCCGAGGGCGCCGAGTTCCCCGCTTCGCTCCTCGATCGCAAGCCGTCGGAGATCTCGGGCGGCGAGCGCCAGCGCGCCGCCATCGCTCGCGCCCTGGCCCAGCAACCGCGCCTCGTGCTGCTGGACGAGCCGCTCTCGCACCTCGACCCGGCGCTTCGGGCCACCCTGCTCCTCGAGTTGCGCCGCCTGCGCGAGAAACACGGGCTCTCGACCCTGCTCGTCACGCACGAAGTGGGGGAGGCGTTCGCTCTCGCGCAGACCGTGGTGGTGCTGCGCCGCGGGCGGGTCGAACAGGCGGCGGCGCCCCGCGACATCTACGAACGTCCGCGGAGCCGCTTCGTGGCGGAGTTCGTCGGACGTGCCTCGATCCTCCCCGCGACGCGCGGCGCCGGACGCATCGAGACGCCGCTCGGCACGTTCTCTGACTCCGGGGCCCCTGCGGGCGCCGTGGTGGCGGTCGTCCGACCGGAACGCGTGCGCGCGACCGACGGAGGCGCGCGCGCGCGCATCGTGGACTCGGTGTTCCAGGGCGACCACTGGCTCTGGCAGACAGAGCTCGCACAGGGTGCCCGCGTGCTGGTCCGAAGCACGTCGCCGGCCGTGCCCGGCCAGGAAGTTGCGCTGACCGCGGACGTGCCCGCCTTCGTTCCCGACGACGTGGAGTGCCGCCGATGAACATGCGCCCCCCAGCAGCCATCCTGCTCCTCGGTCTCGTGGTCGGCGCCGTCTTCGTGCTCTCCGACGAGACGAGCCGCGTGCAACCGGTGCCGACGCGAACGACCTCGGCGCAAACAGGGACCGCCGCGCCGACCGTACCCGGGTCCCCAACCGCCGCGACGGCGTCGGCCGACCCCTTCCAGACCGCGGCGGAGTGCCAGCCGTGCCACCAGGACGTCTGGGCCGAGTGGAAGCCGAGCTTCCACGGCCAGGCGTGGACCGACCCGATGGTCTACGCGCTCTCCAAGGGTTTCCGGATGCCCGAGTGCATCGACTGCCACGCGCCGCTGCCGATCCACGTCACGGGCGTCGCGACGCGCGTCGCGCCGCGCACCCACTCGCGGAGCGACGGCGTGGACTGCCTCTCGTGCCACCTCATGGAAGACGGCCGCTCCGTGGCCGGCACGCGCGACGTAGACACCTCGGCGACGCCGGGCGCCTGCCGTCCGAAGAAGGTCCCGGCCATGTCCGACGCGACCGCATGCAAGGGGTGTCACAACCAGCACGAGACCGTCACCGAACTCGCGGACTCCGGGATCGACAAGACCTGCTCCGACTGTCACATGGAGCCGGTCGAGCGCAAAGGCGCGGCCGGGGCCGTTCTCCGGAAGGGCCGCAGTCACGTCTTCCCCGGCGGACACTCGCTCCAGATGCACCAGCGAGCGGCGAAGCTCGACGTCGCGGTCGTCGGCGGCGAGGTCGTCGCGAACGTGACGAACGTCGGCGCCGGACACAAGATCCCGACCGACGCACGGCACCGTTCCTACAACCTGTGGATCACCGTCACCGACGCGCGCGGCAACCCGGTCGTCGTGGACCAGCCGTTCCCGAACGGCGAGATGCGCCTCTACTACCGCGACCAGTTCAAGCCGAGCACGCAGGTGACGTACGGCGCGACGCACACGGCGAAGTGGCCCATCCCCGAAGGCGTCAGGGGCAAGGCCGTCGTCCGCCTCACGTACGCCCTCAACCCCGAGGAACTCGGGGCCGGCAAGGTCACGGAGGTCTTTCGCACAGAGGTGGAACTCAAATGACGCGCCGAGTCGCCGCGTTGTCGCTCGTCCTCGCGCTCGCCGGAGCGGCGTCGTCGCAGGATGCGCCGCAGGACCCCGCCGCGGCGACCGAAGTCGCGTCGCCGGACCTCGCGGTGCTCCGCGACGCCGCGGAGCGCGCGGCGCCGGGTGATGACCAGACAGCCGCCTACAAGCGGCTGGCGCTGGCCTGCGAGGCCGCCCGGTCCTGGAACGACGGCGCGGATGCATGGCGCCACGTGGCGCAGGGCGTCAGCACCCCGGACGCACGCGTCGCTCCGGCCGAGGGCGAAGGCCGTTGCCTGCTCGGCTTCGCCGAGGACGTCCTCGCGGCGGGCGAGCCGGGTGCCGCGATCCGCGCGGCGTTCGAGGACGCCCGGGCCGCGCTGAAGCGGGCCGCCGCCGCGGGCTCGAAGGACGTCGGCATCCGCATCGGTCTCGCCCGCTGCCTCGCAGCCGAGGGCCGGACCGACGCCCAGATCGCCGAACTGCGCAGCGCCGCGGCCGAGGCGCCGGACGATCCCGCTCCGCGTCGTGCGCTCGCCTTTGCGCTCTATCACGCGGCGCGGCACGCGGAGGCGATTCCGGTCTTCCGCGAGCTGTCCGACGCCGCACCGGCGGACCTGAACCTGTCGCTGACGCTCGCAGGCAGCGCGCGGGCTGTGAAGGACGAGACGCTCGCGCTGGCGATGGCGGCTCGCACGCTCGAGAGCCACCCCGACGACTCGCGCGCCTGGGAGGCCTACTGGTCCGTCTACGGCGCCGAGAAGCGCTGGGGCGAGTTGGCCGACTGCATGGACCGCCTGGCGAAGGGGCGCGCCGCCAGTTCCCTCGCAGCGCACTACGCGGGATACGCTTCGGCGTCGGCCCAGCGATGGGACGCCGCGCTCTCGCACCTGGACCGCGCCTGGAAGCTCGACCCGCGGAATGCCGGCGTCCGACTCGAGGCGGCACGCATCCTGCTCGTCCACAAGCTGGACCGCAACGGCGCGTCGCAGTGCGTCCAAGACGTACTGGCGACCGACCCGACGAACCGGAAGGCCGGCGACCTCCTCAGCTTCGTCGCGATGCGACGGAGCGAAGAGGGCGATCACGCCGGAGCGGTCCGCGACCTGGAGTCGCTCGCCGCACGCCGCCCCGACGACCCGATCCTGTTCGCGAACTTGGGCCTCGAGCAACGCTGGTCCGGGAAGTACACCGAATCGGAGACGTCCTACAGGCAGGCCCTCGCCGTGGCGCCCGACGACGCCCAATTGCACAACGATCTCGGCCTGTTGCTCCTGGCGATCGGGCGCGACACCGAGGCGCGGGCACAGTTCGAACTCGGCATTCGTGCCGACGCGAACGCGAACGACGGCCTCGAGAACCTGGGGTGGATGGCGCGCCGCGACGGGAAGCTCTCCGAAGCCGTCGCCTGGTATCGCAAGGCGTACCAGGCTGCGCTCCGCCGGGGCAACGACGGCGCCCGCCACCGCCGGAACCTCGACGACAACCGGTTCCCGCTGCCGCCCATCTTCCCGGACCGCAGGTGACGCGTGCTCGAGGCGCCCGCCGAGCACGCTGCCGCAGCGAGCACGGCAGGGCGGACAACGACGAGAACGGCACGGCGATCGCTGTAACTTCTGCGCGTTCTCGGACGTTCCAGAGAATGAGGCTCCCAGGAAGCGCACCGCCCCCGGTAGCATCGCGAAACCACCCGACCCGGCCGTCCCCGAAAGGAGTCATGGAATGACCCCGAACACACAGCTCGCCATGAAGCCCCGCACCCGACTCATCCTGACCGTCGCAGCCGCCGCCGTGATCGGGGGCGTGGTCAGCGTCGCGTTGCTGCCGACCGGCGTGGCGCGCGCGGCCGACGTGAAGGTCCCGGACGACGCGAACCTGAAGGCCGTCATCAAGAAGCTCTACAGCAAGGTGGACTTCGAGGACTCGATCGGCCGCACGGCGGCGGTCGAGGAACTGAACGGCATCCTGGGCAAGGCGAAGGACAAGAAGAACTCGGCGCTGAAGTACACCGGGTGGTGGAGCGATCAGATCCGCGAGGCGATCTACGCCGGCGACAAGCTCGTCAAGGTCCCGGGCAAGACGAAGGACATCGCGAAGACCGAGGTCGAGCTCTTCCCGAACGGCGACGACAAGCCCTCCGGAAAGGTGACCATCGCGTACCGCGGGCCGAGCGCCTACAGCAAGGGCAAGCCGACTCCGATGCTCATCTCCTTGGTGGACGCGAAGACCGACCCCGAGGCGTACCTCGCGAAGAGCTGGGTCGGCATCGCCGACATGGCGAAGGAGTGGATCCTGGTCTGCGTTGCCGAGTCGGACGTCTTCGACGTGACGAAGGACAAGGCCGCGGTCAGCCGGGTGGCGAGCCGGATGATGCACATGTACAACGTGGACCCGAACCGCATCTTCCTCGAGGGCGTGGGCCCGTCGTGCAAGTCGGCGGAGATCTCCGCCTCGCTCTCGATGCCGGACCGTCTCGCAGGACTCGTGCTGCGGAACCCGGGCGAGTCGCCGATCACCGACAACTTGAACCTGTTCACGACGGTCGTCGTGAAGGGACCGGAAGGCAACGAGAAGGCCACGGCTGTGTTCGCCAAGGTGAAGGCCGCTCTGGGTGAGGAGCACGCGGTGGAGTTGACCACCGCCGACGTCGCCTCGGTGGACGGCCAGTGCCAGGGTCTCGCCGACTGGCTGAAGGCCGCGAAACCCCGTGAGACGCCCCGGAACTTCACGTGGACCGCGACGTTCGACAAGGACAACCTCTGCCCGAACGTGGTCGCCGGCAACGTCTGGATCATCAGCCCGACGAAGCGCGAGGAAGCGACGAAGCTGAAGGTCACCTTCTCCCGCGACACGAACACGGTGGACATCCAGGCGACGAATCTCGGCGAGTACAGCGTGCTGATGAACGACGACCTGCTCGACCTCGACAAGGAGGTCGCGATCTTCGTGAATGGCACGCTGGCCGTGAAGAAGGTCTTCGACCGCAAGGTGCAGGAGATGATCGCCCGCGCCGACGACTTCTTCGAGTGGGGCATCCTCTACCCGGCGCAGTACCGCAACTACGTGGCGACGCAGATCGCGGCGCCCGTCAAGAAGGACGGCGACGGCAAGGACGCTCCGGCCCCCGGCGGCGGAGACAAGAAGTAGCCCCCCGGCGATCGATCGTCGCACTGCCAGGGAGTCTGCGCACGACCGGGAACGAGCACGGGCACGGGCACACACTGCGTCGCCCGGTCGTTCCCTCGCAGAGTCCTGGCGATCCGAGTTGACTGTCTGAGCCGGAAAGGACCGCGTGGGACGAGCCAAGGCCGCGTACCTGCTTCTCTGCGCCTTCCTTTCCGGGGCCGCCGTGATGATCGTCGAGATGACGGCCGTCCGGCTCCTCCAGCCGTGGTTCGGCTCCACGAACGACGTCTGGACGAACGTCATCGCCGTCGTGCTGGCCGCGCTCGCCCTCGGGTACTTCCTGGGCGGACGCCTCGCCGAGAAGCGCCCGGTCCCATCCACGCTCTACGGCGTGCTCGCAACCGGCGGCCTGCTCGTCGTGCTGATGGTCCCGCTCGCGACGCCGACGGCCAGTTGGCTCCAACCCGGCACGGCCGACCTCGAAGGCGTGGTCGGGGTGCTGGTCCGAGGCTCGCTCGTGGCGTCGATCGTGCTGTTCGCCCCTGCGATGCTGGTCCTCGGCGCGGTCTCGCCGGTGACGATCCGGCTTCTGGCGGACCACGGCGCCGAGCAGCACACGAGCGGCAACGCCGCGGCGGATGCAGGTGGCGGGGCCGGTCGCGCGGCGGGGCGGGTCTTCGCGATCTCGACGCTCGGTTCGCTCGTGGGGACCTACCTGCCGACGCACTGGCTCGTCCCTGAGTTCGGCTCGCGTCGTTCGATGCTCGTCGCGGCGGCGTTCCTCTTGCTGCCCGCCGTGGTCGGCCTGCTCCTGCACACCGGCCGCCGTGGCGCCGTCGTGGCGGCAATCCTGGTCGCGGTGGGGGCCCCCGTCGCGGCTGCAGCCGACGCGCGGCCCGACCGGGCTGCCCCCGAGTTGGCGCGCGGCGGCAAGGCCACCGTCCTCGCGGAGGTCGAGACGCCCTACCAGTACGTTACCGTCCGCGACGACCGTTACCCGTCGGAGACGCAACGACTCCTCACGATCAACGAGGGCGTCTACACGTACCACTCGTTCGAGGTCGTCGGGAAGGTGCTGACAGGCGCTCGCTACTACGACGACTACAGCGTCCTTCCGCTCCTCGTGGACGTTCCCGACGGAGACGAGTTGCGCGGCGCGGTCGTTGGGCTTGCGTGCGGCGTCACGCCGTCCCAGTGGAATCACTTCTGGGGCAGGAAGTACCGACTGAGCGTGGACGGCGCCGAGATCGACCCCGTCGTGATGGAGCTCGGCCGGAAGTACTTCCATCTGCCGGCGGAGAACGACGCGAACGGGAACTGGCTCCACGCCTTTGCCATGGACGGCCGCCAGATGCTCGCCGGGCTCCCGCCCGCGCGGCGCTATCACCTGGTCGTCGTGGATGCGTTCTCCAACGAGCTGTACATCCCCTTCCACCTCGGTACGCGTGAGTTCTTCCGGCTCTGCCGAGACCGCCTGGAGCCCGGCGGCGTGTTCGCGATGAACGTCTATGCGCAGCGCCCCGACTCTCCCAACCTCGCGGCGCTGGAGAACACGCTCGCCGACGCCTTCGGCTCGTGCCTCCGCGTCCGGCAGTACTGGGGCGGGAACTTCCTCCTCCTCGCGCGGCGCGGCGACGCCCCGCCCGACCTGACCCGACTGGTGCCCTCCCGAATCGACGAGCGGGTCGGCGCACGCAAGGACGTGCCGGAATGGGCCGGCGTGGTGGATCTCGCGGCACGCATGCCGTGGCACGCCACGATCATCCACCCCGACCCGGCGAAGATGATCCTGACCGACGACCACGCGCCGCTGGAGCACCTGACCGACGTCTTCCTCGACCGGGCTGAGTCGGAGCTTCTGCGGTGAGACGTCGTTGGGCGCGGGTTGCCGCGTCGCTCGTCTCCGCTGCGACCTTGGGGGCCGCGGTCGCGTTCGCCGGCCCCGACGACTTCACGCCCGGCAGCGTGCGAGCCGAAATCGAGGCAGCGGTCCGCGCGGACGCGCCATCCAACGCCGTTGCGGCACTCGACCGACTGCTCGACGAAGCAACGCCGCGCATCCGCGCGCGCCACGTCGAAGCCGCGAAGGCAGCGATGGAACTGCTGCCACCGGACGTCGGCGGCGGACGCGCCGCCAGGTTCCTCGCCGAAGCGTTGCGGCTCGACCCGTCCCAGGCCGGCGGCGCGTGGGCCGCCGCGCAGGATCTCCGGAAGGACCTCCTCCGACGCGTCGCCGTAGAAGACGGCATCCGGTTCCTCGCCCACCTCATCGAGATCTACCCGGCGGTTCCGCAGTACCGTCACGACCTGGCCGTGCTGCTCCTCGACGGCGGTCGAAGAGACGAGGCACGTGTTCAGCTCGAGCTGAACTTTCGAATGGCGCCGTCGGACACCTGGGCCGGGTACACGCTCGCCCTCATCGCAGAGGAAGACGGCGACACCGCCGGCGCCGTGGCCATCTACGACCGCCTTTCGCACGCCCGCCCGAACGAGATGCGTGCACGGCTCCTGAAGGTGAGACTCCTGGCGCAGAGTGACCGTCCCGCCGCCCGCGCGTCGCTCGACGAATCCGTCCGCGCCGCCGAGGCGGCGTCAACGGAAGCAGTCCGTGCCGACTTCCTCGAACAGTGCGCCGCCGAACGCGAAGGTCTGGACGTCGCCGACTCCCGCCGCGCCGCGGTGGCAACGATCGAGGGGCGCGTGCAGCGGGTCCTGTGGTCGTCGGTCGCAGCGTGGGTCGTCGTCCTGCTGGTCCTGCTTCGATGGACGCGCTCGGCGCCGGCTGGGACGGGCAGGATCTCGCCCCGGAACTGAGCGGCCGGGCGGGGGACTCGTGTGATGCTGGCGCCATGCTCCGGTACGGATCGGTGCCCTACCTGAATGCGCGCCCGCTCCTCGACGGTCTGGCCGCCGAAGTCGGTCCGATCCGGATGGCCGTGCCGTCCGAGTTGGTGAAACTGCTCCGGGCGGGGGAGATCGATGTGGCGATGGCCCCGGTCGTCGCCGCGTTCGAGGACCCCTCGTTGTGCATCGTTCCCGGTGCCGCGGTCGCCGCACACGGGCCCGTCGAGAGCGTTCTGCTCTTCTGCCGGAAGCCCCCCGTCGAGTGCGCCGTGGTCGGGCTCGACACCTCGTCGCGGACAAGCGCCGCCCTGGTCCGCGTCCTCTTCCAGGACCGATGGAAGACGTCGCCGACGTTCGTCCCGCGGGCGCCGGACCCCGACCTGACGCAACTCGACGCCGACGCGGCGCTCTTGATCGGCGATCCGGCGCTCCAGGCGCGGTGGGTGGGTCCCCCGCCCGTGGACCTCGCTGCGGAGTGGAACGCGTGGACGGGCCTCCCGTTCGTGTTCGCCGCGTGGCTCGCCCGCGACGCGCAATCCGCCGCCGAGGCCGAGGGACCGCTCCGTCGCGCCGCCGCCCGCGGCAAGCGCGACCTCGACGAACTGGCCGACGACGGCGCCCGAGATCTCCACCTGGACGTCGGACGGATGCGTCACTACCTGCACGAGTGCCTGTCGTTCGACTTCGACGCAACGGACCGCGCGGGACTGGAGCGATTCCGGTCCCACTGGGCCGGACTCCGGGACGGACCCGGCGGGGCAGCCGTCCCGAAGATGCCCGCGTCTCGTCGGAACTGACCGCACGCGACCGGACCGGTTCCCGACGCGCCGGTCTCTCCAGCCTTCTATTTCACATAACCTTGATTATGCGACATGACGGAACAGGGAGTTCTGCGGGTACAGATCGCTGCAATTGTTCGTTTCCTTGCTCTATGCGGCTGATCGGCGGCTTCGTTATCCGCCTGCTTATCCGGTCATCTCCGACGCATCCCGCCCGCCGCGACGTCCGAACCGTCACCGTCCGATGTCGCTTCCGGACGCGTTTCGGTCGCCGCCACGCCGACGGTCCGACGGCCCCCCTATCATCGCTCCGAGCGACATGACGCCCGCCACCGCACCCGACGCGCCCGATCCGCTCGAGTCCGCCCTCGAGCGGACCTTCGGCTTCACGACGCTGCGCCCGCTCCAGCGGGAAGCCATCGACGCCGCCATCGCCGGCCGCGACGCACTCGTCGTCCTTCCGACCGGCGGCGGGAAGTCGCTCTGCTACCAACTTCCGCCGCTCGTGACGGGGCGGTTGACGGTGGTCGTGTCGCCGCTGATCGCGCTCATGCAGGATCAGGTGGACGGTCTCCGCCTGGCCGGGGTCCCCGCGGGGGCGATGCACTCGAACTCGACCGCCCGGGACCGCGCCGAGGTCCAGCGTCTTGCCGCAAGTCGCGGCCTCCGGCTCCTGTTCGTCGCGCCGGAGCGCCTCTTCGCCGATGGGTTCATCGACTGGGTCACGGAGCTGAACCCGGGCGCGTTCGCCATCGACGAAGCGCACTGCATCAGCCAATGGGGACACGACTTCCGCCCCGAGTACCGCCGCCTGGCCGAGCTTCGCGACCGGTTCCCGGGCGTCCCGTTCCACGCCTACACAGCCACCGCCACGCCGCGGGTGCGGGACGACATCGTCGCGCAACTGCGCCTGAACGACCCGACCGTCCTCGTCGGCACCTTCGACCGCCCGAACCTGACGTACCGGGTGCTCCCGCGCCACGACGTCGCGGAACAGGTCGCCGAGGCCATCCGACGCCACCCCGACGCTGCGTCGATCGTCTACTGCATCGCTCGGAAGGACACCGAGTCGCTCGTCGCCGACCTCGCGGCGCGCAAGATCAAGGCGGCCGCATACCACGCCGGACTCGACGCATCGACCCGCACGAAGGTCGGCGAGGACTTCCGCGCGGAGCGTCTCCATGTGGTCGTGGCGACTGTCGCGTTCGGGATGGGCATCGACCGCGGCGACGTCCGCCTCGTCGCGCACGCCGCGATGCCGAAGAGCGTCGAACACTACCAGCAGGAGACCGGCCGCGCCGGACGCGACGGACTCCCTGCCGAGTGCTTGCTCCTCTACACCGCAGCCGACGCCGCCAAGTGGCGTTCGCTCGTCGAGCGCGGCGAGGCCGAGGGACGATCGACGCCCGAGACCGTCGCCGCGCAACTCGACCTGCTCCAGCACATGCAGCGCCTCGCCGGCCGCGCGCGCTGCCGCCATCGTGCGCTGAGCGAGTACTTCGGACAGGACTTCCCGGCCGCGAACTGCGGCGCGTGCGACGTCTGCCTCCAGGAACTCGAGCCGGTGCCCGACGCGCACGTCATCTCGCAGAAGATCCTGTCGGCTGTGGCCCGAACCGGGCAGAGATACGGCAGCGTCTACGTGATCGACGTGCTCCGCGGCAGCAAGAACGCGAAGGTGATCGAGCGCGGACACGACCAGATCCCGACCTTCGGCCTGCTCGCGTCGGTCACCGCGCAGCGACTCGGCAACTACATCGACCAACTCGTGGACTCGGGCGACCTCGCACGGGCCGAGGGCGAGTATCCGATCCTGATGCTGACTGCGGGATCGACGCAGATCCTCCGCAGCGAGCGTCAAGCGGTGCTCCTCGCGCCGCGGTCCGACATCGCCGAGCGTCCGCGCCGCAAGTCCGTGGCGGGGGGCCCCCGCCAGGAGTCCGCGGCCGATCTCACGGCGCCGGAGCGCGCACTGTTCCAAGTGCTGCGAACGCTGCGTCGCGAGATCGCCACCGAACTCAGTGTCCCGCCGTACGTGGTCTTCGGAGACGTCACGCTCGAGGAACTCGCCCGCGTTCGGCCGTCCGACGACATGAGCCTGCTCAACGTCCGCGGCGTCGGCCAGAAGAAGCTCGAGTCGTTCGGCGCGCGGTTCCTCGCCGCGATCGCCGCCCACTGCGCCGCCGAGGGACTCCCGCTCGACGCCGGCGACGGCACGCGCCCGCGGTCGGCGAAGGAACCGTCGTCGCGGGAGACGGTACGGGATGCGGCGCGGGAGACCGTGCGAAGCGACGTCCCGCGCGACCCGCCGCGCCCCCGGCGGGGCGCTCCGGACACCGACGCGACAACGCCCACGACGCTGTCGCCGACGCCATCCACGACACCGCCCGCGACGCCCGTCTCTGCCCCATCAAGGTCAGCCGGAACGACAGGCGGATCGCGCGCCGGAACGCGTGCAGGCACGTCGGTTACGACGCCGGCCGGGACTTCCGCCCTCGGCCTCGGCCGCAGCTACTCCCGCGCCGCCGAACTCTTCCGGCGGGGCGCATCCATCGCCGACGTCGCCACCGAGATGGACCGCGCCCCCAGCACGGTCACGCACTACCTCGACGAGTTCATCCGCAACGAGCGCCCCGCTTCGATTTCCGCATGGGTCTCCCCCACCGACGAGACCCGCGTCGCGGCCGCCCTCCGCCATTCCGAGGACGGCCGCCTCGCCCCGGTCTACGAGGCCCTCGGCGGCGAGGTCGCGTACGACATCATCCGAATTGTGTCGGCGCACTTGCGAAGCAGCCTCGGCGACGCGCCGCCCGGCCCGGAAGCTGCGGGTCCCGCCGCCTGACCGGAGCCCGCCGGCCGATGGCGCGCGCCGTGGTACGCTCATCCGACATGCACCCCGGCTCGCTTCGAACGTGCGGACTCAGGGCGGTACTGCTCAGTCTTTGCGGGCTCGCGGCCTGATGCGGCTCGTCCGCGCCCGAGGTCTCCGACGAACCTCCACAGGCCGCGCGTCGAACGCCGAGGCGAACCCGGCCCGTCGCGTCCGATCACGCCACGCTGCGCTCGGTCTCGGTGGCGGATGTCAAGCGCATGTGCGCGTTCGACGCGAGCACGGAGGACCGTTGCGCCACGTGTCGGCGCATTCAGGCGCTCGAGCCCGCGGCGCTCGACGAACTCCTGCGCGCGCTCGCGACCACTGACGTGTCAGACGGGGCAGTGCGCGTCGCTGAGATCGTCCCGGAGGCCGCCTTCGAGTCGCTGCTCGTCCTGCTCGACGATCCGTCTCCGGACGTCCGCACCGCTGCCGTCAGGACCCTCGACGCGATCTCCGCGTGGTGGAGTGACGGACCGGATCACGAGCGGATCCTCCGGCGGCTCTCGCGGGACCTCGACCACGCGCCGGCCGCCGAGCGCGCGGCGCGCCTCGCGGCGATGGCGTCTGCGCTCGGCCGAGAGGGAGGGCGCCCGGCGGTGTCGGACGTGCCGGCGGCCGTCGTGGATGCGGTCGGGTCGGGCGTGGCGACCGCTCCCGCCGACGAGGTTCAGCTTCGCGCGGACGTGCTCGCAGGCTGCGGGCGAGCCGCGCGCCGCTGGGCGCCGGCTCTTCGGGTTGCCAGGTGGACGGGTTCGATCGTGCAGGGGCGTGACGGGGACGCCATCGCCCGCTCGCTCGACGACGCCCTGTGTGCCATCGGCCCGGAATCGCCGGCGACGGCGGCGGAGCTTGCGGCCGAAGCCGCCGACGTCGGCTGCGGACCCGCCCGTCGCGCGTCCATCCTGCGCTGGCTCGAGTCGTGGCGCGAGGACGCCGCGTCTGCCGTGCCGCACCTCGCGGCGTGGGCTGCGAGCGGCACGGACGGGAGCGACCATGCGCTCGACGTGATCGCTGCGATTCCCGGAGCCGAGGAGGAGTTCGCGCGACTGGCCATCGCGTCCTGCGTGCGCGGCCGGAGCCCGTGGCACCAGTACTCTGCTGGACTCGAGGGCCGATGGGAGCGTGCGGTACCGCCGCTCACAGCGGCCCTGCGTGACGGCGACGCCGCACACCGGGCGGCTGCGGCCGAGATCCTCGGCTGGGCCGCGGAGACGGAGCATGCGTCGCTCGCACCGCACGTCGCCGCGTGCGCGGACGATCCCAACGCGGACGTGCGTCTCGCGGCGTCCTGGGCGTGGCCCCACCTGCGGTCGTCGGACGGACAACCAGTCGCGCTACGCCTTCTGGGGGATCCGGACGCGCGCGTCCGACGGACCGCCGCCGCGCAACTCGGCGACCTCCGGAGCGACTCTCGCGATGCCGCGCTCGCCGCGGCCATCGCGCCTCTCCTGGTTGATCCCGACGTCGAGGTCACGCTGTTCGCCGGAACTGCGATCGGCGAGATCGGAGCGCTGCCTCCCGGCTTCTCGCAGTTCGTGGGCGCCGGCCTCCGCTCCGCGGAGCGAAGCACGCGCGTCGGCGCGGTCCGCGCAGCCCGGGCGCTCGGGCCGGGCGCGCGGGCGGTCCTCCCCGAACTGCTGGCGCTCCTCGATGACGATCTGGGGAGCCTCGCGGTGGATGCCATCGCGGCGGCGGGCCCCCCCGACGACGCAACTCGCACGCGCGTCCGCGCCTGGGTCCAGGGCGCGACACACCGTGCCGCCGGCACCGTGAGCGCGTTCGGCGACCACGCGGAGTTCCTCGCGGACCTCGTGCCGACAGCCGACCGACGCGAGGCGCGCTGCCGCGCCCGCGCTCTGACAGTCATCGAGCGCGCGAACGGATTCGGCGAACGCTCCCCGCCCCTGCACGTCGAGGCGCTCTCCGGGTGGATGCTGCAGGACGACACGCCGCCTTGCGATGCGACCCTCACCGTGCTTCGGTCCCTGGCGGCCGACGCCGACGCCCGCGTCGCCCGCGGGTCGATCGCCCTGCTCGAGGAGTTCGATGCGGCGGGCAGCGTCGAGACGTTCGCAGCCGCGGCCCGCTCCGAACGGGACGACGTACGGGACGCCGGTGTGTTCGCGCTCGCCGCGGCGGCGCGCAAGGGCGCCGCGCTGCCGGCCGACATCGCGGAGATCACCGAACGCGGGTTGCGCGGCACCGGTGAACGGCTCGCTGCGGCGCTGCACCTGGCCGCGCGTACGCTCCCGATTCCCGCGCGGGCGGTGACTGCGGCCCGGGACATCGCAGCCCGTGCGACCGAGACGGGGTCCGCCTGCGTCGCCGCCGCGGACGTGCTGGCGGCGGCCGGAGACCGGGACGCGGCGCTGGCGACGCTGCGTCGGGAGCTGGCCGTCGTTCCGGGGAGTTTCGGCTGGATGTCGCCACCCGGGCTGACGGAGGCCGACCTGCCGCCCGCGGAACGAACTTGGTGCCGCGTCGCGAACGTCGTCCTGGACATGTGGGGCCGGACGCCGCACCGATCGCGGAGGACCTCGCCTGGGCAGCGGTCCGGGCCGGGCACACGTTCGCACGCGTTCGACTCGTCGCCGCCGTGCACGCGACGGGCGTGCGATCCGACACGGTTCAGCGACTCCTGCGGCGCGTCCCGCCCGGCTCCATCGTGCGGGATCCATGGGCGCAGGAACTCGGGGATCTCCTCCGCTGAACGAGGGGCCGGGTCCGCGGGCTGTGTCCCCTGGGGACCGGGTTAGCTTGAGGAGTTGTCCGTCGGGGACTCGCCCGTTGACCGCCACCTCGGCACCGGCGTCAGCGGTGACGCGGCGGAGGACTTCCCGTACGATGCGCGCAGTCGCCTGAACCAGGCGAAGGACGACGACCCGATCGTGAACCTGATCTTCGACAGCGTCAGCCGTGTGCACACGGAGGTCCAGGGCGCTCACCCGCTCGGGACGACGGGGAGGACCGTGTCCTGCGCCTGGAGCGACTCGGCCGACCTGGACCTGAACGCGGCGCGCGACTCTCTCGGGCGCATCTCAGCGATCAACGACGGCAGCTCGGCCACCGCCGCATCCTTCGACCTCTGCAGCGCCATGGCCCGCGAGACGAGGCGCACGCTCTCCAGCCGGACGTCCAACGCCGTCGGCCGACGGACATCGATCACAAGCGCCCCGGCGGGACACGGTTCGATGGACTCGATCGCTCTCGCGGCGTCGGCAGCGCCGTGAGCAGCAGCACTCTCTCCGCGTGTGCACTTGTCTGTCTCGTGGGCGTGGGCTGCCGATCGGGGAACTGCGAGATTCGATGGCCGGACCGGACGGGACATTCGACGATTGCTACGTTCGACGCGGCCGGGAGACCGGTGCCCTTCTCCTGCAAGGTCGGCGCCGATCCCGCCATGCGCGTCGTTGTCGATACCGGATGGACGCGACCGGCGATGACGCCGCAGGCCCGCCAGCGCGCTCAGGCTCGATCCGTGGGCACGGTGCGCGGGGTCGGACTGATGAGCGGTAGCGACTACGAGCTCGTCAGAGTGGAGGGCATGAAGTCCGCTATTTGGATTGCCGATGGCGCAGTCGTTGCGGTTGTCGATGACGGAATCCGGCGCGTCGTGCCGGATGCGGACATGATCATCGGAGCAGAGGCGTTCCTCGCGTGTGGCCCGGTCCGGGTGAGCGTTGGGAGACGAGAGATCGTGCTTCTTCCGGAATGGACGCCGAGCGGATCGGATGCATCCGTCCCGTTGCGGCTGCGGAGCGGGGTTCCGTGGGTGTCCGTGTACTTCGGAACTCAGGCTGTGGATCTAGCCATCGATACGGGAAGCGACGCCACGATTGCGATTCCCGGCGACGCGCTGGCGACTGGTTCGTTGTCGGTCGAGGATCGCAGCATGTCCGCGATGACCGCCGGGCAGTCGGTCCGCTGGTCGCGCGGGCGCCTAACGGTGCCCGTCGTGCTTGGCGACAGTGTCGTGGACCCCGGGGTCGTGCAGGTGGTCGAGGGGCCGACAACAGAGTGCTCTGCGACGCAGCACATCGGCCGCGGCCTGCTTCGGAAGTTCGACGTCATCCTCGACGTGAGCAAAGGGCGAGCCTGGTTCGTACGGCACTCGCCCGTGGGCTCGTCTCGCCACAGGATGGAGCGGTACCAGTGAGGCGAGCGCAGGCATCAGTTCCGAACGAAGTCGCTTCGCCATCTCCCCGCGGCCCCGATGGGACGTACAGCGCTGTCGGCCGACGAACATCGAACACAAACTCGCCGCGGGGACGCGGTGCGCGAGCTTCGCTCGCCCTCGCGGCGACGGCGACGCGCATCGAAGTTAACTCCCCCACCACGGGCCGCGCGCTTGGACGACGCGGGCGGAGCGAACGTGAGAAGTAAGGAACGACCTCGACTGCGACCATCCGCGCAGTTGCGCCCACTCAGAACGCGGCCCGGTTGGCTACGGCGATTGGCGTTCGGACTGCTGATCACGAGCGTCGCGGCCGCAGCGATCTGCTTCGTCTGCATCGGGTACGACTGGAAGCTGCCGAGGCGGGTGTGGTTGCCGCGCGACGCCAAGCCGAGCACACCCACGGCAATGGGAATCGACGGCCCTGTGGCGACAGGCACGCTCGAGGTGCGTGACATCCACTGGCGCGGAATGCCCGTTGCCGAACTCCGGGAGAGGAGTCCGGTCGAGGGATGGTGCCGCGACCGGGTCAATCAGTTCACCGCAGCGGCTCCGGTGAATCGGATTTACGCGTGCGCGGGACGTCGGATCTCAGTGGATGGCACTGAGTGGTTCGAGTTCCTCGACGCCGATGAGTTTGAGCGTGAGATCATTGCCCGGCTTACGGCGTTGGACCCAACCCGCGACGCAGCGCAGGAGCTGAAGGAGGATCGTGCGCGCACTGACGCACTCGTCAAGCGCTCCTCGCGCGAGACGCTGCCCGCAGTCGGCCAGCGCCGGCGCAGGGGGCGCGCGGTTCGACTCCTGGTCAGCGCTGATACCGAACGGGAACTGATGTCTCGGGCCGGGACGCTTGTGCGGCGCCGTCTCGGGCCGAGCGCGGCAGACCGGCGCTCTGGTCGTCCTCGCCTACTCCCCCGCCTTCCCGCGGCGCTCTCGCCATCGCTTCTCGGCCTCGGTCGGGCGGGCCTTGCGGTCGATCACGCCGGGGGACAGCGGGGCCTCGGGGGTGTCGCTCGTGCTGCGGCGGTGGGCCGGGTCGCGGACCCAGACGATGTGCTGCGGCGCGGCGGACTCGTCGATGACGGCGCGGCCGAGGTCGTTGTCCTTCTTCAGCGTGAGGACGCTCCCGAGGCCGGGAACGCGCTTCGACTCGGGTTCGAGTCCGTAGAGCGCGAGGATCGCGTCCTTGACGAGGGCCGTGTGGCGGTCGGGGTCGGTCGGCGCGGCGAGGTCGGTGTCGAAGACGTTGTCGTCGATCTCGGCAAGAGCTGATTCGACGGCGATGCCCTCGATGCGAGACGGCCACGCCGCGGCGAACTCCCTCGCGTTGGCGAACACCTCGACGCCCGCGAACGCACCGTCGAGAACGACGGCGTAACCCGCCCACTCCCGGCGCCCCGCAGCGGCCGGCTTCGGCAGCGCCGCGAGCTTCGTGCGGTACTCCCCCACCCGCGCGGCGATCTTCGCGCCGCGAGCGAGTTCGACCGGCGATCGACGCGCGGTGGCGAGTCCGGCGTCGGCGGCATGGTCGGCGCAGGCCTGCGTGACGTGCTTGTCCTTGCCGCCGGAGAACAGCGTCCACAGGAGCGCCGGGCCGGGAAGCGAACCGACCCACCGCGGATCGAGCGCGTCCTTCTCGTCCCCGGAGAGTGTGGCCACGCGGAACACGGGTACGTCGTCGGGCTTGCCGACCGCGACCAGCGCATCCGATCGAACCACGTAGTCGCCGTCGGCGAGACGGAGCACGTCACCCGGGAAGGCCCAGAGCGGGCGCAGGCCGAAGTTGGTCACGCGCGCGAACCCGCGGCCCTCCCTCACGGACGGCTCGACGCCGATCGCGTCGCGCGGCGTCGCAGCCCACGACTGCGGCAGGGGCCGCACGGCGGGGTCCGGGGTCTCCCGCGGCGGCGCCGCGGCGGGGATCTCGGTCTGCGTGACGAAGATCGGGTGGATGACCGCAAGCCGGAACTCGGAGGCCGGACCGACCTGGATCGACTCGAGGAACCGCGGGAGCGGGCTCGGGTCCGCGGCGAAGGCGCTCGTCACGGCCCCCGGCCACTCGCCGGGAGCGCCCACGAGCGACGGGTCGGGCGAGCCCATCGCGAGGCATCCTGCGATCGCCGCCGTCCCGCACCAGATCCGCACTCGTTTCGCTCGCGTCATGGAGGTCTCCGTACCGATGAGCATACCTGTACCTGACCGCGAGGGGACCGCTCAGCCTCGAATCGCGTTCGCGTCGGGACGTCGCCCGGCCGGACGCTGTCAATTCGAGACACGAGCGGCACACCCCTCGCGATCCGGTCCTGTCGAAACCCGTCCGGGGCGCCGGGCGTCGAGATGTCTCGACGCCGCGCCCGGGAAGCGTCCACGAGAATGGACGCGGGACGGGTGAAGGAGTTCGAACGATGCGCGGGATGATCGTGGTCGCCCTGGCCTCCCTGGCGATCCCGCTGGCGTTCCTGTCGCCCTTCCTCGGGCTCCTCGGGTACTGCTGGCTCTCCTACATGCGGCCGCAGGACATGGCCTGGGGCGTCGGCTACATCAGCTTCGGGCTCTACACGGCGGTCGCGCTGTTCGTGGGACTCGTGGTGAAGCTCCGGTTCCAGTTCTTCCGGTGGACGCCGATCACGTGGCTGACTCTCGGTCTGTGGGCCTGGTGGGCGAACTGCACGTACTTCGCGATGAACCGCGACGCCGCGATGGACGGCCTGATCCAGATCTCGCGCATCTTCCTGATCTGTCTCGTCACGACCGGACTCTGCACGACGAAGGACCGTCTCAAGTGGGTCGTCGTCGCAATCGCCGGCTCGCTGCTCTTCCACGGCACGAAGCTCGGCATCCACGGAGTGCTGACCGGCGGCGGCAAGCAACTGCAGGCCATCGGCGGGCTGATGTCGGGGAACAACGAGAACGCGATCGCGCTGTCGATCGCGCTTCCGTTCGCGGTCCACTTCGCCCTCAACGAGACGATCAAGTGGCGTCGCCTCGCGCTGTGGGCGACCGCGGCGCTCACGGCCGTCGCAGTCATCTGCACGTACTCGCGCGGCGGCTTCCTCGGAATGGCGGCGGCCGGCGCCGTGATCGTGTGGCACAGCCGGGCCCGCTTCTTCTCCATGTTCGTCGCCGCGCCGATCCTCGCGGTCCTGTTCTTCGCGTTCGCGCCGGCCGAGTACACCGACCGCATCGGCGGCATCGGCGACGCGAGCAAGTCCGACATGTCGGCACAGCTCCGAATCCAGGCCTGGGGCGTTGCGGCGCACATCACGGCGGAGCACCCGATCGCCGGCATCGGCCCGAAGAACTTCTACTCGCAGTCGCACAAGTTCCCCCGCCCGGTCACGATGCCCGACATGGAGATCCACAACACGTACCTGGATCTCTCGTCGGCCCTCGGAGTGACGGGCCTGCTGCTCTACCTCACGCTCGTGGGGACTGCGTGGTTCACGCTGAACCGCGTCCGAAAGGAACTGAAGCTGCGGGACGACCCGCGACTCGCGTGGTTCGGCACCCTGTGCACCGCAATCCAGGCGTCGATGACGGCGTTCCTCGTTTCGAGCACGTTCGGAAGCCTCTCGCACTTCGACCTGATGTACCACCTGTGTGCGATCGCCGCCTGCGTCCCCATTGCGTTCAGCCACGAAGTCCAGCGCCTGGAAGACGCGGACCTCGTGACCATCGCGGCAGCGACGGGCACCGCTCCGGCGTGGGCTGACGACGGCGGCGACGTCTTCGTAGACGTCCCGGCGTCGGCCGACTTCGTCGCTCCGAGCGCCGTCCATGCAAGCGCCCTGATCGCCCAGAACGCGCCTGCGCTCTCTCGCTACGACGCACGGCCGGACATCTCGGCCGTGCCCCACGGGCTACCGGACTTCCGTGCGGCCACGCGCGCTCCGGCGCCGACGTCGCCCATCCTCGCCGCGGCGGTCTCGGCAACGGCCGTTCCTGACCCGGCGCTCGCAGCATCCGCGCACGCCGACGGAATCGCGCCGGGTGCGGTCGCAGCGGGACCGACACCCGCAGACGACGACGCAGCACGATCCGCGGCGCTGCGCGATCAGCAGAAGCGCGTCGGGTGGGCGCCGCCCCGCCGACACACCGTGCCCGTGGGACCCACGGAAGCGAGCGTGGACGGCGACCGCGCCGGCGCCTCGCCGACCCAACTCGCCGACATGTTCATCGACCCCTACGGCACGCAACTCGGCGGCGGACCGGACGCTCTGTCCGACACCGGAACCAACTCGCCCGAGCCGCCCGCCCCGCCGCGCAGGTCCATGACGCAGGACGGCACGCCGATGGGACCATCCGGGATGGGACCCACCGGCGTGCCGTATCTGTCTCCGCTCGACGCCCGCGTACTGCAGAGGAAGCGGGCGTCGGCGAAGAAGTGACGGGAGCGAGTTCGAGCTACAGCCGACGCAGCGTCGCGCCCGTGTAGATCTGGCGCGGGCGGTTGATGCGCGTCTTCGGATCGTCGCGGAGTTCCTTCCAGTGGGCGATCCAGCCGGGCAGGCGGCCGATCG
>JAIOPE010000042.1 GCA_021414065.1 Planctomycetota bacterium
GGCTCGTCTTCCAGCGGACCCTGTCCGCCTCCGTGGGCAGCGCGCCTCCGTACTACTGGCAGATCGTCGGCCGCCGCAACGCCAAGACCCCGCTCAACGCGGTCGCCTGAGCGACGTGGAGAGGCCTCATCCGGGTTAACGAATTGCGCGGGACAAAAAATTGTCCCGCGTCGGTACGGTATCCCCCATGCGGGTTACGCGATTGCAGAGTGTCGGGATCGTCGTCGGACTCTTCGCAGTCGCGGTTTCAGTCGCAGTCGCGGCGGACGACGGCGCGGAGTCGGCGCGCGAGGGCACGTGGGACGACATGGTCCGCGACGTCTTCGACGTGCGTTGGCTGGCGCCGGAAACGCGGACGGACCCGAAGAAGGACGCCGACGCGCAACCGGTGGACATCGCGAAGCGGATGCGGGCCCTCGCGTCGATGCGGTTCAAGGCGCCGGCCGCTGCGGATCTTGCGGCGGACCTCAAGCCGGAGACGTTCGGCGACCTGCTAATGCGGTGCCGGGAGTTCGGGACATCGAAGGACGGCGTGAAGGCGCGCGATGCCTGGCTCGAAGCGCTGAAGTCGCAACGGGCGGACATCTGGACGCTGTGCGGCGACGACCTCCTGCAACTCGGGCGCGACGAGTTTCTGACGAGCGCGAAGTGGGACCCGGGGAAGGACCACGACCGCGACGGCGTCCTCCACACGGCCCCGTTTCCCGCCGACTGCGAGGGCACCGAGCCCTGGACGTCGATCGACGCGTCGCGCCTCTTCCAGCAGGGCGCGACGGTGTTCTTCGCCGACCTCGAAGCGATCAAGTCGGCCGAGAACGACTACACGAAGTACCCGGCGAACGTCGGCGCGGACTATTGCGGATCGAGTTCCGCGCGGACCTTCCCTTCCCGTACTCGCACTACGACTGCGACCTGCGCATCCTGAACCGCGTCGGCGCCGACGGCCTGGTGAGGTCCGACATCTGGTCGCCGAGCAAGGACTTCTACTGGATGGCCGGGCAGGACGTCTTCGTGCCGTTCGAGACGCACGACGGCGCGTTCGCGGGGCTCGGACTGGCGCGCGTCTACGGCTTCGACATGGACGGCGTGCCGGACGGCGAGTCGAACATCCGCGAAGCGCTCCGCGGAAGCCTGGGCAACCTGAAACGCAACGCGCAGAAGCTCTTCGCCGAGTACGGCGGCGCGCCGCGCACGCTGCGCGACAAGCTCCCGGAGTTCATCGTGCGCGGAGTGAAGACGGAGAAGTAGCAGGCGAGACGCGCTCGCCGACGAACGCCAGTAACGGCATCGCAACTGCCCACTGGAGCCCGATCGCGAACCAGACGAGTCGCGTATCGGTGGCGAGCGTCACCGCGCCGAGTCGCGCGCCGCCCATCAGCGAGAGCGGCCCTCCGACCGCGCCGAACACGGCGGCGACGACGTAACGTCCGCGCAGCCAGCCCATGCAGTGTCGGATCGACGTTCCGAAGACTGCCCACAGGAGCAGGAGCCACGTGACCGGGAACGGCGCGGGCAACGGGTCACTCGGAGCGTCGAACGCACCGACGCCGCGCACGATCGTGTCGGTGACGGCGCCGATCGCGAGCGCCGCGCCGACCACGATCCGGTCGGAACGCCAGTCGCGCAACAGCGCGAGGTGCAGCGCCAGCGCCGTCGCCCCCGAGAGCCACGCAACCCACAGCGCATCGGCCGCCGCGCCCAGCACGCACCCGAACCACGCGCCTTGCAGGATCGCGTAGTTGACGAGCTTCCAGAGGCGTCCGCCTTCGCGGAGTTCGATCGCGCCGTTCATGGATGCGCGAGGAAGTGGCCGCGGAGCAGCGCCGCGACGTCGCCCGGGAGCGTCTCCTGCGGGTAGTGGCCGCACTTCGGGAGGACGTGCAGCACCGACCCAACGATCGACGCCGCGAACCGCTTCGCGTCGCGCTCCACGGGGAACGCGATGTCGTCCGCGCCCCACAGGAGCAGCGTCGGCCGGGTGATCGCCGCGATCTCATGCTCCCGCGTTCCGTTCTCGTCGCGGGCGAGCGAGACCATGGCCTTCCAGCCGTCGCCGTTGCGGCAGAGCGCGTCGCACTCGGCGACCTGATCGTCGGTCACCGGATACGGGAAGTGCGGCTGGAGCGCGCCGCGCACCTTCTCCGCCGACGAGAACAGGTACCCGATCGGCGCGAGCGACATCTCGCGCATCGCGACTTCCTCGGGCAGCCAGCCGTCGTCCGGCCGCTTCCACCCGGACGAGTCGAGCAACGTGAGCGACTGCACGAGTTCGGGATGATCCACCGCCGCGCGCCAGCAGAACTCGCCGCCGTAGCTGTTGCCGACGAGATGCACCGGGCCGATCCCCAGCCCGCGGATCGCCCCCGCGACCCAGTCCGCGCACTTCTGGAACGTCACCGGCGGCGCCTCGGTGCGCGTGGTGCCGTGGCCGACGACGTCGATCGCGTAGACGTCGAAGTCGGCCGCGAGTCCGCGTTCAGCGACGCCGCCCGCGCCGGTCTTCCCGAAGACGACGTCCGTCCACGTGAACAACGAGCCGGGCGTTCCGTGGACGAGCAGCACCGGTCTGCGGCGCGCCGCGTCCGGGGACTGCGACGGCGCGCGGAACACCGTCACTTCCGCTGCGACATCGGCGCCGTCGATGCGGATCGTCATCGACCTGCGTTCGATCCCGACGTCGCGGACCCGCTCGTTCTTCGGCAACGCGAGCAGCCGCGTCTCGACCTCGGTCTTCGAGAGCGACGAACACGAGCACAGCGCGGCCACTGCGGCGACGGCCGCTGCGGCGGTGACCCCGGCACGGGCGAGGATCGAAGGGCGGCGCGAAGTCATGTTCACCTCGGGTTTCGGGAGCGGAAGACCCCCGACGATCGGGTACACGGGCGCCGCGGACCTACGTTTCAGTTGTCGTCGTCCATCGCCACCGAACTAACCCGGTCGGCGCAGGACCCACGTCGTCATCGCGCGCTGACCATCGACCTGGACGGTCTTCAGCGGGTCGAGGAGCGTCGCACCCATCGACGTCGTGGCGATTACCAGATCGCTCTCCTCGACGAGGAATCGTTCCGACCCGTCACCGAGCTTGTAGCGCCCGTGGCCGAGCGGGACCGCCGCGATCCCCGGGCCCGGTTTCGTCGCGAGGCGCACGAACAGCAGCCCGCCCGGGCGGACGACGCTCCACAGGCCGCGGAGCATCGCGTCGAAGTGGGCGCGGTCGCGCGCGAAGTGCAGCACGGCGATGCAGAGGACGGCGTCGAACGTGCCGTCGCGCAGCGGATCGAGATCCTCGGCGCCGTTGATGCGGAAGTTCGCCGGCGGCGCCGACGGCGCCAAAGCCGCGGCCAGCGCGCGCGTCTTCGAGACCGCCTCGGCCGACGCGTCGATCCCGTGGATCTCGTAGCCGCCCTCGGCCCTCGCCCGCAGGAACGGTTCGAGGTTCCGACCGTCGCCGCAGCCGACGTCGAGGAGCCGAATCGGGGGCCGCAGCCGCCCGCGCATCCACTGGTCGAGCACGTAGACGTCGGCGCGGCCGAGCCAGGCGAGGACTTCTTTGGACGTCACTTCGGAGCCGCCGGTGCGGAAGGCGACGCGGGGGTGACCGGCGGAGTCGGCGCGATCGTCAGCACGATCCGTGCAGGGTGTGCGGCGTCGTGCAGGACCTCGACCTTCGCCGCGACGGCCGTGGTCGCATCGAACGACTCGGACCCCGTGTGACCGTTGCGCTCGAACCGCGGCCAGTTCGTGCCGGCGACGATCACGCGCATCCGCCCGAACTTCGGGATCGTCAGGGCCAGCGGAGGCAGCGACACCGTGACCTGCCGCGGCTCGCCGGGTTCGAGCAACGCGCGGCCGGGCGCGTCCGTCGCGTCGCCGGAGCCCATGTTCCGCCCCGCGTGGAACGACGCTCGGGCGATGCTGTCGGCGAGCAGGATCGACCGGCCGTCGTCGAGTACCTGACAGAGTCGCACGGCGACGTCGGTGTCGGGCACGTCGGTCCGCACACTCACCGTGACGCTCGACGCCCCCTCGATGCGGATCGCATCGGCCAGCGGCTCGGTCGTGTAGACGAGCACGTCCCGCCGGGCGACGATCGTCTTCTGGTCGCGCGGACCGGGCAGGAGGCCGCCGAGAGGGAGGTTCGCTCCGCCGATCGTCGGCACGGGGCTCTCCGGGTCGTCGAGGAACGAGCGGGCCGGCTCGTCGTCCTTCGCGGGCGCGGCGGAGATGGTGCCGTCGGCGTGGAGCGTGAGCGTCTGCGACGTCGTGCCCGGCCGCGGCCAATCTGCGACGCGGACCCACGTCTCTTCTCCCGCCCGCCAGAACCGCACGCGCTCGCCGTCGGCGAACCCGCCGGTGCCGATCCCGCGCAGGTGCTTGTCGAAGAACGCCAGCGCCGTCGCCGACGACTCACCCGACGCGAGCGGGAACTGCAGGTCGCCCTGCTGCGCGAGGTCCACCGCCGTGTGATGCCACGGTCCGACGAGCAGGCGGCTCCCGTCGCGGGCCTTCGGGCCGCCCTGCGACAGGATCGTCCGGAACGTCTCGATCGTGCGCTTCGTGGAGTGGTCGAACCACCCGGAAATGAGGAGCATCGGCACGTTCATCGACTGCGGACGCTCGGTCATCCTCGCGAGGCGGTAGAGCGCGCCGGCCGGGTCGCGCGCGTCGCGCACGCGACCGCCGGTTCCGAAGCCGAGCCGGTCGTGCGACGCCACGTGGTGCTCGCGGAAGACGCCGTCCGCGTAGTAGTCCTCGTAGCGGTACCCGTAGACGGCGACGAGCGGCACCGCGCAGACCAGGTGCGGAGGCGCCGCGACGGCGGTCTGGAACTGCACCATGCCGAGGGCCGACGGGCCCCAGGTTCCGACCTTCGTGTCGCTCCACGTCTGCGCGGCCGTCCATTCGACGACGTCGTACCCGTCGTTCCCGAGGCCGCCGACACGCCCCGAAGCGAGGCCGCCCGCCGACTTCGACCCGTAGAACCCGCGCCAGTCCACGACGACGTACGCGTAGTGCTCGCGGTCGGAGATCCCCGAGATCACGTCGCCGCCGCCGAACCCACCTTGGCCGCCGCCGAGCGCGAGGCGGTGCCGCGTGCGGTCGTACGGCGTCTGGATGACGATCGACGGATAACGACCCGGTTTCGCGGGCAGGTAGACGTCGGCCGCGAGCGACTTGCCGTCGCGCATCGGAATCTGGACACCGAACTGCTGCGGGGCCCACTCCGACGGCGTGACGGGCGCATCCTGCGACCACGCGGGGCGTGGAGTGGCAACGGAAGCGACGATCGGGAGCAGCAGCGCCGCGACGAATCCGAGCGTCACCCAGCGCGAGCGCAGTTGCATGGACGAAGGAACCCGCGAGCGACGCGCGGGTTTCACGGCAATCTCCGCGCGACGACCTGCACCTCGGCGGCGAACCACGGGAACGCGCCCAGCATGACCCCGTTCAGACGCCACCACCACCGACGGTCCTCGAGCGGCGCGAGCACGCCCCCCGACGCCGACCGGAAGCCCCGCAGGCGTTCAATCTCGAAGGCGCCGGTCCGCTCGACGAGGCGACGGAACGAGACGGCCGAGAACGTCTGCACATGGCCGTGGCCATGCTTCGCGTCGTCGCGCGACACGACTGACGCAGCGAGGTCCCGGAGCGCCGCGACGCCCGGGGGAAACGTCGGCACGCCGACGACGAGCAGTCCGCCCGGACGCAGCACGCGGGCCATCTCCGAGAGCGCCGCCGCCGGATCGTCGAGGTGCTCGATCACCTGCTCGCAGACGACGACGTCGAACGCGGCGTCGCGGAACGGCAGGCCGTGGGAGATGTCGGCCAGCGCCGCGTGCCACCGCGCGCGGTGGTGGAGACGCTCCGGCAGGCGCGGGTCGAGATCGACTCCGACCCACTCGACCCGCTCCGCGATGCCGCCCGGCAGCGCCTCGACGTAGCGGAGCGTCCGGCCGCGACCGCAGCCGATGTCGAGGAGACGCGTGGCCACCGCGGTGTCGCGACGCCCGACGAACGCCCCGATCGCGTCGGCGAGCGCCGGGTAGCGAGCGAGGCGGAGCCGGAACCGGCGGTCCGACGGCTCGACGCCGAACGCGAGGACGGGCGGGGTCGCGGGATCGGCGCTCACGCCCGGATGCTGCGCGACGCAACGTCGAAGGCGGTGGTTTCTCAGGCGGGGACATCGCAAGTGCGGAAGGCGGGTAGTATCCGCCCCGTGGCTGATGCGGAAGCCACAGGAGCCGCCATGAACGCCTCGCCCCGATTCGCCCGAGCCACAGGTCGTCGCGGAACTCAGATCGCCCTCGCGGTCGGCGTCACCACGCTCTTGGTCTCGTCGGTCATGACCGGTGCGTCGGCGGCCGAAGGCGTGCTGCCGGTGCGTCCCGGCGACACCGTCTCGGGCACGCTCCTCAACTGCTACGACCGGCAGATCGCGGAGATCCAACTCCTCCGCGGCGAGACGTTCCGCATCCGTCTGCACACCACGCACGCCACGAACGACGACGTGAACCTGCGGGTGTTCGACCCCGACGGTATCCCCGCAAGCGTGGCGGCGAACGTCCGGCAGGTCGGCGGCGAGGTCGTCGCGGGTCCGTTCCGAGCGTCGCAGTCCGGCACGTGGCGGTTCGAGATCGGCACGCTCACGGCGCACGGGGCGCAGTACGAGGCGCGGACGCAGATCAAGCGGACGGCGAAGCGCACGGCCACGGTCGTTGCGGGCCGCGCCGGGGTCGTCATCCCCGCCGCCGCGGGGTCCACGTTCACGCTGCGCGGTTCGAACACGACGACCGTCAGCTTCCGGCGCCCCGAGGAGTCCGTCGCCCAGGTCTTCGCGCCGGACTCTGCGGAGATGGTCGCGCTGACGGGCGCCGGGCTCTCCGCGCCCGTCTCGGGCAACTACGAGCTCGGATGCCCCGCCGGCAAGGGACGCGTGAAGATCACCGTGACGCCGCCCCGCGCCGCCGCGCCCGACGCCGTGACGTTCCCCGCGCTGCCCGAGGACGCCCACGCCGTGGCGGCGTGGCAAGGCAGCGGCGGTTGGCTGCTCGACCACACGCGGTCCGCGCCCGACGCCGACGGCGTTCTGCCCGTGCCGGAACCCGCCGCGCCGCCGACGAGTCCGTGGTCCGGGTCGATCGTCGAGGACTGCCCCGCCCCGGGCGAGGCGACCGACACGACGCTCGACGACGCGCACGCGTTCGACGGCCCCGCCGCGGGCGTCGGCATGCCGACCGCGGGCATTCCGCGTCTCGACGACGTCGTCCGCTACGCGCGCATCGAGACGTCGAGCGGCGTTGCGTCATACGTGCTCACCCGGCACTCGGACACGCTCGGCGACGTGACGACGCGCGTGTGGTTCACGGTGGACGGTCAGCCGTCGCGGGCGCCGATCGCGATCGACGGCCGCGTCGCCGTCCGCTGGACCGACACGGGCGGCACGCAGCAGGTGCAGGGCACGTGGGTGCTCGCGTTCGACGCCATTCGCGGCGTGCAGGTCCTGAACGGGAGCGAGTCCCGCTTCCCCGATCCGGGCCGCGCCGTGACGAGTTCCGCCGCCGGGTTCGCGTTGCCGGTCCTTCCGGGCGCGTGGCCGCAGGGCACGCTGACGACGTCGGTCACCGACCCGCGCCGCGGCGACGACTTCACGCGCACCGAGGCGTTCACCGGCGCCGCGTCGGTCACCGTCGCGGTGCGTTCGGGAGCGACGACCGACTCGGTCTCGCACGACTTCCCGGCGAAGTAGCGAGGCCCGGCGTCAGCGCAGGCCGAGCAGGCTCCCCGTCGCCGGGCCGAGGATTCGGGCGTGCGGCGTAGTGGGACGCGCGGGGCCGAGGTAGACGTACACGCGACCGGACGACGTCGCGCTGTTCACCGCCGACGGCGCGCCGACGATCAGGTCGAGGCGACCGTCTCCGTTCCAGTCGATCGGCGGGAAGACGTGACCGAACGTGTCGTCGGCGGCTTCGCCGGGAAGGAGCGCGCGCGGCGGGTCGTCGCTCGCGAGCGTGCCCTTCTCGAGGATGGTCACCGCGCCTGACGCCGTGCCGTTCGCGGTGTCGCGCCCCGGGCTCCCCGCGTAGACGACGAGCGGGTAGGAGGTCGTTCCGATGTTGGTCGAGTCGAGCAGCGCGATCCAGCGGCCGTACGACTCGAACGACGTCTCGGCGAGCGACGTGAGGGTGGCCGCCGACGCCGAGGTGTTGTTCAGGATCGGGCCTTCGAACAGGTACACCGCGCCTCCGAGCGTCACCGCCGACTCCGTGCGGCGCCACCCGCCGACGACCAGATCGGGCGCGCCGTCGCCGTTCAAGTCGCCCGCCGCGAGGCCCTGTCCGAAGCCGTCGGAACTCGCGAAGCCCGCGATGATCTTCGGGTCGATCAGCCCCGGGTTCGTGAGGACGGCCGGACCGCCCGGCCAGATGACGACGCGCGGATTGGTGCCGAATCCAGACTCGTCCGGCGCGCCGGCGATCACGTCGGCGACGAGGTCGCCTGTCATGTCGGCCGCGAGCACCGCGCGGCCGAACGTGCCGTCGCTCACGACGCCGTTGAACTTGGGGATCGACGCGTCGCTGAGCGCGCGGCCGGTCAGCCCCTTCGCGCCGGGGATGACGAACACGCGGCCGCCGGTCGGCGCCGGGTCGCCCACGATCAGGTCGGTGATGCCGTCGCCCGTGACGTCGCCCGCGTCCATCGCAATGCCGACCTGGCCGCCCGCGGCCGCGGCGATGGGGAAGGCGATCCGCACGTCATCGCGCAGGTCGTTCGCGAACGACGGCCCGCCGCGGTAGATGCGGATGCCGTCGGTCGATGGGTCGTCGGGGCTCAGCACCGTCGCGAGGTCGGCGATGCCGTCGGCGTCGAAGTCGCCGACCGCGTAACCGCGGCCGAAGTTGCCGTTCGGCGTGTCGCCCGTGAGCGACGCACTGGCCCTCGACGTCGGCAGATCGCCCGACGGCGGCGTCGCGCTGCCGAAGAACACGTACACCGCACCGCGTTGCGCCGCCACGTTCGGCGCGGTGACGACGAGATCGTCGAAGCCGTCTCCATTCAGGTCCTTCGCCGACGTGCGCCGCACGGCCGCCACGTAGTCGCTGAAGTGCGGCGTCGGGAACGACAGGGTGCCGCCGACCGCGTCGATCGTGTACGGCGGCGGGACGACCGAGGCGGCTCCCTGCGCGTCACGCACGTAGACGACGAGCCGAGACACGTCGCCCTCGAACACCGCCGCGTCGAAGGGGAGCGTGACGGTCACGTCGCTGGCGAACGACTGGCCGTCGGGGCCGAAGAAGACCGGCGGACCCGCGGGCGCCGCGCCGCCAGGCGGCACGAACGGAGCCGCGGTGCCGATGAGGATCGGGAACGGGAACCCCAGCGCGCCCGGCGGGATGCTCACCGATGCGCCGGCCAGCCCCGTCAGGTCGCTCGCCACGACGTCGCCGCCCTCGGGGCCGAGCACGACGCCCTCGACGGACCCTCCGATCCCGCCGGTGCCGAGCGTGGCGGCGCGGATGTCGATGAGACGCCGCTTCGGCGCGGGTTTCGGAGGCCGCGGCGATGCGTACCCGGCGAACGGGAGCGTGTCGGCGCCGCCGGGGCCGATGTCGGTCAACTCCAACTGGTAGTTCGCCGTGGCGGGCGCCGTTGCAAGCACGCGGTCATCGACCGCCTTCGGCCCCGGCAGCGCGGGGAACGTCTGCACGGCCACGTCGTCCTGCAACAGTCGCGAGAAGCGCGGCACCGCGGCCGAGCCTTTCGATGCCGCGACGTGGATGCGCCCGACGACGCCGCGATCGAGCGGCAGCGTCACCGACGTCAGCCCGCCGACGAGATCGCCCGTGAACGGGAGCTTCTTCGGCAGCGTGGTCTTGACCGAGAGCGCGTAGTCGCCGGTCGCCGCGCCGTTGCCCGAGACCTCGACGCGATAGACGCCCGTGACGAGCGCCGTGCGGTTGAACTTCGCCCCCCGCTTCGCCGGATCGACGGTGCCCACGACGCTGCCGTCCGGGTCGTACACGCGGATGCCGACGACCGCCGCGGCCGCGCCCTTGCTCTTCTTCCCTTTGCACGCGACCGACAGCTTCGAGCCCTGCGCGACCGCGACGAGATACGTCTCGATCTCGTTCGCAGGCGCGATCGAGCCGAGCACGCGGTCGCCGCCCGCGATCTCGACACTCACATCGGCTCGGGACGCTGCCGACGCCGCTGCGAACGCTGCGACTCCGGCGATGAGGGCAGAGAGTGACGCAAGACGCGACGGTGAACGTGGGCGCATGGGTGTCGGCTCCTACGGGACGCGGCCGCGGATGCTACCGGAGATCCGTCAATTCCTCGGACGTCGCGAGCAGTGGTCGAGCGTGCTTCCAGACGCCGTGCGCGAGGGCGCTTGCCCTGCGGGAGCCACCGGGGACGGAGCCGCCGGGTTCGCGTTGCCGGTGTTTCCGGGCGCGTGGCCGCAGGGCGCGCTGACGACGTCGGTCATCGACCCGCGCCGCGGCGACGATTTCACGCGCACCGAGGCGTTCACCGGCGCCGCGTCGGTCACCGTCGCGGTGCGTTCGGGCGCGACGACCGACTCGGTCGCGCACGCGTTCCCGGCGAAGTAGTCCACCGGGACCGGGGTGAAGTTACGAACTTCCTCACGCCCCGCCGCGACGTGCGCTCTCCCTGCCGTCACACCGCATCGAGAACCGCGCGCAGCACGAGCATGGGCCCACACGCCGGCGCGTCACCGCAACCGCAATGGCCGCGGCTCGCAGCGACGGTTTCGAGCACTCACGCCGTCTCTACCGCGTTACGACGGAGCTGCTCGGCCACAACCAGGTGACGGGTCGTGCCTCGGGAAGTTCGTAACTTCACCCCGTCCCGAGGGGCGCCCCAGGCGACACGGTTACCTCAGCGCGGCGGCGTCCAGCCAAGGACGTCGTTTGTGAGTTTGTGGGGACCGTGCCAGACTCTGCCGCAGGGGTGATTACAACCTCAAGAGGGAATCGCGTTCGTCACACCCCACCGCGGCTGAAGTCGTCGCGTCCATACGCTCGAGCAGATCGCTCGCGTCGGACCCGAACCGCGCTCGGACAGCCAGGGCCGTCATCGCGAACGCCGCATCGCCGCGCCGGCGTCCCACTTCGAGCGCGCGCGCGACGGACTCGGGGTCCATCCGGTTCAGGTCGCGCGTCATCTCAAGCGCCGTGCGCTGCAGTTCCGTCGCACTGAAGTGCGGGTGTCGGAAATAGACGCGCAGGTGGTTGGGAAGAACGTGATTCGTCGGGAGCGGATCGTCGCGGAGCCACCAGCAGTCCGTCACGTCGCCGCGCGCCAGCATCGTGTCGAACATGTCCGACCCGGGAAACAGCCTGAGTATCCGGAGATCGAACATCGCGGCGGGTATCTCGCGCAGAGCACTCAATGTGCGCGCGGTGCGTGACGGTGTGTCGTGCGGCAGACCGAGGATCAGCAGGAGCGCGACCTGCATCCCGCACTCACCGGCCCAGCGTGCCGCGTCCGCGACGGAGCGTCCAACGTTCTGGTACTTGCTGACCGAGGCGCAGTTGTCGTCGTCGATCGACTCCACGCCGACCGCAACGCCGATGCACCCCGACTCACCCGCCTCCCGCACGAGGTCCCGATCGCAGAACTGGTCGAGCGTGACCATCGCCGCGAACCGACGACGTTTCCGGCGCAGCAGCGCGAGGACTTCCGTTCCGTACTCCCGGTTACCGAGCAGGTTGTCGTCCGTGAACTGGAGGAACGAGTCCGGGTGGAGCTCACTCAACTGGTCGATCTCGCGCTCGAGAACGTCGAGCGGCTTCAGCCGGAACGGCCCGTGGAACCGCGAACTGACGCAGAACGAGCAGCGGAAGTTGCACCCTCGCGTGGCGAAGAGGCACGCGGGCTGGAGGTACCGCCGGTTCCCGAAGAAGCTGTAGTCGAGCGGCTTCGTCCGGGATGGAGGCGTCGGGTGCCCGTCGTACCGCGGGCGCAACCGGCCCGCGAGCAGATCTGCGCAGACGGTCGGCCACACCTCCTCCGCCTCGCCGGTGACGATCGCGTCCGCGTGACGCATCGCCTCGTCGGGCCGGACGGTCACGTGTATCCCCCCGAGGATGACCTTCTTCCCTGCGGCACGGAGCTCGTCGGCGAAACCGTAGACGCGTGACGCAAAGTGTGTCGTGACCGTGAATCCGAACACGTCGCCGTCGAACCGCATCTCGTCCGTCTGCTCGTCCAGGAGCGCGGTCTCGATCTCGCGGGGCGTTGCCGCGGCCAGCACGCCCAGAGGCACGGGCGGCTGCGAGATGCTCGACATCGTCTCCAGGTTGAACCTGTTCTCCATCACGTTCACGCGGGCGCATCTCTAGTCCGATCACTCCGCCCCGGATGTGACCGAGGTCATTGCCACCGGGACGGATCGGACTTTCTCACGATTCCACCTCCGCGCCGACCGGCGGCGTTCGTCGCAGTCCACCAAGACGGCGTTCGCGAGGGAGGCGATGTCGCGTCGGGACGGCGGAGAAGTGAGGAAGTCTGCCCCATCCCGAAGGCAGAGACCTATCCCGACGGCACGAGCAGCGCAACTGCGTGCTCGCGGACGATTCGCCGCGCCTCCGGCATCGTCGGGAGCAGGAACGGTGAGACCTCGGGCTGGCGGAGGCGGCGGAACACGGCGTCGATGCGACGGAGCAGGCGCGCGTCGTCGGCGTAGTCGGCTACGAATCGCGACGCGACGAAGCGGCGCACGAGGTCCGCGAGGCCCGCGGGGGGAATCGGTGTGACGTGCGCGGCGACGGACTGGATCTCATCGGCGTCGATCGATGCGACCGCTGCGTAGTAGCGATCCAGGGCGCCGGGGTCGTCGCGCATGATCTCGGCGTCGAGGAGCGTCTCGACGAGCAGGTGGGCGACGAACGACGGGCGGAGCACGCGCGGGTCGCCGTCCGGGACGACGCGGACGGCCGTGCGCACGAGCGCCCCGAGGGCCGACGTTGCGTCGTGGAAGGCCTCGGAGGAGTGGAACGCCGCGTCTTCGGCGAGGTGGCGCAACACGCCGCGGGCGAGATCTGCGACGCGCGGGTCCGGGTCGTCGGCCGCCGCCGCGGCCCGCTCGCGGGAGATGCGCAGGCGCCGGTCGATCATGCGCAGCCAGTCGGGCGCCGCGGTTCCCGCGAGGAACCAGGGGTCGGACGTGTGGCGGAAGCCGTGCGCGAGGTAGTTCAACGGGGCGATCTTCGCACGCGGGCGGCAGCGTTGGGCGATGATCGGCGGGCCCCATGACCGACACCGCGTACCGCCTGCTCGATCCCGTGGACCGGCCGATGCGGCGGCTCTTCGGGTACCTCGCGCCGTTCCGAGGGCGGCTCTACGCCGCCTGCGCGGCGAGCGTCACGAACAAGATCCTCGACCTCATGCCGCCGCTCCTCACGGCGTGGCTCATCGACGTCGTCGCGAAGCAACCGCCCGCGTTCATCCGGGCCGTCGGGGGCGACGACCCGAACCTGCAACTCGTGGCGGTCGGCGTGCTCACGGTCGTGGTGTTCGGGTTCGAGAGCTTCTTCCAGTGGCTCTACTCGCTCGGGTTCCAGCGGCTCGCGCAGGACGTGCAGCACCGGCTGCGGCTCGACGCCTACCGCGCGATGCAGCGCCGCGAGATCGAGTTCTTCGAGGAGCACCGCCTCGGCCAGACGCTCTCGATGCTCCAAGAGGACGTAAACCAGCTCGAGCGGTTCCTCAACAGCGGCTCGGGCCTGAACGCGATCCTCCAGGTGACGACGACCTGCGTGTTCGCGCTCGTCGTGCTCTTCTTCGAGAACGTGCAACTCGCGGCGATCTGCCTCGCGCCGATGCCCGTGATCATCTGGGCCAGCTTCGCGTTCTCACGGCGGCTCGATCCGCGGTACCGCGCCGTGCGGCAGGCAGCCGGTGAGGTGACGGCGCGCCTCGAGAACAACCTCGCCGGCATCCTCGTGATCCAGAGCTTCACGGCCGAGGAACAGGAGTCCGCGCGACTCGAAGCCTCGAGCGACGGGTACCGCGCCGCGAACAAGCACGCGATCTCGATCTCGGCCGCGTTCATCCCGATGATCCGCATGGCGATCGCGCTCGGGTTCGCCGCCATGATGGTCTTCGGCGGACGCGCGGTGCTCGGCGGCACGGTGTCGCCCGGTGTGCTCGTCGTCTTCTGCCTGCTGATCCAGCGCATCCTGTGGCCGCTCACGAACCTGGGCCAGGTGTTCGACGAGTACCACCGCGCGTCGGCCAGCGCCCGCCGCGTGCTGTCGCTCCTCAACACTCCGACCCGCGTGCCCGAGCCGACGGTGCCGAAGCCGTTCCCGCAGACCGGCGGCGGGGTCGTGTTCGACGCGGTGGACTTCCGCTACCGCCTCGGGAACCCGGTGCTGCACGGCCTCTCGTTCCGCGTGGCTCCGGGAGAGACGGTCGGGATCGCGGGGCCGACGGGCTCCGGCAAGACCACGCTCGTCAAGCTCCTCCTGCGCCTCTACGACACGACCGGGGGTAGCATCCGCGTGGACGGTCTCGACGTGCGCGACGCGCCGATCCGCGACCTGCGCCGCCGCATCGCACTCGTGTCGCAGGACGTCTATCTCTTCCACGGGACGATCCGGGAGAACATCGCGTACGGCGTGCGCGCCGAGGGCCGCAGCGACGCGACGCAGGCGGACGTCGAGGCCGCGGCGAAGCTTGCGCACCTGCACGACTTCATCGCGTCGCTCCCGCAGGGCTACGACACGATCGTGGGCGAGCGCGGCATCAAGCTCTCGGGCGGACAGCGGCAGCGGCTCTCGATCGCGCGCGCCGTGCTGAAAGACGCCCCGATCCTCGTGCTCGACGAAGCCACGAGCAGCGTGGACACCGAGACCGAGCGCGCCATCCAGGAGAACATGATGCGCCTCACGCGGGGCCGCACGGCGCTCGTCATCGCGCACCGGCTCTCGACGATCCGCCACGCGCACCGCATCGTGGTGCTCCGCGACGGACGCGTCACCGAGGAAGGCCACCACGACGACCTCGTCGCACTCGGCGGCACCTATGCCGATCTCTGGAACCTCCAGTGCGGCTTGCTTCCGACGGGCGAGCGGTAGACTCGGACCCGTGCGCCCGCTCCGCCGCCTCGCCCTGGTCGCCGCCTTCACCGCGGCCGCGCTCGTCGCGGGGTTCCGCGGCGCCGCAGTCTCCGCCGACGACGCGCTCCAGTTGAAGGTCCGTTCCGGGGCCGCGTTCGCGGGCCGGGTCGTCTCGTCCGACGAGACCTACCTGAAGCTGAAGGGCTCCGACGGCGCAGAGGTCCGCCTCGCCTGGAAGGACCTCGACGAGCGGTCGTGGCTCAGCGCGAAGCTCGCAGTCACGCCCCCCGCCGACGCGAAGGCGCTCTTCGTGCTCGGGAAGTACGCCGCCGACAAGGGCTTCCGCGCCGACGCCGAGACGCTCCTCGATCGGGCCCGGAGGACCGACGCCGCACTCGCGCCCGACGTGGAACTCCTGCGACCGCGGCTCGACGAGTTGCGCCGGATCGACGGCGACGCGCTGTACGTCAAGGGGCAGGCGGAGATCAAGAAGGAGCGCTATCTCCACGCGCTCGGCCGGTTCCGCGAAGCGCGTGAGCTCTCGCCGAAGGACGCGAAAGTCATCACGGCGCTCGGCGAGGCGCAGTACTACCTGCGACGATTGAAGGAGAGCCGCGCGTCGATGCTCGAGGCGCTCGCGCTCGACGCGAACCAGAAGGACGCGCTCATCGACCTCGCGCAGCTCGACCTGCTCGAGCTCGACTTCGACGCGAGCTTGAAGGGCGTCGAGCGACTGCTGAAGCTCCCGGTGGCCGAGGGCAAGCTCGGCACGCGCGAGGAGGTGCTCGCGAAGGCGAAGGAGGCGAAGGCCGCCGATCTGAACGAGGCGTTCGAGAAGCTGGCCGACATCCCGCTGATCCAGGCGCGCGACCTCGCGCCGATGCTGCGCGGCATCGCCGCGGGCCCGGGCTTCGAGACGGAGTTCCGCTCGCAGACCGAGCACTACGACGTGCGCTGCGGCGTGTCGCAGGAAGTCGCCGACACCATTTCCGGCCGGCTGGAACTCATCTACGCCGAGTACGACCGCCGCTTCGGCTACTCGAAGACCGGCGAGCAGAAGACACGCGGCAAGGGGCTCCGCTTCCCCGTGCTCGTCTTCAAGGACAAGAAGGGCTACGTGGACTGGTTCGGGCGCGTGCTCCAGAACCCTCAGTTCGGCGCGATGACCGGCGGCGTCTACGTCACGGCGGTGAAGCACCTGGTCTTCTTTCAATATGAGAAGTTCTCGGACACGCAGCTCGTCGCGTGGCACGAGGGCTTCCACCAGTACCTCGACTACTTCATCTCGGGCGCGCCCCACTGGTTCAACGAGGGCTCCGCCGAGTACTTCGGGGGAAGCGCCCTCGTGCCGGGCAAGAAGCGTGTGGACGCCGGCCAGACGAACCCATGGCGCGCGGGTCACCTCGGCGCTCTCGTCGGCGCGAAACGCATCCCCGACGCGAAGTGGTTCATGCAGACCAACGCCGAGACGTTCATGCGCCTGAAGGGCGACCCCGAACAGGGCAAGAACGGCGCGACGACTGTGGGTGACCACTACGCACTCGCGTGGGCCCTCGTCCACTTCCTCCAGGAAGGCGACGGCGGCAAGTGGAACGCGAAGTACGTGGACTACTTCAAGACGCTCTGCGACGGCGTGCCCCACGAGGAGGCGTTCGACAAGGTCTGGTCCAAAGTGAACTGGCCGAAGTTCCAGACCGCGTGGGAGACCCACTGCGCGTGGCTCGCCGCCCGCGCCGCCGCGGAAACGGAGCAGAAGCCCGTGCCGCCGATGCCCAAGTGACGCGCCCTGCGGAAGTCGCGGGGAACAGCGCCCGGGGCTCGTACGTTGTGACGTCATGCCGATCGATCACCGCCTGACCCACCGCCGCACCCGGTCACTCGCAGTCGCAGTGCGCGCGTCCGTGTCTGCCGTCACCGTCACAGTTGCGGTCACGATTGCCTTCACGCTTGCCGTCACCGCCGCGACGGGAGCTTCGGCGCTCGCCGCGCCGCAGAAGTCCACCACGGTGCAGGTCACGCGCTCCGACGCCGACACGCGACTCGAGCGGTTCCCGGTCGCACCGCGCGGGCGCTGGTGCGCCATCTCGGGGACGGGCGACCTCACGCCCGGCCAAGGCGGCAACGCGTCCGGAGCCCGCGCGGTCTGGCGCCTCGGACTCCTCGACGGGGCACTCGTGCAGGCGACCGACGCCACGGCCGCCGCGGCTTCGCCGACCTGCGTGCGCGCGACGCTCGACGGCGACCTCGTCTTCGCCTCGCGCGGCGACCTGACTCCCGGCGCGCCGGGCAACGCCGACGGAAGCTTCGAGGCATGGGTCTACCGCAGCGCCAGGGCGACCGCGCCCGCAGCGTTCCTGCAGATGACATCGAGTGCCGAAGACACGTTCTTCCAGACGTTCACCGACGAGCGCTCGCGGGCGGTGCTCGTCTCGAAGGCCGACCTGACACCTGGATCCCCGGGCAACGGCGACGGTTCGAACGAGGTCTTCACCTACGACGTGCCGACCGGCGCGCTGACGCAACTCACGGCGACGGGGGTCCCCACCCTGCCCCGCGGCGTGTGCATCGGCGGCGACTGCGTGTTCGTGGAGTCCAGTGCGGACCTAGATCCCGTCCAGTCGGGCGGACTCGGCAACGCCGACGGTTCCGTCGAAGTCTTCCAACTCCAGCTCGACGGCGGCCAGGCCCGCCAGCTCACGGCGTCGGCAGGCGCGTCGCGCTTCGTCGGTCGCGACGACTTCGATCGCTACGCCGTCGTGGAGTCCCGCGCGGATCTGATCTCGGGCGGCAACCTCGATGGCTCGATCGAGGTGTACGTGGTGGACCTGCGTGACGGCAACGTGCGTCAGCTCACGCGTTCCGACGCCGACTCGCACTTCGAGGCGTTCGCTCCGCGGTCGCGGCTCGCCGTCGTCGTCTCGGGCGCCGACCTCGCGCCGGGCGGCGATGGCGACGGTTCGCAGGAACTGTACGTGGTGGACGCCTCGACCGGCTCCGTCGGGCGGCTCACTCGGTCGGCGGGAGACTCGGCGCTCGTGGAGATCGGCGACGACCCGCAGCGCTGGGCCGTCATCTCCTGCACCGGCGACCTGCGCCCCGACGTCGCGGGCGGCGGGACCGGCACGCCCGACCTCTACCTGCTGCGCCTCACGCCGCGGGGCCGCAAGGCCGTCCGGATCACGGCCGGTGACGCCGCGCCGCACGTCGCGGGGTTCGGTCCGCGCTCACTTCGCCTGGCGATCGACACCACCGCCGACCTCGTCCCCGGCGGCAACGCCGACGGCTCTCGCGAGGCCTACCTTGTCACGCCGCGGGCGAAGCCGATCGTCAGGCAGGTCTCGTCATCCCCCGCCGACACCCGCGCCGCCGCCGCATCGCGCGCGTTCCCGGTCGTCGTCCTCGAGTCCCGCGGCGACCTCGTCCCGGGCAGCAACACCGACGGCTCCACCGAGGTGTTCCTGCACCGCTATCGGGCCAAGTAGGTCACTTCGCGAGCAGCGCCTGGAAGTCGGGGCGCTTGCGCGCCTCGGCGAAGTCGGCGTCGTCGCGAGCCTGGTCTTTCCACGACGCCCGGGCGGCGATCGCGACCTTGAGCTCGGCAATCGACTCGTCGTACCGCTTCAGCAGCGCGAGGGCGCACGCGCGGTTGTAGATCGACTGCGACGCGTTCGCGATGCCGTGCTCCGCGGCGAAGGCCTTGGCGCGGTCGAGCACCGGCAGAGCCTCGGCGCACTTCTTCCGCTGCATCAGGGCCATCCCCTGTCCGTCGAGCGACGCCCACACGATCCCGTCCGGGAGCGGATCGACCAGCGCGTCGTGCAACTCGATCGCGCGCCGGTACGCGCTCTCGGATGCCGTCGGATCGGCCTTCCCGGCGCAGAACTCGCCGCGGAGGTACCACGCGAAGGCGCAGTCGGTGAGCTTCGACGCTCGTGCGTCGAGGATGCGAAGTCCGAGCGCGGCGTCCTCGGCCTTCGCAGCCGCGAACACACGCTTCATCAGCGGAACGAGTTCGAGGCGCGTGCGCGGCGCGACGATCCGGAACCGCTTCCGCAGTCGGTCCTTCACCCACTCGCCTGTCGCATCACCGCGCGGGAAGGAGAACACGAAGAGGTAGCGGCCGCTCGTCAGCAACTCCTCGGGGTAGCGGTCCGTCGGCCCGCCGTCCTCGCCCCAGAAGTACCCGCGGAGGAACCCTGCGATGCCCTCGTCCACGGCCTCGCGATACTCGAACAGGAGCACGCTGCCCGCAGAGCCGTCGGGGCGCACGATCGACTGGCACGCCTTGCGGACGGGCACAGGCGCTGCGGGCATCTTGAGATCGGACGGCGGGCGCGGTCCGGCGGAGCCCGCGGCGATCTTCATCGGGTCCTGCGTCACGAAGAACGTCGCCGCCGACGTGGACATGCACTGCGGCCCGTCCACGAGGGTCCACCCGGCAGGCAGATCCGCCGCCTTCACGAGGAGCGCGTCGAAGGTGACCGGCTCGGTCGGTTTCGCGAGCGCACTCGGCTTCGGCGGGAGCGGCGCGCGCGGCGGCGGGTCGAGTTCCAGCAGCACGCGGAACTCCGGACGCTTCCGCGCAGCGGCGAGCAGCTCGTCCGTGAGAGCGAGCTTGAACCAGCGCGCGTCACCATCGACCGCGTCGGCGAGTTCGCGGAGGGCGTCGTCCCACTTGCCGAGCTGAGCCAGCGCGCAAGCGAGTGCGTAGGCGGTGTGCGGCGTGTCGTCGTGGAGCAATCGCAGCGCACGGCCTTCCGCCTTCGAACGCACGAGCACCGCCGCCGCAGCGTCGTACTTCTTCAGGCCGACGAGCGCGTTGCCCAAACCGTCCTGGGCGGCCCACGCGAGGTTGTCAGGGAGCGGATCGACGAGCGTGCGGTGGAGGTCGGCCGCGCGGCGATAGGCCGTCTCCGCAGCGGGCCAGTCGTTGCTCATGGCCGCGAACTCACCTCGGAAGTACGAACCGAGGCTCCAGTCCGCGAGGTCAAGCCGCGTCGCATCGAGCGCCGCAATCAGAGCCCTCGAGTCGGCCGACTTCATGAGCTTCCAGATGGTCGCTTCGGCGGTCGTGTGCCCCGGGCGCGTGCGGCGCGCTGGCACGAGGAACCGCTTCCGCAGGCGTTCCTTCACCCACTCGGCCGTGGGGTCGCCGTAGCGGAACGAGAGGATCCAGAGCAGGTTGCCCTGGACCACGACCTCGTCGGGCGTGGCCGCGCAGCGGCCGCCTCCGCCCCAGAGCGACGTCGAGATCACCCGCTGCATGAACGTCGGGACGGCGCCCGCATACTCGAACAGGAGGACACTTCCGGATCCGCCGTCGGCCCGCTCGAACGACTGGATCGACTTCCGGACCGGCGGCGCGTCGAGCGATCCGGCGTATCCCGGGTCGAGGTAGAACTCCTTCGCCGCCAAGCTGACGCACCGGAGCCCCTCTACGATTCGAGTGCCCGCCGGCAGTTCGTCCGGGCGCACCGGCGCCGCCTCGAACGACAGCGGTGCGGCCTGCGGAGCCGGTTCGTCGGCGCGAGCAGCAGCACAGCCGACAGCACCGCCGTCAACAGCACCGTGAACGATGCCGGTCAGCACCAGCAGAGCGACCACACACGTCCTACGAGACTCCCGCATGAGACGAATCCTCCCCGAGAGAACTGAACGACCCACCACTCCGCCACCACGTACATCCCGGAGAGACGTACGCACTCAACTCGGCGCGGTCCCCGTTGCGACGAGGGCGATGCGGAGGTCCATCACGTTCGTTCCGGTCCAGCCGGTCTTGAGGAGGCCGCCGGCCTTCTCGAAGAAGTGGTAGCTGTCGTGGCGCATGAGGTACTTGGCGGGGTCGAGGCCGAGTTCGGCGGCGCGGCGGGCGACCTTTGCGTCCGCCCACGCGCCCGCGGCGTCGGTCGGACCGTCTTCGCCGTCCGTGCCGCCGGAGAGGACGCACGCATTGCGCAGGCCCTCCTCCTCGAGCGCGCCGAGCACGGCGAGCACGAGTTCCTGGTTGCGCCCGCCGAGGCCCGGCGACGAACCGAGCTTCACCGTGGTTTCGCCGCCCGAGATCAGACAGGTGCCCCGCGAAGGCTTCTGGGACCTCGCAGCGCCGCGGGCCCCCGCCACGAACGACGCCACGGTCTGCGCGAGGTCGAGCGTGTCGCCGCCGATCGGCGCGTTCGACGCGAGGACGCGCCAGCCGGCGACCTCGGCGTAGCGCTTCGCCGCCGAGACGGCCTCGCCGATCCCTCCTACGACGAGGTTCTTCGCGCGATCCGGCTGCGTCTTCGCCGTGTCGGGGCGCACGCCGTTCGCGCCTTCCTTGAGGACCTTGAGCACCGCCGGCGGCGCTTCGTCGTCGCCCTCGTCGATGCCGTAGCGGGCGAGCACGCGAAGCGCGTCGGAGAATGTCGTCGGGTCGGGCGACGTGGGGCCCGACGCGATCACGTCCAGCGCGTCCCCCATGACGTCGGAGATCGCGAGCGTGACGACGAGGCCCGCCCGCGTCCAGCGCAGGAGCCCCCCGCCCTTCACGGCAGACAGGTGCTTCCGCACGCAGTTGAGATCCTGGATGTCGGCCCCGCGCGACTGGAGCAGGCGGACCATCGTCTGCTTGTCTTCGAGCGTCAGATCGTCGGCCGGCGCCGGGAGCAACGCCGACCCGCCGCCTGAGAGCAGCACGAGCACGAGGTCGTTCTGGCCGAGCTTCGAGACGAGCTTCCGGATGCGCTTCGTGCCCTCGTACGCCGCCGCGGTGGCGTTGTTGTCGTGCGACGACCGGGCCGGGTGGAGCGTGATCCGGCTCAGCGTCTCGACCGTCGCGTCCGGCACGTTGACGAGGCCCGTGACGTGCTTCGACGCGAGCACGTCGTCGCCCAGGATCTCCTCGATCGCCGACGCCATGCCGGCGCCGGCTTTGCCTGCGCCGACGACGACGATCCGTTCGAGGCTCTTGAGCGGCACCTTGAACTTGCGGAGCGCGCCGCGGCCCTCGAAGCGGAGGTTTCCGTCGGACACGCGGAGCGCGCGCCGCAACAGCGGGAGAGGTTGGACGGCGTCCACGCCGGCGCGCCAGATCGCGGCAGCTTCGGTGGCCAGGTCGGTCTCTCTCGGGATCATCGAGTCTCCGGTCTAGCATCCGGGGCATGTCCAAGCCGAGAGTCTTCGTCACGCGAGTCATCCCCTCCGCCGGCCTCGATCGCGTCCTGCACGCCTGCGAGGCCGATGTCTGGCACGGCCACCTGCCCCCATCGCACGAGATCCTCCTCGAGAAGGCATCCCGCTGCGAGGGCGTGCTGTCGCTCCTGACCGACAAGATCGACGCCGCCCTCATGGACGCGTGCCCCCGGCTGCGGGTGGTCAGCAACTACGCCGTCGGCTTCAACAACATCGACGTGGACGCCGCCACCGCACGCGGCATCTGCGTGGGCAACACGCCGGGCGTGCTGACCGACGCCACGGCCGACATCGCGTTCGCGCTCCTCATCGCAGCGGCGCGTCGCGTCGTCGAGGGCCACGCGTACACGCTCTCCGGAAAGTGGAAGACGTGGGAGCCGATGGGCCACATCGGCCAGGATCTCCAGGGCAAGACGCTCGGGATCGTGGGCATGGGCCGGATCGGCTACGCGCTCGCGAAGCGCTGCGTGGGCGGCTGGGGCATGAAGGTGCTCTACAACGACCTGCACCGGAACGACGCGGCCGAGGACGATCTCGGCGCCGAACGCGTGGATCTGAACCGCCTGCTCGCCGAGAGCGATTTCGTCTCGCTGCACGCGAACCTCACCGACGGCACACGCGGCATGTTCAACGCCGAGACGTTCCGGAAGATGAAGCGGACCGCGGTGTTCGTGAACACCGCCCGCGGCCCGCTCGTGGACGAAACCGCGCTCGCCGAAGCGCTGCACGACGGAGTGATCTTCGCCGCCGGCGTCGACGTGACCGACCCCGAGCCGCCGCACGCAGACAACCCGCTCCTCAAGCTCCACAACTGCATCATCGCGCCGCACATCGCCAGCGCCACGGTGCACACCCGGACCGCCATGTCCGACATCGCCGCCGACAACCTGATCCTCGGCATCGAGGGCAAGCCCCTCCGCCACTGGGTCAACCCGGACGTGGCCGCGCACCGCAGGAAGGCCTGATCCTCACCGGGGCAGTCGTCGCACCTCGACCGCGTCCATGCCGTAGAGCCCCGACGCCAGATCGGCCCCGGTCCGCGCCGGATTCACCCGGAAGACGCCGACGACGAGCACGGGGATGAGCGACACGATTGGGGCGCCTTCCGGATCGGCGACGGCGCAGTCGATGAGGTCGTCGGCCTCAATCGCCGCGCCGAAGCAGCACCCGTTCGCGTGGCGGCAGAGGATGAACTGCGTCGCGCGGTCGCCCTCGAGGACGGTCGGCAACATGTAACCGGCGACCGCGATCCGCCTCCCGACGAGCGCTCCTACGTCGTCCGCCACGGCGTCGCCGACGTACGCGGCGCCGCCGGGCGGAAACGGACGGTCGCCGTCCGACAGTCGCTCGAACGGGACGACCTGCGCGTCGCCGGCGACCGCCGCGATCGCCTCGGTGCCGGGGAGAGGCAGGCCGCGCCGCCGACCGCACAGATCGAAGACGACGAACGCCGCGAGCACGCCGACGGCAGCCCAGCGGGTCCAACGGGGGATGGCCACGCGGAGAGGATGAACGACCGAGCCCCGGGCCCGTACTCTTTCGCTCCCCCCCAACGGAGATCTCCGCCGATGACCACGCCCATCCCCACGGTTGCCGCGAAGGCGCCCCCGATGACGTACCGCCCGCTCGGGCGCTGCGGCACGAAGGTCTCCGCCTTCTCGCTCGGCGGATGGACGACGTTCGGCGGCAGCATCACCGACGAGGCCCTCACGCGGTCCGTCTGCCACGCAGCGTACGACGCCGGCGTGAACTTCTTCGACCTGGCCGACGTCTACGCCCGCGGCGAGTGCGAGCGGCACATGGGCAAGGTCCTGCGCGAGTTGCCACGCGAGAAGATCGTGGTCTCGACGAAGCTCTTCTGGCCGATGAGCGACGACGTGAACGACCGCGGGCTCTCGCGAAAGCACATCGTGCAGTCGATCGACGCGAGCCTCCGCCGCCTCGGCATGGACTTCGTGGACGTCTACTTCTGCCACCGCTACGACCCCGACACGCCGCTCGACGAGACGGTCCGCGCGATGGACGACCTCGTCCGAGCCGGGAAGATCCTCTACTGGGGGACGAGCGAGTGGACGGGCGACCAGATCCGCGACGCGCACCGCATCGCCGACCGCCGCAACGCCTACGGCCCACAGGTCGAGCAACCGCAGTTGAGCCTGCTCGTCCGAACGAAGGTCGAACGCGACGTCGCCCCCGCCGCGAAGGACGCCGGGATGGGCCTCGTCGTGTGGAGCCCGCTCGCGTCGGGCCTCCTCACCGGCAAGTACGACGACGGCGTGCCGGCCGGCAGCCGCCTGGCGCGGATCGACTGGCTCCGCGACCAACTCCGGACCGACGGACGCCTCGCCCGCGTCCGCGCCTTCGGGAAGCTCGCCGACGAGATCGGCGTCTCCCGCACGCGGCTGGCGCTCGCCTGGGCGGCGTCGCGTCCCGGCGTGTCGTCGGTGATCCTCGGTGCGACGTCGCTCGAGCAACTGCACGAGAACCTTGCCGCCGGTTCCGTGAAGATCGACCCCGCGCTCGAGTCGCGTCTGGATGCTATCTTCAGCGGCGACGCGTAGTGGCCGTCCGAGAACAACTGACACACTTGGTCACGCGGCTTGCAGTCGTGGATTCGCGACCGCGCGCTGCATTAGAGTGCAAGCCGCGCGCCGGCTTCGCCGCTGCTACTCCCGTTTCGTCGAGACTGGCCGGCTGCTGCGTTGGGCTCGGCGCGCAACTCGCTCCGTGGAGTTTGCCCGCCTCGCCCGCCTTGCAGCCGGCTCGCTGGAGCGCAGCCAAGTGCGCCATTTGTTCCCGGACGGCCACTTAGGAGGACACACCCCATGACCGTCCGCAAGATCAGCCCCGTCCTTCAGGTCGATGACATCGAGGCCGTGCTCCCGTTCTGGGAGGAACGCCTCGGCTTCGCGCGGACCGTGGAGATCCCGCACGGCATGGGCATCGGCTTCGCGATCCTCGTCAGCGGCGACCACGAAGTGATGCTGCAGAGCACGGCGAGCGCCGCGGCCGACGTGCCGGCGATCGCCCGCGCCGCGGCGCCGGGCTCGACCGCCCTCTTCATCGAGGTGGATGCGCTCGATCCGTACCTGGCGCGACTGCGTCCCGAGGACCATGCCGCTCCGGTCCGCGAGACGTTCTACGGGATGCGCGAGGCGATCCTGCGCGACCCGGCGGGACACGTCGTCGTGCTGGCGCAGAAGAAGTAGCGCGTCGGATACCTGGAATGCGCGGCGTGCGGCGCCGGTTCAGGCCCCCGTTCCCAGAGCGCGAGTGCGCCGGGCTCGGAGGTTTCCCCATGCGTTCCATCCTCGTCCTCGCCGTCGTCGGTCTCGCCGCGTTCGCCCTCACCGGTTGCGCGTCTCGCGGTCATCACGGCGACAACATGCGCGCCGGCAGCGCGATGGCCTGCCCCATGTGCGAGAAGGGCATGGCGGGCGAGAACGTGTGGTGCGACCACTGCGAGTCCGGCTTCGTCAACACGCAGAAGGTCACGTGCCGCGGTTGCTTCGTCGAGAAGACCGGCGGCCACTCCTGCCCGATGCACTCGAGCCCCAAGTAGTCAGCAAGCGAGCGAACCGTGGGGCTGACGTCCGTCAGCCCACGACCTGCTGGCACCCCGGGCAGACCTTCGCGTCGGGGTGCCGCAGGAAGCCGCACTTCGCGCACGTCACGCGGCCGGCCTTCTCCATCTTCTTGCGGCCGAACCAGACGCCGAGGAGTACGAAGAGCGCGAGCACTGCGAGGATTGGGATCACCCACGAGAGATACGTGAGGAACCCCGACCACGCGGTCTCGGCGGTGCTCATCAGTCGGTCCGAGTGACCGTGCGTGGCGTCGGAGAGCGGTTGCTGGATCGCGTGCTTCACGCCGGCGCGCAGAGTGTCCACGCCGAGTGACGTCGCGGAGCCGAGCAGACCCGACGCCGAGAGTGCGACGAGGCTCTGGTCCATCTTCCCCATCGATGCGGCGGCGACGAGGAACCCGCTCAGCGCCTTCGGCAGCTTGAGCGCGAGCGTGACGAGTTCCGGCGCGTCGGGGTTCTTCTCGGCCAGGTACTCGACGAGCGCCAGGACCGCGAGGATCGCGATGACCTTCGGGTCGCCGAGCCACGCGAACTTCTCCGAGAGTTCGAAACCGAGCCCCATCCGGTGCGCGACGCCGAGCATCAGCGGCGGGATGAACGCACGGTGCCCCGCGGCGCCGGCAAGGCCTGCGCCGGTCAGGATCTGAGTCAGTTCCGAGGCCATGGACTCACCTCACTTCTGGGACTACTTGCCGCCGGGCAGGAGCGAAGCACCCGCCCAGACGAGCAGTCCGACGACGACCATCATTACGACGAACACGAACGCGAGCAGCACGAGGAACGCCTTCTCGAAGAGAGTGACGCCCTCCCGGCGGTGCTCGCGCAGGAAGTGGAAGCGGAAGTAGGCGCGGAGTCCAAGGCACGTGCCGCCGAACACGAGCGGCGCAACCACGAGTCCGAGCCCGGGAATGCCCACCGCGGCGTACGCAGGCGAGACGAGGAGCACGAGCACCAGACGCGAGATCCAGCGCGTGACCATCCGCCGGAGCGGCGCGAAGTGCCGCGTGTACCGCCGGGCGATGAAGAACCGGCCCCAGAAGAACTGCCCGAGGATGAGGATCAGGATCGTGAACGGCGCGACGATCGTGACGAGCGAGAGCGCCGCCAGCACGAACGCGAAGATCGCGCCGCGCTTCGTCCACAGGAGCGACGCGGCGTCGGCGTCGGTCAGGAACTTCTCGAAGTCGAGGTCCAGCGGACGCAGACGGGCGCCGGCGGCGTCCACCAGGGGCTTCGCGCACTTCGGGCACGCGGCGGACTTGTCGAACGTCGGAAGCGCCTCCCTGCACCACGGGCAGACGCTCATGGTCGCGGCGCCTGGGTGGCCGGCTCCACGAGCACGAACACGTGTTCCGTCAACCGACCGAGCTTGCGAGCGATGCGGACCACGCAGAAGCCCGCGGCCTCGCAGTCGGCCGTGAACTCGGCGAGGGGCACGGCGCGACGCGAGCGCACCTCGGACCGGCGACCGCGCGCACGCCACGCCTCGAGCGTGCCGGCGTCGAAGAACGACACGACCGAGCGGCCCGTCACCGTGCGCCGCAGTTCCGCCAGCACCTTGCGGCGGTCGCCCGCGTCGAAGTGTTGGAGGAGTCGAATGCAGATCGCGGCCGCGAAGGCCCCGTCTCGAAACGGAAGCCGAAATGCGTCGCCCTGGACGAGCCGTCCGTACGCGCCGGTCTGGGCGGCTTCGCGCAGCATCGGTCCGCTCGCGTCGAGTCCCGTGACTGCGCCGCCGGGCGCGAGCAGGTCGCCGAAGCGCCCCGCGCCGCAGGCGAGGTCGAGGCGAGGTCCCGGCAGGAGGTCGTCGAGGAGCGTCCCGAGCGTACGACGCTCGCGGTTCAGCCGCCGCGGCGGAAACCGCGTCGCGCCATAGCGCGCGGCGAGGTCGCCGTCGCCAAAGACGGCGCGCACGCGGTCGGCGTGGTCGCGGGTCACGGGCGGAGCGTCCTCGGGCACATCCGTCGGGAGTGCAAGGACCGGGCCGGTCTTCCGGAGCTGAGCGTCCGCATCGACCGCGAGGCTACTCCACGGCCCCGCGTCTCCGAACGAGGACAGGGAGCGGTGCCGCCTCGCTTGACTCCGCCACCGCGGGAGAATCGAATGCCCCTCCGTGCCTGATCGGGCTCCCAGTACCACTTCGCCCACCGTTCCGCCTCCGGACGAGCCCGCCCCGAACCCCGCACGGCAGGCTCGCGCGCGCATCGACAGATTCAGCGCAACGCTCCTCCGGCGGCTGAATCTCGGCGGGCTCGTGCTGCTCGCGACGGTGGTCTGCACGGCCGACTTCATCGCTGTCGGAAGCGTGCTCTGGACGACGGTGCTCACGGCCATGCAAGCGGCGATCGCGATCCCGTGGGCCTGGACGGTCGTCTCGATGGACTACGCGGAGTCGCGCATCCTCGACTCGAAGCGGTTCGGCCGCTTCCGGCGCGTCGCATCGCACGCGGTCACGTTCGCGGCTCTCGGCGCCGTGCTCGCGGCGAAGGTGATCGTCATCCACCGGTCGCCCGCAGACGCAGCCTGGGTGCTGAAGTCGGCCTACCTCCACTACGTCGTGTTCGCGTTCGTCCTGTTCATCGCGGGCCTCCTCGGGCGCGGGAGCCGACTCGCGCGGTTCCTCGGGTCGATCGCTGATCACCCGGCGCGGCTCATGGCCATCTCGTTCGCGGTCGTCGCACTCCTCGGCGGGTTCTTGCTCACGCTGCCACTCTGCGTGCGGAACGTGGGCGACGCGAACTTCGTGAACGGGCTCTTCACGGCGACGAGCGCGGTGTGTGTCACCGGCCTCGCGGTGAACGACATCGCAGTGACGTACACGTTCGCGGGCCAGGTGGTCATCTTCCTGCTCATCCAGGCGGGCGGCCTCGGGATCATGGTGCTCTCTGCGGCGGTTGCGATCTTCGCCGGTCGCCGCCTGCAAACGCGCAGCACGGCCGCGCTCACCGAGATGATCGATGCGGAATCGTTCGCGAAGCTGCGCCGCACGATTCGCCACATCTTCCTGTTCACGGTGGTCACCGAGTTCATCGGCGCCGTGTTCCTGTTCTTCTCGTTCCTCTCCAACTCAAGCGTGGACAAGGGCTGGCGGAACCCCGACCCGGCCGCCGGAGCAGCGAATCGCGTGTGGTCGGCGGTGTTCCACTCCGTGAGCGCCTTCTGCAACGCCGGGTTCTCCCTCTGCCACGGCAACCTGATTTCTTTCACCGGGTCGTTCGGAGTCTCCGGCACGATCGCCCTGCTCATCACGATGGGCGGTCTCGGCTTCCCCGTGCTCGATGAACTCTGGGGCCGTTGGAAGGAGCGAAAGAACCCGGTCCCGAGTCGGCGCCTCTCGCTGCACTCGCGCGTCGTGCTGTGGATGAGTGCCGCACTCGTCTTCGTCGGCACCATGGCCTACCTGGTCCTCGAGTGGAACGGCACGCTCCGCGAACTCTCGTTCATCGACGCGCTGATCGCGTCGGTGTTCCAGTCCGTGTCCACGCGCACCGCCGGCTTCAACTCCCTCGACTTCTCGAAGATGGGTCAGCCGATCATCGTCTTCACGTGCTTCCTCATGTTCATCGGCGCGTCGCCCGCGTCCACGGGCGGCGGCATCAAGACAACCACATTCGCCGTGCTCCTCTCGGTCTTCCGGGCGGAGATGCGCGGTGCGAAGGCGCCGAAGGTGTTCGACCGCGCGATCTCCGACAGCACCGCGCGGCGCGCGGTGGCAGTCGTCGTCGGCAGCGTGCTGATCGTCGGCCTCGGATGGTTCGCGCTGCTCCTCACGGAGTCGCACGACGCCCTGCGCCTGCTGTTCGAGACGGTGAGTGCGTTCGCAACGTGCGGCCTGTCCACCGGCATCACCGGGCAACTGACGGACCCGGGCAAGTTGATCGTCGTACTCATGATGTTCGTGGGCCGCATCGGCCCGGTGACCCTCGCGCTCTCGCTTGCGGCCAAACCGCGCGTGGAGCACTTCGGGCTGCCCGAGGAAAAGGTGCTGATCGGCTGACGCCGGGAGCGGAACGATGCACAAGAAGAAGGTCCTGGTGATCGGTCTCGGGCGGTTCGGCTCGTCGATCGTCGAGTCGCTCTGGAAGGCTGCCGGCATCGAGACGGTGGCCGTGGACACGAACCCCGAGGCGGTGGATGCCGTGAAGGACCACGCCGATGCGTCGTTCGTCGGCAGCGCCGTGGACCCCCGCGTGCTCGACGGAATCGGCGCCGCCGACTGCGACGTCGCGGTCGTCACGTTCAGCGAGGACTTCGAGGCGACGGTGCTCGTCGTCTCGGAACTGAAGCGCCTCGGCGTGAAGGAGATCGTGGCTCGTGCCGGCAACCGCCGCCAGGTCGGCGTGCTGCGCGCCGTCGGTGCCACGCGCGTCTACCAGCTCGAGCACGAGATGGGCCGCCGCGTCTCCGTGGACCTCGTCACGCCGATCGCCGCCGACCTGCTCGAGTTCGCGCACCAGCACCAGATCCACCCTTGGGTCGCGGGCGGACGCCTCATCGGCACCACGCTCGCCGACGCCCAGCTTCGCAAGGCGTGGGGCGTGACCGTTCTCGGTCACCGCAAGGCCGAGGTCGCGACCGACGCGCCGTCGAAGGGCTTCGAGGTCGCCGGACCCGACTACCGCATCGGCTCGGGCGACGTGCTCCTCCTCGTCGGCGAGACGAGCGCCATCCAGAAGTTCGTCACCCAAATGGGCGGCTGAAAGGCTGAGAAGGAATCGCTTCGCGCTTCCTTCTCAGCCTTTCAGTTGTCAGCGCAGCCGGTGGAGGCCACCGTGCGCGTCACGCCGCCGGGCGGCCCGAAGGACCTTACGTTCCGGTCCGCGCGAGCGCCTCGCGGTCCGTCGGCCGGACGCGATGCGACCGATCGGAGCGTCCGGTCGGTTCGTCGGACACTCTTCCCGGCGGTGATCGACCTGTAAATTCGAACACGATGAAGTGGAGTTTGCTGTAAATTCCACTTTGTGACGTTGGAACCTGATCTCTGGCGGTGGGCGACGACACGGCTCCCGGATGCCGGGAAGCGGCGGATCGTGCTCGTTCAGGGAGCCAGGCAGACGGGGAAGACCACGCTCGTCCGCGCGCGTTGGCCGGACCTCGCCTATGTGAACTTCGACGCCATCGAGGACCGCGAGCGGCTGCGCGATGTTCCGGCCGCCGACTGGGCGCGGACGGTCGGGCCGGCGATCCTCGACGAGGCGCAGAAGGCCCCGTGGGTGTTCGAGAAGGTGAAGCACGCGTTCGACGCCAAACGCATCGCCTTCAGCGTCCTCCTCGGGTCCACGGCGCCGTTGGTGCTGAACCGTGTGCGCGAGTCGCTCGCCGGGCGGGTGTTCATCCACTCGCTCTGGCCGCTCATGCCTTCGGAGATCCTGCACCCCGCCGACCGGCGGCCGCCGGCCCCGCTGCTCGACCGCCTGCTCCGGGGCTCAGAATCCGTCGATGCGACGCTCCGCGAGGAGCGCCCTGTGCTGATCGGCGACGAAGACGCGAATCGCCGACGGGCCGTGGACCACCTCGCCGCGTGGGGCGGAATGCCCGCGCTGCTGCCGCTCGACGATGAGGACCGGCGCGACTGGCTCCGGTCCTATCAGCAGACGTTCGTCGAACGCGACCTCGTCGATCTGGCTCGCCTCGAAGACGCCGCACCGTTCCGCGCGTTCCAGCGCCTCGCGATGATCCGAACCGGCGAGTTGGTCGCCTGGGCGTCGATTGCCCGGGATGCCGCGATCGCCCCGACGACTGCGCGGCGCTGGCTCGACCACCTCGTGCAGTCGTTCCAGGTCGTCCTCCTGCCGCCATACCACGAGAACCTCACGAGCGAGATCGTGAAGGCACCGAAGCTCCACTGGATCGACGTCGGACTCCTGCGCCACGTGACCCAACAGTGGGGGCCGCTCACGGGGCAGCAGTTCGAGAGCCTCGTCGTCGCCGAAATCCACAAGTGGGTCGAGACGACGGCGACCGACGCGCGACTTTCCCACTACCGAACGCGCTCCGGGCTGGAGGTGGACCTGCTCGCACGGACGCCGCACGGCCTGCTCGGGTTCGAGGCGAAGAACCGAGCTCACGTCGTGGCGTCCGACGCGCGGTCGATGCGCGCTGTTGCCGAGGCCGCGGGCCCCGCTTGGCGCGGCGGCTTGGTCGTCCACACGGGCCACGCCCTCGCACCGCTCGTCCCCGAGTACTCGATCTGGGCCGTTCCGCTGCACCGCTTGCTTTGATTGGGCGGCATTAGCGCCGGACCCCGAATTGATCACCGGCAGGGCGGGGCCTTGCAGCCTCGGCACCTGCCGGCTTCTGGCTCGGAGGGACGTCCGGAGCGAGTGAAGAGTCTGCGGAACCGCGACGACTCCGCTGCGGCGCTACCGCGACTTCGCGCTGACGGGCGACATCGGTGACTTCGGGCCCGAGCCGCCGAAGTCGATTCCGAAGACGACGAACAGGCGCCAGTCGTGGCCGTCGTGCCAGCCGCGGAGGGGGACGATGTCGAGGTGGGTCTCATCGGTCGGACGCCACTGGAAGCTCGGGCCCGCGTAGTACTCCCACTCCGGGTTGTCGCGCGCGCCGTGCTCGGTGACGCGGTCCACTTCGAATTCGAGACCGATGCTGAACTTCCGATCGACCACGGTCCACGAGACCGCCTGCATCATCGCAAGTTCCTGCGTCTTCGCACCGCCGAGCTCCTGTTCCACGGAGAGGTTCATTCCCCAGTGGGTGCACGGCGACAGCTCCTCGCCGAGGAGGATCTTCCCCTCCGCGACGTCGTTCGCGTGGTGGTTCCACTTGTACTCAAGGTAGAGCGTGGGGTTGAGGGGGATGACGCCCCAGTCGGCCGGCGCCCAGCGGAGCTCGGGCTGGAGGCCGATCGACTTCGTCGGACCGCCGTCTTCGTGCTCGCCCGTGGCGTAGAGGTCGAACTGGAAGCGGCCCGGGAGGCCGACGCCGATCTCGGTCTGCCACTTGTGGCCGGGCGCCTCGCCCTTGTCGTACGTGCCGCGGTACCACTGCTCGAACTCCCACTGCCCCTCCGGCAGCACGTAGATCCGCGTGCGAGCGAACCGGCGACGCGTGGTCCACTCCGGCTGGCGGTACGGGCCGACAGCGTCCGACTCCGACGACACGCGCGGCGCGGTCGAGACGATCTCGGCGCCACCTCCGGACTCTTCGGGCGCGCGCGGGGCGGCGTCGCGCAGTGCGCTCACGGCGGCTGAGAGATCTGGGCCGACGGCGGACGGCGACGATGTCGTCAGGAACACGGTGTCGGCGGATGCGTGCCGCGCGGCGGCGGACGGCGCTGAGAGTCCGGGCGCGGCGCAACCGGCGGCCACGAGGAACACGACAGGTGCGACGAATCGTGCAGATGGGCGCAAGGGGGTTCTCCGGTAACGGCGAGCGTCGCACTCCGACGCTGGGTCAGAGGCTGCCAACGGAGTGCCTGGCCGGAGGGTTCGGGGAAAACTGAAGCGCTGTCGCGCGCGTCCGTCAGACGGTGATCACGCGATGCGCCATCGCCTGCGCCGCCACGATGTCGCCCATCCCGCCGACGACGCCGACCTGCACCTTGTCGGCGAGCCCGTAGTAGTCGAGGCACGTCTTGCAGAGCACGATGCGAACGCCCGCCGCCTCGAACGCACGGAGCTTCTCGATGGCCGGCGAGCCCTCGCAGGCGAGGTGGACGCCGCGGGTGTAGAAGGCGATCACACCGGGCAGGGAACCGTTCGCCTCGAGCACTTCGAGGTACTTCACGAAGAGCTTCCGGCCGAGGTCCGGCTCCGCGTTGCCGAGACCGTCGTTCGTGACGAGGATGAGGGTGTCGCTGAAGCTCTGGGTGTGGGGCATCGCAGGATCGTACCGTCAGTCCACCGGGTGGATCGTCTTCGTGAACGGCGTGGCGACGCCCTCGACGTGCCAGTTGGCCCAGATGCGCCGACGACCGTTCGTGTCGGGCTCGAGTGCGAGCCAGTTGCGAGCGCCGATCACCTTGTGCGACGTTCCGGGCAGTTCGAGCAGACGCGTGGTGATCCCGCGGTCCGGTTCCTCCGCCCCCGACATCAGGTGCTCGATCGCCCAGAGGACCGTTCCCGGCGGAGCCGGATGCACCACGCCGGACGACGTGAGTTGATTGATGACGTTGGCGTTCGGCAGGACCGACGGATCACGGCTCGACTCGATCACCCCGAGCGCCGCCGCGTGGACGTCGCCCGAGAGGATCGTCACGCGGACGCACTTGTCCCGCGATGCCGCGAGCAGGCGGTGGATGAGACGGATGCGTTCCTGCTGGTGTGCCGGGCTCGACCAGTGGTCGCGCAAGTCGTCCTCCAGCGTCTGCTCGCCGGGCAACACGCCGAGGAACCGCTCGACCGCGATGAAGCTCGCGTAGACGACCGGAATGCTGCTGACGAAGTAGACGTGCGACGTTCCCTTCGGAATGCGCTCGAGCCAGTTCACCAGTGCGTTCCACGACGCCGCTCCGAGCGCGCGGCCGTTGGTCCGTTCGGAGCGCAGGTCCGGCGCGACGATCGAGACGGCGCCGAGATCGTGGCCCCACGAGAGACCCGTCGCTCCGACGAGTTGCCCCGGTGCGGGCGTGCCCGGCGGCGTCTGCAGCTGGAACACCTCGAACATGGAGCGCGCGACGCCGAAGATGCCCTGGAACACCGGGCAGGCATTCTCCGCGTCGGAGTGGGAGCCCCAGCCGTCGAAGATGTCGTGGTCGTCCCACATCATGAGTGTGGGGATCGAGCCCATCGCAGCAGCCGGCTCGACCTGCGCCCAGCGTGTCAGGTAGAGCTCGAAGTAGAACGCCTCCACCTGCTTCCGCATCGCTGTCGTGAACGCGCGGCGCACGCGCTCCTCGCGCGGCAGTTCGCTCCACGCGTGGACCGCCGGGACGAGTCGCGTCCAGACCTCGTCGGCGTACACCTGGTCCCCGCCCATCACGAGCAGGTGATACGCAGCGGCGGCGTGCACCGACACGAGGTGCGTCCAGCGATCGTTCCTGTCGGCCACACGTTTCATGAGCTTCGGCTCGGAGAACCCGTTGCACGACACGTACGCCACGCGCGGCACGCCGTCTACGGCGGGCACCGTGAAGGTCCGCGACAGTCCGTCGATCGCGTAGGTGACGGTGTCGGCTTCGACGCCGCGGGTCGCCGCGAGGTCGAAGCGCCACACGGCGCGCCCGCCGTGCGAGTGCAGCAGCACCGGCGTACCGATGTCGACGGGAGACCCCGACGCAGCGTTCGCAGTGAGCGCGGGCGGTGCAGGCGTGTCGATCACGACGAGCACGCCGACGCGCCACGACGTGACTTCGCACCCGCGGAACCCGAGCACCGGACCCATCACGATCGACATCGGCGGCCCTCCTACGAGACGGCCGGCCTCTGAGCCGAATGTCCGCCTCGAACCTGCGGAGGGTACCGTGGACCACATGAACCGCATCGACGCTCTTCCCGCAGGCTCGCGAGTCTGGGTCTTCGCCGCCACGCGTCCTCTCACCGCCGACGACGAGACGCGCCTCACAGAGATCGTGGGCCGAGTGTTCGGCGTCTGGGCGAAGAAGTCGCCCGGCGCAGAAGGCTCGTTCGAGTTCCGCGAGGGGCGGTTCCTGGTCGTCGGGGCGGACGAGCGCGCGTGCGTCGTCTCGGGATGCGGCATCGACGCGCTGATGCAGTGGACGCGTCAGCTCGAGCAGGAGAGCGGGCTCCGACTCGTGGATCGGATGCAGGTGTTCTGGCGCGCGGCCGACGGAAGCGTGCGGTCAGATCACCGCACGGAGTTCAAGCGCCTGCTTGAGGCCGGCGAGGTGTCGGCTCAGACCCACGTGTTCGACACCGCCGCGGCGTCGAGCGACGTCTTCCGCGACGGCCGCTTCGAACTGCCGCTCGCGTCGAGCTGGCACGCGCAGGTGTTCCCCGCCGCTGCCCGCGCCTGATCGAGTCAGCAGGCTTCCGCGAAGATCGCCTGGAGCCGCGACGCGAGTTGCTCCCCGGTCGTGCCCTGGATGTCGTGTCGCTCCAGGACCGCCACGAGCATGCCGTCCTTGAACATCGCCATCGACGGCGAGCTGGGCGGAACGCCGGGCATGTGCTTCCGGATCTCCGCCACGGCCTCGGTGTCGTTGCCTGCGAAGCTCGTGTAGACGCGGTCCGGCCGTTTGCCTGACGCGCTGAGTGCGGCGCCGAGCCCCGGACGGGCCGACGCGGCCGAGCACCCGCAGACCGAGTTGATGAAGAAGAGCGACGACCCGGTGCGCTGACCGATCGCGGCGCGGACCTCGTCGGCCGTGCGCAGTTCCTTCGCTCCGGCAGCGACCGCCTCGGCACGCATCGGCTGGACCATCTCTTCGGGGTAGGGCATGGGGGGAGAGTACAGCCCCCGGTCACCCGGCGCGCACGAACCTGTTCACGAGGCGCCCGATCCCAGCGAACTCGATCTCCACGACATCGCCCGAAGCCAGGTAGCACGGGGGTTTCATTGCATCGCCGACGCCGCCGGGCGTGCCGGTCGCAATCAGGTCACCCGGTTCCAGGGTGACGATTCGGGACAGGTCCGCGACGAGCGTCGGCACGTCGAAGATGAGGTCCGACATCGGGGCGCGCTGGCGTTCGGCACCGTTCACGCGCGTGACGATCTCCCGCGCGGCGAAGCCGTCCGGCCCGCCGAGCGCGTCGAGCGTGACGACGGCCGGCCCCGCGGGCGTGGCCCGCTCCCACGTCTTCCCGGCGAAGAACTGGAGCGACCGCTTCTGGAAGTCGCGCATCGAAACGTCGTTCACGAGCGTGAGCCCGGCGACCGCGTCCCACGCGTCAGCCGCGTCGATGTCGCGCCCGCCGCGTCCGATCACGACGCCGACCTCGCCCTCGTAGTCCACGCGCGACGACGCCGCGGGCAGCGCGATGTCGGCCTCGGGGTCGGTGAGGGCGCGAGCGAGCTTCGAGAAGAGCGTCGGTGCGTCGGGCAGCGCGCGTCCCATCTCGAGGACGTGCTTGCGGAAGTTGAGGCCCACGCACACGACGGCGCCGGGCACGAGGATCGGACGAACGACCGACGCGTCCGTCGCGGCGGCTTCCGACGCACGCTCGGCGCGGGCCCGCCAATCCGCTCCGCTGCGGAGCAGGTCGCCGACGTCACGGAACGCGCGCCCCGCGGCGTCGCGGACGACGAAGCGAACCCCGTCGCGCTCGACGACGGCGTTCGTCCCGGCGGCGGTGCGGAGCGTGAGGAGTCTCATGGGCAACCCGTCCCTTCTCGTCTCGAGGCGTGCGTCACTCGGCGGTCTCGATCTCGATCTCGTCGGCGAAGAGCCACGCCTTGTGGCCGGCGCCGGGGTGCCACGGCGGGCAGACGGTCCGGTTCGTCGCGAGGACTCGGACGTACCGCGCTGGGCCGCTGCGGACGCCCGTCTCGAACCGCTTCACGACGGCACCGGCTGCGTGCTCGTCCACGTCGTTCCGCACGGCGTCGCGGATCGGCGTCCACGGGCCGTTCGCCTCCGCCGCCACGAAGACCTCGACCAGCGTCGGCATCCAGATCCACGAGCCCATGTCCTGAAGGAAGCCCGCCCGCACCTGTTTGATCTCGCGTTCGGCCCCGAGGTCGATCGTCACGTCGAGGTCCACGCCCTGGTAGCCCTGCCAGTCGCCCGTGCGGAAGTCGGTGCCGCCGCGGAGACCGTCGATCAGCGTGACGTCGCCGTTCGCGGCGAACTGCGGGGCGTAGGGCTTCGCGATCTTGATGGTCCGGTCGTGCGGCGTCCTTGCGAACCGCGCAATGCACGGGCGCCCGGGCACGCCGTCCCGCTCCGCCCAGAACTGAATCGTGCAGTCGCGGTCGATCCGCAGCGGCGCCTCGTACGTGCGGCCCTCCGATGGGAGGTGGCGCGCCGGCAGGCCGCCCTCGTCGATCACGTAGCGGATCGTCGCGCCGGCGTCGGCCACCGCGAGGGCGACCTCCGTCGCGTCCCGGAAGGTGCGGTCGCCGCGGACGACGAACGGAACCGGGACCGGCGGCGGTCCGGCGTCGCCGGACCGCGGCGCGTCCTCTGGCGCCGTCCCCCAGACGGACGGCCCGGGGCCCAGGACGAACTCCATCAGGCCTCCGGCGACGAGTGTCTCATGGGCCAGAGCCGTGCGCCGGAGCGGCGCACCGTTCAGAACGGCTGACTGCACGTACGGCCCGGCGCCGCTCGTCCGAATGGTGAACGTGCGCCCGTTCGCCGCCGCGATCCGGGCCTCCGGGAAGAGCGGGGAGCCGATGGCGTACTCGGGGATCCCGGGGCACACGGGGTAGAGACCGAGCGCCGAGAAGACGTACCAGGCCGACATCTGCCCGCAGTCCTCGTTGCCGCAGAGACCGTCGGGGCGGTCGGCGTAGAGCGTGTCCACGATCTGCCGGACGCGCGCCTGCGTCTTCCAGGGCTGCCCCACGTAGTCGTAGAGGTAGGCCATGTGGTGGCTCGGCTCGTTGCCGTGGGCGTACTGCCCGATCAGCCCCGTGATGTCGGCCTGCTCGCGGCCGGTGGTCTTCGACGGAGCGGCGAACATCGCGTCGAGGCGCGCGGCGAGGGCCTCGCGGCCGCCGAGCATTGCCGTGAGCCCGGCGATGTCGTGCGGAACGAACGTCGAGTACTGCCAGGAGTTCGCCTCGGTCAGGTGGAAGTTCACCTCCGCGGGGTCGAACGGTTCGATCCAGGCGCCGTTCCGGCGTGCCCGGAAGAAGCCGGTCTTCGGGTCGAAGAGGTTCCGCCAGTGGTGCGAGCGGGCGCGGAACTCGGACTCGACGTCGGTGCGGCCGAGGCTCGCGGCCATCTCGGCGATGCACCAGTCGTCGTACGCGTACTCGAGCGTCTTGCTGACCGACTCGCCCTCGGTCTCGGAACGGACGTAGCCCGTCCAGCGGTACTCCTCGAGTCCCGCGTCGCCGGGGCGCGCATCGGCCATCGCCGCCAGGGCCCGATCGGTGTCGTACCCGCGGATGCCCTTCGCGTACGCGTCGGCGATGACCGGCACCGCGTGGTACCCGATCATGCAGTCCGTCTCGTTGGCGGCGAGTTCCCACACGGGCAGAGCGCCGCCCTCGCGGTGCTGTGCGAGGAACGTGTTGATCCAGTCGTTCGTGCGCTCCGGTTCCAGGATCGTCATGAGCGGATGGAGCGCGCGGAACGTGTCCCAGAGGGAGAAGACCGTGTACTGCGTCCAGCCGTCGGTCTCGTGGATCCTCATGTTGCGCGCGCGGTAGCGACCGTCCACGTCGCTCCAGACGTTCGGGGCGATGCAGCAGTGGTAGAGAGACGAGTAGAACGTGCGGCGCTGTGCGTCCGTGCCGCCGTGGACCTCAATCTTGCCGAGCTGGCTGCGCCAGGTCTCGCGTGCGGCGCTCCGTGCCGCGTCGAAGTCGAAGCCGGGCATCTCCGCGTCGAGGTTCTTCGCGGCGCCAGCTGCGTCCACGCCGGAGATGCCGACCTTCACGACGAGCGGTTCATCACTCGGCCCGGGGAACGCAACGGCGGCAGCGACTCCCTCGTCGAACCCAGGCATACCGCCGAACCCGACGGGGAATGCCTCCGGGTACGACGACACTCCACGCCGCACGAAAGGCCGCGAGAACCGCGCGACGAAGTACACACGTTGATCCGTGGCCCACGCTTTGGACCAGCGGAACCCGCGAATCTCGCGGTCGCCGACGAACTGCAGGCCGCAGTGGATGACGTCGTCGCGATGGCGAAGATCGATGACGACGTTCGCGTCCTTCGTCCCGGCCGGGAACGTGTACCGATGCACGCCGACGCGCGTGGTCGCGGTCATTTCGGCCTTCACGCCCGAGTCGTCCAAGACGACCGAGTAGTACCCCGGCGACGCCGTCTCGTTCGCGTGGCTGAAGTGCTGGCGGTAGCCCGGCTTGCCGTCCGCGCCGTTGTTCCACTGCACGTCGCCGACGCCCGGCATGAACAGCACATCGCCGTAGTCCGAGCAGCCCGTGCCCGAGAGATGCGTGTGGCTGAAGCCGTAGATGAACGGGTCGTCGTGGTGATAGCCGGAGCAGCCGTCCCAGCCATCGAGGCGCGTGTCGGGCGAGACTTGGACCATGCCGAACGGGACCGTCGCGCCGGGGAACGTGTGCCCGTGGCCGCCCGTGCCGACGAACGGATCGACGAACCCGGTCGGATCGAACGGGGGCGACTCGACGCGCGCGTCCGGGCCCGGGCTCGGCAGCGTCGCGACGGTTCCGTCGCTTGCGCAGCCCGCGAGCATCAGGGCGAGCATCCAGATCCGCCTCATGCCGACTCCTTCCCGCGCCAGAGGTCGAGCGACGTGGCCGCGAGCAGCACGCAGCCCTTCACGATCTGCTGGTCGAACGACTCGACGCCCGCGAGCGTGAGGCCGTTGTTGAGGAATCCGACGAAGAACACGCCCGCGAGCGTGCCCCACATCGTGCCGCGGCCGCCGAAGAGACTCGTGCCGCCCACGACGACCGCAGCCACCGCGTCGAGTTCGAACGAGACCCCGCTCCGCGGATCGCCCGCCGCGAGCCGCGACGCCAGCATCACCCCGGCGAGGCCCGCCAGGGCGCCGCAGAGGACGTACACACCGGTCAGCACGCGCCGCACCCGGATGCCCGCGAGCCGCGCCGCCTCGACGTTCCCGCCGACCGCGTAGACGTGCCGCCCGAACGGCGTCCGCACGAGCAGGCACCACGCCGCGAGCACCACGGCGAGCATCGCCGCGACGGGCAGGCGGCCCGTCATCATCCCGCTGAACGCCGCGTCGATCTCGGCGGGCACGCGCACGGTCTCGCCGCGCGTCACCTTCATCGCCACGGCGCGCACGATGAGCATCATCGCGAGACTCGCGAGGAACGGCGGGATGCGCACGCGCGTGACGAGCACCGCGTTGACGAGTCCCACGACCGCACCGACCGCGACCGCCGCGGCGAGCGCCCCGACGATCCCGCCGCCATGCGCCAGCGCCGACACCGCCGACACGCCCGCGAGCGCCACGACCGACCCGATCGACAGGTCGATCCCGCCCGTCAGGATCGCGAGCGTCATCCCGACGGCGAGCACGGCGCCGAACGAGTTCTGTCGCAGCACGTTCTCGAGGTTGCCCGACGACCAGAACGTGCCCGGGAGCGTGAGCCCGAACCACAGGAACTCCGCGGCGAGCGCCACGTAGATCCCGTACTGCGCCACGAAGGCCATGACGCGTTTCACGCCGCAACCTCCGACGTCGCGAGTTCCATGATCCGCTCCTCCGTCGCCGCGCCGCGCGCGAGTTCGCCGACCGTGCGGCCGCCCTGCATGACGACGATCCGGTCCGCCATCCCGATCAGCTCGGGCAACTCCGACGAGATGAAGAGGATGCCGAGCCCGCGCCGCGTGAGCCGGTCGATGAGCGCGTAGATCTCGGTCTTCGCGCCGACGTCCACGCCGCGCGTCGGCTCGTCGAGGACGAGCACCTTCCGCTCCTCGAGCAGGGTCCGCGCGAGCAGCACCTTCTGCTGGTTGCCGCCGGAGAGCGTGCCCGCCGCCTGCCCGAGGCCCGCGGACCGCACATCGAACTCCGCCGCCGCCGCGGTCGCCGCGGCGTGCGCGCGGCGCGCGTCGATCCACCCGGCACGCGCGAACATCGGGAGCGACGTGATCGTCACGTTCGCGCCGACGTCGAGCACGGGGAAGACACCCGACGCCTTGCGGTCCTCGGTCACATACGCGACGCCTGCCGCGAGCGCCTCCGACGGCGACCGCGGCGCGAACGTGCTTCCATCGACATGCATCGATCCGGTGGACGGGATCGCGCCGTACAGCGCCAGCCCGACCGACGTCCGCCCCGACCCGACGAGCCCCGTCAGTCCGACGATCTCGCCGCGGCGGACCGTGAGGTCCACGCCGCGGAGACGTCCCGGAGCCGCGAGCCCGCGCACGTCGAGCACGACGTCGCCCGGTGCCTCCGTGCGCCGCGGGAACTCGTCGGCGATGTCGCGGCCGACCATGAGTCGCACGAGCGAGCGCCGGTCGAGTTGCGACGTGGGCGCCGAGCCCGTCACGCGGCCGTCGCGGAGCACGGTGATCCGGTCGGCGATCGCGAACACCTCTTCGAGCCGGTGCGAGATGTAGACGATCCCAATGCCGCGCTTCGCGAGGCCGCGCACGATGTCGAGCAGTCGCGCCGCGTCGGCCGAGGGGAGCGACGACGTCGGCTCGTCGAGCACGAGAAGTCGCACGTCGCCCTGGAGCGCCCGCGCGATCTCGACCATCTGCCGCTCGGCCACCGAGAGCGTCGTCACCTTCGCGCCTGCGTCCACACCGGCGCCGAGGTCGTCGAGCACCCGCTGCGCGGCGTCGCGCATCCCGCGCCGGTCGAGCCACACGCCCACGCCGAGCCGTCGCACGCGAAGTTCCCGTCCCAGGAACACGTTCTCGGCGGCCGTCAGCTCGGGCACGAGCGCGAGTTCCTGGTAGATGATCCGCACGCCGCGCCGCGCGACGCCAAGCGTGTCGCCGCTCGGCAGCGACTCGCCGTCGAGCAGCACCGAGCCCGCGTCGGGCACGTACGCGCCGCCGAGCACCTTGATCAGCGTGGACTTCCCCGCGCCGTTCTCGCCGACGAGCGCGTGGACCTCGCCGGCGGCCACGTCGAACGAGACGCCGTCCAGAGCGCGCACGCCGGGGAACGTCTTCGTCACGCCCGAGAGCGCGAGGAGCGTCACTTCTTCGACAGGCTCTCGGCGTCCACGATGCCCACGTCCACCGGCGTGATCTTCTCGACCTTGCCGCCCGCGAAGTGCGCGGCGATGGCCGAGATCGTCTTCGCGCCGATCTGCTTCGGGTACTGGATGACGTCGGCCTTGAGAGCGCTTCCGCGCTTGATGGCGGCCTGCGCCTCGGGGGTGGCGTCGTAGCCGATGATCGAGATGCCTGTGCGGCCCGCGGCCTCGACGGCGCGGAGCGCGCCGAGCGCCGAGTCGTCGTTGATCCCGAACACGCCCGCGAGGTCGGCGTGGCGCGTGAGCGAGTCCTCCATCACGGCCTGGGCCTTCACGCGCTCGCCGTCCGACGACGGCTTGCCGACGATCTGGATGCCGGGGTGGGCCTTGATCGCTTCCTCGAAGCCGCGCACGCGGTCCTGCACCGACGACACGCTCGGGTGGTCGATGACGATCACCTTCCCCTTGCCGCCGAGGAGCTTCGCCATCGCCTCGCCCGCGAGCTTGCCGCCGAGGAAGTTGTCGCTCGCCACGTGGGAGACGACGTCGGCGCCCTTCGCCGCGATGTCGGCCGTGAACACCGGGATCTTCGCCTGCGCCGCGCCGCGGAGACTCGCCGCCACCGTGTCGGACTCGCACGGGATGAGCACGATCGCGTCCACCTTGCGAGTGACGAGATCTTCCAGTTGCCTCGCCTGCGCCGACGAGTCGGCCTCGGCCGACTGGATGACGAGCGTCATGTGTTCCTTCGCCGCCTGCTCGACGAGCCCGGCTTCGAGGTCCTTGTAGAACTCGTGGCTCCGCGTGCGCAGCGCCACGCCGATCGTCTTCCCGCCCGCCGCCGCGGGGGCGCCGCCGGCCGGCTTGCCGTCGCCGCAACCCGCCGCGAACACGAGACCGAGCACCGCGAGAACTGCACCGGGAAGCCGCATGTCGTCGTTCCTCCGTGAAGCGGGCGAGGCTACGCCAAGCGAAGCGCGGCCGGAAGCGCAGGCGTACACTCCGCGGGATCCAGGAGACGACCGTGCGCATCGGGATCGACCTCGGCGGAACGAAGATCGAAGCGGTGGCGCTCGCCGCCGGCGGGCGCGAGGCGTTCCGTCGCCGCGTGCCGACGCCGCAGGGCGACTACGCGGCGACGCTTCAGACGATCGCTGAGCTCGTTCGCGCAGCCGACGACGCCACCGGAACGCTCGGCACCGTCGGCGTCGGCGTGCCCGGAATCCCGTCGCGTGCGACAGGGCGGATGAAGAACGCGAACTCGACGTGCCTCAACGGGCACACGCTCGGTCCCGACCTCGAGGCGCTCGTCGGGCGACCCGTGCGCATCGCGAACGACGCGAACTGCTTCGCGCTCTCCGAGGCGTCCGACGGCGCGGGCGCCGGGGCCGACGTCGTCTTCGGCGTGATCATGGGCACCGGCACCGGCGGCGGGGTGGTCGTCGGCGGGCGCGTGCTGACGGGGCCGAACGGGATCGCCGGCGAGTGGGGCCACAACCCGCTCCCGTGGCCCGAGGCGTCGGAGTTGCCCGGCCCCCGCTGCTACTGCGGGAAGCACGGGTGCATCGAGTCGTTCCTCGCCGGGCCCTGGATGTCGTTCGACCACGCGCAGTCCGTCGGCGCCGCGCCCGGCGACGGGCCGCTCGACCCCGCCGAGATCGCCCGACGCGCCGCCACGGGCGACGTCGCCTGCCGCGCCACGCTCGACCGCCACGCGAACCGCGCGGCCCGCGCCCTCGCGAGCATCGTCAACGTCCTCGACCCGGACGTGATCGTCCTCGGCGGCGGCGTGTCGAACCTCGCGCACCTCTACGACGAGATCCCGCGCCTCTGGGGCCGGTGGATCTTCTCGGACCGCGTGGACACGCAACTCCGCCGGGCCGTCCACGGTGACTCGAGCGGCGTCCGCGGCGCGGCGTGGCTCTGGCCGGACGAATAGACGCACGGTTGCCGCCGCGCGGCGCCGAAGATGCCGCGCTCGGGAGGTGATGCGTGCGCACAGGAACGGTTCTCTGTCTCGCGTTGGGTGCGGTGCTGGCGATCGCGGGCGGTTTCGCGGCGGCGCCGGTCAGCGAGGCGCGGGCGGACGTCATCATCGATGACCCACCGAAGTCGAAGCGGGTGCCCGTCGAGACCGAACTCGACTGGGGCGTGCTCGCCGACCGGGTGTCCCGCGCGTACGTCGTCGCGAAGGGCGACACGCTCTCGACGATCGCGCAGCGGATGTGCGGCAGCGCGACGCGGTGGAAGGCGATCGCGGACGCCAACCCGGAGGCCGTGCGCGGCACCGACACGATCGACGCCGGCACGACGCTCTGGCTCCCGCCCATGCGCTCGTTCGATCCTCCGCAGACCGCTGCGCCGGGCGGGGCGGCGGGCGCGGCGCCGGACGCGAACGCGCCGAAGGCGCTCCTCCCGTGGTACGACGCGTTCTGGATGCGGCAGAAGCGCCGCTGGGAGTCCACGCCGGATTCCCGGGCGAGTCCCACCGACGCGCCGGAGAAGCCGAAGTTGTACTGCGTGTGGATCGTCCCGCACGGCGAACTCGCGGCGGCGCTGAGGCGGATGGCCGGGAAGGACGCGCGGCTGACCTTGATCGGGTCGTACGCAACGCTCGGCATGAGTTCGCTCGTCCACGTCGACGAGCCGACGGTCCGCATGAAGGCGGTGCACCGCATCACCGGCATCGACGACCAGCTCGTCCGCACCGAGGTCAAGGTCACGCGCTACGACGCCGCCGGGAAGGTCGTCGAGAAAGTGCTCCCGCTCGAGCCGAGCGAGTGGGATCGCCTCCCTGTGCCGCCAGCGCCGCCGTCGCCGCCGTCGCCGCAGGACCCGCGGGCCCCCGCGCCGAAGCCCGACGATCCGAAACTCGACCTGCGCGACGTCCCGCCCTCTCCGATCGACTTCCGCTGGACGCCGGCGTTGGGCGCCGCCGTGGCGGTCGTCGGCGCACTGATCGTGGTGGCGGTGATGGCTCTGCGACGCCGCAAGTCGAAGTGACGCGCCGCGCGGATCCGCTCCCCGCGGCTCCCGTCGTGGCGGCCTACGCGGTCGGCGCCGCGCTCCTCGCGAGCGCAGCGCCGCTCCTCGCGTACGCCGGGTCGCTCGCGCTGCTCGGGGCGCCGCACGCGCTCGCGGAACTGCGCTACGTGGACGGTCGGTTCTCGCGGCGCCTCGGGACGGCACGCGGGCTCGCCGTCGCTGCGATCCTCGCGGTCGTCGTCGGACTTCGGTGCGCGGTCCTCGCGGGTTGGATCGCGCCCGCCACGGCGGTCCCGGCGGAGCTCGGACTCGTGGCCGTGCTCGCGTTCACGGTCGTCCCAGACCTCGCGGCGCGGCCGCTTCGGGCGCTCGTGGCGGTCGGCGTCGGCGCGGTGATCGCGGCGGGGTCCTGGGCGGCCCCGACGGCGCTCGTCGTCGCACTCGCGGTGCTCCACAACGCCACGCCGATCGGCTTCCTCGCCGAGCGCGACGACGTGCGACCGCGCCTGCTCGTCCCGGCGCTCGTGGCGTTCGTCGCGGTCCCGGCGCTCGTGGCGACGGGGCTTCCGTCGCGCCTCCTCGCCGAGTTCGGTTGTTTCGCCCCGGACGCCGCGTTCGCTTCCGCAGGCGCTCTCGGCGACCACCTCCGTGTGTTCGTTCCGCCCGCGTGGGTCGCGACCGCCGCGGCGCCCGCACTTTTCGCGGCGGCGGCGTATCTCCAACTCATGCACTACGGCGTCGTGCTGGGAGTGCTCCCGCGGCTCCTCGCGGCGGACGCAGACACGACCGATCGCCCCGCGCTCCCGTGGCCGCGGCGACGCGTTCTCGCCTGGACGATCGCCGTGGTCGGCGCCGGGTTCGCTGTCGCGTTCTTCACGTGCTTCGTTCCCGCCCGCTCCGCGTACGGCCTGCTCGCGGCCGTGCATGCGTGGATCGAGATCCCCGTGCTGCTGCTCGCACTCGTCCCGCGCGACGCGCTCCCCTTCCCTCCATCCGCCGCCGCGCCCCGCGCCGCATGACGCAGACCGGCGCCTTCCTGCTGACCCTCGCAATCGAGCTCCCGATCGTCGTCGGGGCCGTGCGGTGGACGCGCGCCGCACCGACGGGACTCGCCTGGACGCTCGTGCTCGCGCTCGGCGCGAACGCCGTCACGCACCCGCTCCTCTGGCTCGCAGACGCGGCGCTCCGTCCGCACCTGGCGCTCGCGCCCCGCTGGACGGTGCTCGAACTCGCCGTCGTCGCTGTCGAAGGCACGATCTACGCGGCGGCGGGACTCGGCGCCCGGCGCGGGGCCGCCGTCGCACTCGCAGCCAACGCGGCGTCGTTCGTCGCGGGACTCGTCTGGCTGGAAGTCCGCGGCTGATCGCCTGGCGCCCGGAGTTTGCCGAAGACGCCATGCCGGCAGGTGCGTACGATCCCGGCGATGAGTCCTCCCCAGGGGAACGGCGGGGTCGCACGTTCGGGCGCGCCCCACGACCGCCCGTCGGCGCTCGACGACCTCGCAACAGTCTGGTCCGCGGCGTTCGCACGTCGGCCGTGGGCGTGGGTGATCGGGCTGGCGCTCGTCGCTGCGGCCGGCCTGGCCGACGGGGCCCCAGGCGCCGCGGCCTTCGTCGTGGCCGCTGCGGCCATCGCGGCCCCGCAGATGCAGCGGTGGACGACGCAACGCGCCTGCCTCGTCAGCGTCGGCGCGCTCGCGGTGCCCGCACTGCTCGACAGCGGGGACAAGATCGCCGCGCGGACGGCGCTTCCGTGGAGCGCCGCGGTGGCCGCGGCGGTCGCGACCATCGTGTCGGTGCAATGGCAACGTCGAGCCGCGATCGCCTGGGCGCTGTTCGGCATTGCCGCGGCGGGGCTCGCGACGGCCGTGTTCCATGTCGCGCATGACGACCACCTGACGATGTTCGCGATGCTCGCTGCCGCAGCACTCACCGCGGTGGTGTGCGCAGACCCTCGGACCGGCGTCGCCCTAGCTGCCGTCGGAGTCGGCGCGGTGGCGCTCGCCGTGTCCCGATTCACGGATCTCGCGTCGGCCGACGGCGCGGTGGCGTTCCTGCACCGACTGGTCGCGGGCGTCGCGGTGTGGGGAGCACTGGTCGTCATCGTCCGCGCGGCGCGACGGGACGTACCGACGCGCACGGAGGACGACGCGGCCTCAGCACGCCTCGTGATCCGCGTCCAGCGACGTCCCTGGACCACGGCGATCGTGGCGTGCCTAGTCGGCAGGGCGTTCGAGCCGGGCCTCGCCGCCGCCTGGCTGTCGGTGGGGCAGGCGGGGCGGTTCTTCTGGTCGCCCGCGCGCATGGGCGCCGCGGTCCCGGTCCTCGCGTTGATCGCAGTCGGGACGCACAGTGCGTGGGCGTTCGGCCGGTTCATCGTTGCGGCGTCGATCGTGCCGGCACTCGAGTTGGCGTGGCTGGCGACCCGGGGCGGTGCTGCGCCCGTGGCCTCGCCGGCTGTGTCGTGGATCGAACTCGCCTGGCCGTTCGGTCAGTTCGCGATCGCCTGGCTCGCCGCGCGGCGCGATCCCGGCCCGCGACCGGGCGGGGCGCTCGTCATCACAGCGCTGACGGTCACGGCGACAGCGATGCTCGCACAGTCGTTCGGCAACGGTGGTTCGGGCACCACTGCGGTCTGGTGGATGCTCCTCGGCACGTGGACGTTCGTCTTCCATCGACTTGCCACCAGCGAACGCAGCGGCGGTGCGATGGTCACGGCCTGGATCGGTGCGAACGTCGCCGGGGCTCTCGGCGGACTCGTCTGGATCGCGGGTCGGGAGCCCAATCTGCTGATGGGCTCGGCTTGGACGTGGGACGCCGGACCGCGCAGCTACGTGCCTGGGGTTCTCGCCGCCGCCGCGCTCAACACGCTCCACGGGGCGATCTGCGTCCTCGCTGCGCGGCGCCTGAGGAGCATGACGGTCGTCCCGGACACGCACCCGCTGATCGCCGACTTCGGCGTGGACCTCGTCCCGGTCGGCGGGCCGTCAGGAGTTGCGCCGGCACCGTGACCTACGAAGCGGCGCACGCGGCGACGATCGGAGTAACCTGCACACCATGAATCACCCCATCCGCTTCCTCGGTTCCGTCCTCGTCGGCGCGGCGTTCGTCGCTGCGTTCGACGTCGCCCCCGTCTCCGCGCAGGAGGCGGCGGGCGTGGACGTCACACTCACGACCGACGACAAGATGTCGATCGTCGGCACGTTCTGGGCGGGGTCCGCCGCGAACGCGCCGGGCGTGGTGCTGCTGCACATGTACAAGAGCAACCGCGCCGCGTGGCAACCGCTCGTGCGGCACCTGCACGACCGCGGCTGCGACGTACTCGCGATCGACATGCGCGGTCACGGCGGGAGCGCGAAGCAGGGGAAGGCCGACCTCTCGGCGAAGGTCGAGAAGCGTGACGCGAAGCTCTTCCAGGACATGCACAAGGACGCGATCGCGGCCGTGCGTCACCTGGTGAAGGAAGCGAAGTCGGACCCGTCGAAAATCGTGATCGTCGGCGCGAGCGTCGGGTGCTCGGTCGCGATCGACACGGCCCGTCGCTATCCGAAAGAGGTCTCGGCCGTCGCCTGCCTCTCGCCGGGCGCGAACTTCCTCGGACTGAACACGGTCGAGCAGGCGAAGGCGTGGCCGAAGGACAAGCCGTTGCTGCTGATGACTCACGCGAGCGAGGCCGCCGACGGCGCGCCGCAGGTCCACGACGCGATCCCGGCGAGCCGACTCATCACGTACGACGACGCCACGCCCGACGCCTCGAAGGACGAGCCGATGTGGGCGCACGGCACCAAGATGTTCGGCCGCATCCCGCTCGTCGAGCAGACGGTGGCGAGCTTCGTGTCGTCGGCCACCGGGTCAGAGAAGGACGACGTGGTCCTCGACGGAGTCGTCGCGGCCGACGGCTCCGAGGCCGAGCACTGGGCGAAGGCGACTGACGTGTCATCGGACGCGAGCGGCGTGCGGGCCGCGGCCGTGGGGCGTCGCGTCGTGTTCGGCGGGAAGGCCCCCGACGGCAGCGCGATGCTGCTCGTCTCTCTCGAGAGCGGATCGCAGAAGGTCACGCTCGAGGACGGCACCGAGGGCCGCCGCGGCATTCTCTCGATCGCGGCGATCGACCTGGCCACGGGCAGCGTCGCGTGGTCCGTCCCCACCGCCGAACAACTCAAGGGCACGCCGATCGAGCTTCCCCCTGCGATGGCCGCGCGCGTAGTCAAGGCCGACGGCGTGACGACCGTCGAGGGAGAGTGGCGCGCGATCAAGGTACCGCAGGGCGCGGGCTTCACCGACACCACGGGCGTCCGCTGCGTCGCGTGGTTCTCGACGTCGCCGATCGCGCCGCCGAGCGAGTCGGATCCGCTCCGGGTGCCCGACCGGATCGTCCTGAAGTCGCGCTGAGACGCGCCCCGGTCAGGCCGCGATCACGCCGCAGCTTTGGGGCGGAGCATTGAACGCAGATTGCGCGCGAGTTCGGCGCGGCGGGCGTCGTCAAGTTGAGTCACGCGCAACGCCGCCCGCGTCTCCTTCGTGTGGAAACGCTGGGGAACGAAACGGAGCGCGAAGATCCAGAGGCGGGTCGCGAGTACGGAGATCCGCAAGAGTTCCGAGGTGCTTTCGGGCGAACGACAGGGCCGCAGGGGGGTGCGGGCGGATGGGGATGGGTTGTGGAGAACCCAGCTACGACCACGATACGTTGTGGAATCCCCGGAGGCGCCGAATTCGCGTGGGTTCACTGCGACGGCGCCTCAGCCACATCGGCCCGCTACACTCTTCGGACATGACACGCTCCCGACTGAACCTGGCGCTCCTGCTCGCCTGCGTCGCGGGCGCGCTGCCGGCTTGCGCGGGCACGGCCGCGACCGCGCCCGGCGTCGGCCCGCGCACCACGCTGAGCGCCGAGCTGTTCCCGTTCACGACACGCGCGGCCGAGTTCGTGGCGCCGGGCGGGTCGCAGCGCACGCTCCGCGTTGAAGCGGCCGACGCAGCGGCTGTGCTCTGGCTCGAAGGTGACCCGGCAGGCGCTTTGCGCATGGACGTAACCCGCGCCGCGGACTCGATCGTCTTCTCGAGCGGCCCCGACTCGACGACCGAGCTGATTCGAATCGGCGCCGCCCCCGGCTCCGAGTGGATGAGCGGCGACACGACGGTTCACTTCGACGGCTGGGAACGCATCTCGCTCCCCGGAGGCACCTTCGACGCGGCCCGCATTCGGGCTCGGAGCGGGCCGGCGTCGCTCGAGGTCGTCCAGACGTGGTGGTTTGCGCCGGGCGCGGGCCTCGTGAAGCTCCGATCGGACCAGGGCGGCATCTTCAGCAAGGAGATGTCGCTCGCGAAGTGACGGGACGGGTTCAGCCGTTCAGCCGAAGACCGGCCCCCAGCTCGTCCCCATCGCGACGGCCATCGCCGCGCCCGCAGCGAGGCAGATCGGCAGGTTGTCGTCGATCCACCGGGGCGTGAGAAGCTCGGCCACCGCTCCCGCGACGGCGGCGACGGCCGCTCCGGCAACGACCTCCGCGCTCGGCAGGAGGACGTTGTGCGCCATACTCCCCGCCACCCACCAGTGGGCGGCCACTGCGGCCGGCAGGGCCGTCGCGACGAACGCGAGCGTCCCCGCGAGCGACCGGTCCGCACGCCCGAGGAACGGCGGACGGCCGAACCGTCGGCCGACGACGTTCGACGCGGCGTCGCCGATGCCGAGCACGGCCCATGCGGCGGCGGCAACCGGGAGGGGAAAGAGTAGCAGCGCAGCGAGCACGGCCACGGGGTAGAGCTTCGCGCCGTCGATCCACGGGCCGCCCTCGCGGCTGACGCGACGGCTCACGCCAAGCATCGGGAACACGACGAAGCCGAGCAGCACGCCGCCCACGCCCATCCACAACGCCCCCGCCGGCGACGTCCAGCGGAGCGGAACGACGAGCAGCGTCGTCGCGGCGTGGATCGTCTGGCGGAGGTCCTCGCGGGTCATCGGATCGGCGAACTCATCCGGCCATCCAGTGGACCGGCACAGTGTACGCGAGCGCCGTGACGACCTGCGTGAGCAGCATGAGCAGGTACATCAGCACCCACGAGGGATGCGTCGATGCCGACGTGAGCGAGGCCGGGTCGCGCACGAGGAGCCACGCCGTGCGCAGGCCGATCATCGCGCACACCACGGGCCCCCAGACGAGCACGAACGCGTTGCCGCCGAGCACGCCGCCCCAGCGCAGCGCCGCGACGACCGCCCACGGTGCGAACAGGAACGGCGCGACGGAACGGGCGGCCGGCGTGACACCGAAGCGGAGCGGGAGGGTGATGCACCCGCCGGCTTTGTCGCCCGCCATGTCGGCGAAGTCCTTCGTCGAGGCCGCGCCGAGGATGAACAGGCCCGACGCGCCTGCGAGGATCCACGCGTCGCGGGGGATGTCGGCAAGCGTCGGCGCCGCGCCGCCGCCGACCCATCCGGCGACCCACCCGGCGATCGGGAGCAGGAAGCCGCGCGGGATGGCGATGGTGAAGTTCGCGAGGAACCAGTGGCGCTTCGTCCGGAAGGGCGGCGCGGAGTAGGCGTACGTGAGGAACGCCGTGACCGCGACGATCAGGAGCATCGTCATGCCAAGGGCGGCGGCGAGCGCGAGTGCGCCCACGTACGCCGCGACGGTGACCACCCACGCCTCGCCGACCGTCATCTCGCCGGCAGGGAGCGGACGCGTCGGTTTGTTGATCCGGTCCACTTCGAGGTCGCAGATCTGGTTGACGGCGTTGCTCGCGACGTTCAGCACGGCGGCCATCAGCGCGCCGAGTGCAAGGCGGAGCAGAGCAGCCCCGTCGGGCGGGAACGCGCCGCGCCACCCGAGCGACGCGCATCCGAACGCGACCATGCCGAGCGCCGGGGCGAGCAACGTAAACGGTCGGCTGAGGGCGACAACCGGGTTGAGTTTCATGTTCCCGGGGCTCCGACGACGAGTCGGGCGATCGCGGCGCCCGTGAGCGTGGTGAGCAGGTTGCGTATCCAACCGGGAACGCGCGCGATCCCCGGGGCGAGTCCCGTCACGAGCGATTCAATCGCCGATCCGCCTGCGGCCGCGGCGACGAGCGCCGACCCGCAGAGCAGCCATCCGGACGACTGCGCGATCGCGGGCTCCCATCGCAGCAGATCCGCCCCGACGACCGCGACGAGGAGCACCAGTCCACCGGCCATCGTTGCGACGAACCCCGCGAGCGACACAGCGCCGGGCGTTCCGTGCGGCACCACACGAAACGACGGCAGGGCGTGCGCCGCGCCGTTCGACGCCGATCCGATCTCCGTGCCAAGCGTGTCGCCGAGCGCCGCCGCGAGCGCGCCCGCGAA
>JAIOPE010000049.1 GCA_021414065.1 Planctomycetota bacterium
TAGCAGCCCGTCGGCCACGGGGTCGGCCGAGGCAACCCACTACTCCGACGGGCTGCTAGGTCATCCCGCCATCCACGGCGAGCACCTGGCCGGTGACGTAGCCTGCGCGCGGGGAGAGCAGGAACGTGACCACCGGCGCGATGTCGTCGGGCCCGGCAGGCCGGCCGAGCGGCACGTTCCGGAGCATCGCCTCGCGGGCGGCGGCGGGGAGTTGCGCGGTCATCGCGGTCTCGACAAATCCGGGGGCGACCGCGTTGCAGCGGACTCCGCGCGCGCCGAACTCCTTCGCGACCGACTTCGTGAACCCGATCAGACCGGCCTTGCTCGCCGAGTAGTTCGACTGCCCCGCGTTGCCCATGATTCCGACAACACTCGCGATGTTGACGATCGCCCCCTCGCGAGCTTTGGCCATCGATCGCACCACGGCGCGCACGAAGTAGAAGGCGCCTTTCAGGTTGACGTCGAGCACGGCGTCGATGTCGTCGTCGCTCATGCGCATGAGCAGTCCGTCGCGCGTGATGCCGGCGTTGTTCACGAGTCCGTGGCAACTGCCGTGGGCGGCGAGCGCCGCCTCGATCGCTGCGTTCACCGACGCAGACTTCGAGACGTCGCATGCGTGTACCGAGACCTTCGGTGCGCCGGCCGCCGTGCACGCAGCGGCCGTGTCCGCCAGCCACTCGGCCTGCAGGTCGAAGAGCGCGAGCGACGCGCCCTCCTTCGCCGCTTCCACCGCGATCGCCCGCCCGATCCCGCGCGAGGCGCCGGTCAGGAACACGTTCTTGTCAGCGAGGTTCTTCATCGGATGGCTCCTTCGACGTCGGCGACCTTGTCGTACCCCTTGGCCTCGAGCGCGCGGTCGATCTTCCGAACGAATCCGCTCAACGCCGAACCCGGCCCGGGTTCTACGAAGCTGCGAGCACCGGCGCCCACCAGGTGCCGAAGCGAGGCCTCGAACAACACCGGCGAGACGATCTGGCGAGCCAGCGTGGCGCGGGCCTCGTCCGCGGTCGCGACCGGAAGTGCGGTGACGTTCGAGATCACCGGCACCCGCGGGGCGGCGAACGGCGTGCGCGAGAGTTCCGCAGCGAGTTCGTCCGCCGCCGGTTGCATCACGGGTGAGTGGAACGCGCCGGCGACCTTCAGGGGGATGACGCGTTTCGCGCCGGCCGCGAGGAGCCTCTCCCCCGCGTGCGCCAAGGCGTCTCGTTCACCGGAGATGACGACCTGCCCAGGTGCGTTCAGATTGGCGACCACCACCACGCCGCCCTCGGCACGAACGGCCGCGCACGCGGACTCACACGCGTCTCGGTCCGCACCGAGTATGGCTGCCATCCCCGAAGGGCAGGCGTCCGACGCCTGTTGCATGAGTTCGCCTCGGCGCCGCGTCAGACGCACAGCGTCTTCGAACGTCAGCGTGCCGGCCATCCAGTGCGCCGTGTACTCGCCCAGCGAGAGCCCGGCGATGCCGAGCACCGGGGCCGGAGCTAGCTGCTTCTCCTGCAGGACGGTCCAGATGGCCGCGGTGACCGTGAGGATGCCCGGCTGGCAGATGTCGGTCCGCGACACCTCGTCATCCGTGCCCTCGAAGATCGCCTTCGTGAGCGAGAACCCCAGCGCGGCGTCGGCGCGGTCGAAGATCGCGCGCGCAACCGGATAGGCGTCGGCGAACTCCCGACCCATCCCAGGCACCTGGGCACCCTGACCCGGACAGAGAACGACTGTGTGGGCGCTCATCGGTGGGGTCCTCGGTGTCCGGATGGGCTCGGTTCTTGAGACGGCTACGCCGACGGCCTGGATGTCGCCCCGAACTCCGGCGACGAACAGCGTCGGGCACGTCGTGCGGCGCCGAAACGACCTGCGGCCGGTGCCTGCGGTTTCGCGGGCCCCCGCCGCTACGTCACTGGGAGTTGCCGACGATCGCCGAGACCTCGGTGTCCGCCGACAGGGCAGCCAGCGCCTCGGTGATGTGAATGTTCACTTGGTGGTCCACGTAGCTGCCCGCCGCCAGCACGGCGTTCTTGATCGCCCGGGCCTTGCTCCGCCCGTGCGAGATGAACACGCCGCCTTCGTGCCCGAGCAGCGGGGCGCCGCCGTAGGCCTCGTAGTCCGTCTTCCGCCGAAGGTCGGTGATCACCTTCTGAACAGCCGGATTCTCGCCGCCAAGCGCGTCGCGCAACTCCGCCAGGAGGATGTGGAGGAACGCCTCCGACATCCCCTCAGCGGCTTTCAGGATCACGTTGCCGGTGAACCCTTCGCAGACGATCACTTCCGCGTCGCCGCTGAACACGTGCTGGCCTTCGACGTTTCCGATGAAGTTCACGCCCTTGTGGACCTTCAACGCGGCGAAGACGTCCTTCACGAGCGGGCTGCCCTTGCCCTCCTCACCGCCCACCGACAGCACGGCAACGCGGGGATTCGCGATGCCGATGACGTCCTTCGCGTACGCAGCCGCCATGACGGCGTACTGGACGAGGTGGATCGGCTTGCACTGGATGTTCGCACCCACGTCCATGACGACACAGTGCCCGGTCCGTGTCGGGAACGGCGCCGCGATGCCGGCGCGGCGGCAGTGCGGCAGCCGCGGGACGAGGAACGTGGCCGCAGCGACGCATCCGCCGGTGTTGCCGGCCGAGACGAACGCGTCCGCCCGCTTCTGCGTGACGAGTCCGATCGCCTTGGCGATCGAGTTATCAGGCTTCCGTCGGAGGGCTTCCACGGGCGACTCGTGCATCTCAACAACGTCGGCCGCGTGAATCAGCGTCACCCGCGCGGGGGGTTCCCCGGCCGGCAGATGCTCACGCACGCGCGACTCCTGCCCGACGAGCAGGACTTCGAGGCCCGGATCCCTCTGGATGGCCTCGAGAACGCCGAGGACGACTTCACGGGGAGCGTGGTCGCCCCCCATCGCATCGACCGCGACCCGGCCCACGGGAGGCTAGGCCTCGGACTCGGTGGGGACCACGACCTGACGCGTCTTCCGCTCGCCCCGCACGGCGTAGTGGCCGCACTGGGCGCAGATCCGGTGCTTCGCGCCGGGGGCGCCGCAGTTCGCGCAGGGCACGAGCTGGGACGCGGTGAGACCGTCGTGGGAACGACGGAGATTTTTACGGGACTTGGACGGCTTGTACTTGGGAACGCCCATCGGAACCTCCGGGGAGGGGCTCCCGAGGGCGAAAGCCCCTGGGAACGGGTCGAACGCCGGATCGTAGCGGGCGACTCGCGTGGGTCAAGGAAGGCGACCGCGCGGCGGTCGTCCGGAACACGATTCCTGGCGAATCCTGGAGAAACCGCAGATTCCGGATGTCACTTTCGGGGGGTCCCAGACGACCTGTAGTACGGACGGCGAGCGCTTGCCGATCGCGAACGGCGGCGCTCATGCCCCATCTCAGAGGCTGACGGCCTGACCGACGGCTCCAGACGGAGCTGCGACGGAAGGCCGGAGGCCTGCGGTCCTGCGAGGGACGGTGGTGGAGGCGGGGGCGGGCCCGTCCCTCGCAGGCGCGCCCGGTGCGTCGGGTCCGAAAGCCCATCCGGCCTCGTCGGCCTCCTGCCGGCGCTGGGTAGGAGCGCCCCGCCGGCCTCCCCCACCCGCCCAGGCAGACACGAGCACGAACGCCCTCGCCACGCCGCCCTCGCAACAACGCGTGCGCAGCTGGCGCCGCCGGTCGTGGGACCGAGCCGGGCGGGCGCAGAGCTGCGCGACCGTCCGGGAGCAACTGACACCCTTGGTCCCGCGTCTTGCGCGCATGAAGTCGGATTCGCGCGTTGCGAGAGACCGCCTGCCGCGTGCCGGCTTCGCCGCTGCTACTCCGGCCTGCTTCGAGACTGGCCTGCTGCTGCGTTGGACTCGGCGTGCAACTCGCTCGGCGAACTGGCCCGCCTCGCCCGCAGTGCAGCCGCCTCGCCGGAGCGCAGCCCATCGTGCCAATTGGTCCGGCGCGGCTACCTACTCCGGAGCGATCGCCGCCGCAACGCTGGCTCGGAGTTGCTCGATCGAGGGCGCGCCGGCCGGGAACGTGCCCTGGGCAGCGCCTCGTTTGCCACCGCCCTTGCCGCCGGCCGCGCGCAGGAACTGAGCCGCGTCGAAACCGCTGGCCACCGCCGCGTCGTTCCCGGTCACCAAGGCTGTGACCTTGCCGCCCTCGGTCGTCACGACCAGGACGACAGCTGCGTCGCCAGGGCGCTTCGCAAATGCCTCCAACGGGGCGGCGATCAGGTCGCGGGCGAGTTCGACGCGATGGACGAATGCCACGTACCTGCTGCCGCCGATCGGGTCGCCCGAAGTCGGGTCGAATCCCGATCCGGCAGCGGCGACCGCGGGACGCTTCTTGAGGTCCTTCATCTCCTTCTGGAGCTTCTCGATGCGAGCACCGATCTCGCGCGCAGGCACGCCGAGCGAACGCCCCAGCGCCGTGAGCGTCTCGCGGTCTTCCTGCATCTTGCGCACGGCGGCGGATCCCGTCACGGCCTCGATGCGACGGATGCCGGACGCGATTCCGCCTTCCGAGAGTATCCGCAGCGTTCCGATGTCGCCGGTGCGGAGGCAGTGCGTACCGCCGCAGAGTTCCTTGCTGTAGTCGCCGGCGGCCACCACGCGGACCGGATCCGGATACTTCTCCCCGAACAGAGCCATCGCGCCCGAACGCTTCGCTTCCTCGAGCGGCATCGGGCCTTTGACGACGGGCTCGTTCCGGAGAATCTCGGCGTTCACCCGCTCCTCGACGATCTGCATCTCCTCGGCGCTCACCCCTCGATCGAACGTGAAGTCGAACCGAAGCCGATCGGCCGCGACCAGCGAGCCGGCCTGGTTGACGCGCTCGCCGAGAACCTGCTTCAGCGCGCGGTGCAGGAGATGGGTCCCCGTGTGGTTGCGGCGGATCGCGTCGCGCCGCGCTCCATCGACCATGGCCTCGCACGCAGTGCCGGGGACGAGCGGCACTGCGCCTTTCCAGGTTCCGCGGTGCATCGAGTACCCGGTCAGGCCCACCGTGTCTCGAACCTCGAAAACGCCGGCCTCGAAGCGGATCTCTCCGCAGTCCCCGACCTGTCCACCCGACTCCGCGTAGAACGGCGTGCGGTCGAGTACGAGCGCTCCCTCACCGCCCGGCGCGAGTTCCGCGACGGTGCGGTTGGCGGACTCGTCCACGATCCCGCGGAGCGTCGAGCGAGTGTACGTTCCGCGGCGCTCGGCCCCGGGCATCTCCTCGTATCCGAGGAACGAGGTTGGCGCGACGCCCGCATCCTCGAGCGAGCCGACCGCTCCGCGCTCGAAGATGTTGTCGGTCATCTTGCGCGCGCCGCGGGCGCGATCGCGCTGCTCCTCCATGAGCACGTCGAACCGAGCCCTGTCGAATCCGAGTCCCTGCTCCGTCACGATCTCGGCGGTCATCTCGACCGGGAAACCGTACGTGTCGTGCAGGAGGAATCCGACGTCCCCCGGCAGCGCCGCGCCGCCGGACGCGCGGATGCTCTCGACCGCCGCTTCCAAACGACGCATCCCCTGTTCGAACGTGCGCCCGAACTGCGCCTCCTCCGCGGCGAGGACGCTCGCGAGAAGATCGGCCCCCCGACGCAGATCCGGGTATGCGTCGCCCATGGCGGCCGCGACTTCGGGGACCATGTCGGCGAGGAACGGTTTGCGGATGCCGAGTCCGGCGCCATCGCGAATCGCCCGCCGAATCAGGCGGCGGAGCACGTAGCCGCGCCCCTCGTTGCCCGGACGAACGCCGTCGCCGACCAGGAACGAAGCCGAACGGACGTGGTCAGCGATGCGGCGCACGCGAACGCCGTCTTCGCCAGCGGACGTGTACGCGGTCCGCCCGGCGGCAACGGCGACCGCCTCGCGGAGCCCACGGAACAGCGACGTCTCAAGGGTCCGGTGCACACCCTCTGCGACCGCCACGAGGCGTTCGAACCCCATACCGGTGTCGATGTTCTTCTGGGGGAGCGGCACCAACTTGCCGCCGTCCTGCCGGTCGAACTGCGTGAACACCAGGTTCCAGACTTCGATGTACCGACCGCAGTCACAGGCGGGGTCGCACTTCGCAAGGTCCGGGCAGCCCGGCTGGACGCCGTAGTCGAAGAAGATCTCGGAGCACGGGCCGCAGGGACCGTTCGGGCCGTCGGCCGGAGCATTCGCCGGCCAGAAGTTCGACTTCGCGCCGAGCCGGAAGATCCGAGAAACCGGGATCCTCACTTCGTCGCGCCACACCTCGAACGCCTCGGTGTCGTCCACGTAGACCGTCACCGACAACTTCTCGCCCGGAATCGCCATCTCCCGAGTCAGGAACTCCCAGGCCCAGGCGATCGCCTCCCGCTTGAAGTAGTCGCCGAAGCTGAAGTTGCCGAGCATCTCGAAGAACGAGTGGTGTCCGCACGTGCGGCCGACGTTGTCGAGGTCGCCTGTGCGCAGGCACTTCTGTGACGTGGTGGCGCGCCGGAGACCGCGCTTGCCGCGCCCGAGGAACTCGTCCTTGAACTGGTTCATTCCGGCGCCCGTGAAGAGCAGGCTCGGATCATTTGCGGGGACGAGCGAATCGCTCGGCATGCGCGTGTGCGCACGCGCCTCGAAGAAGCTCAGGTACTTCTCACGGATCTCGTTGGGCGTCAGGTGCATGGCAGTCGTCCTCGGCTGCCGCCTCACGGAGGCGGGAACGCAGGATTGTGGCCGCTCCCCCGCCGACGCCGGGTGGAATCCAGCCCGGGCCGCACGGCAGCGGCCACGGCAGCGGCCACGGCGGCGGGCAGGCGACGCCCGCGCGGGCGCACTGCGCTCAACGGGGAGCGCAGCGCTCCGCGGAGAACGCGATCACGCCGGCGGGCCGGCGTACGCGAGGACGACAGCGCCCCGCCGGGCGCTGCAACTTCCCGGAGTTCGGGGCCGGGCCCGCGAGTGCCCGGCCCCGATGTTGGAAAACACTGTTCATCCGGATCATGCACGGAGCTTCGTGGATGGTCCGGGTCAAGGCGCGACTGCGCCTCACTCGGCGGTCGCAGCGTCTCCGCTGAAGTCCACCGCATCGCCGCCCGCGACCGGAGCGCCGGACATTGCCGCCGCGCGCACCTCGTCCTCGAGCTTCTTCAGGAGTTCGGGATTCTCCATGAGCAGGGCCTTTGCACGGTCACGACCCTGTCCGAGTCGCTCACCCTTGTAGGAGATCCAGGAACCCGTCTTGTCCACGACGCGGTGCAGAACCGCCAGGTCGATGACGTCGCCTTCACGGGAGATGCCCTGGTTGAAGAGGATGTCGAACTCCGCCTTGCGGAAAGGCGGGGCGACCTTGTTCTTCACGACGGTGGCCTTCACGCGGTTGCCGACGACCTCGTCCCGGTCCTTGATCTGGCCGATGCGTCGGAGGTCGATGCGGCACGACGCGTAGAACTTCAGCGCGCGTCCGCCGGGCTGCGTCTCCGGACTGCCGAACATCACGCCGATCTTCTCGCGGATCTGGTTCGTGAACACGATCATCGTGTCGCTCCTGGCGACGGCGCCGGTGAGCTTGCGAAGTGCCTGCGACATGAGCCGCGCCTGAAGCCCGACGAAGCTGTCACCGATCTCGCCTTCGAGTTCGGCCTTCGGCACGAGGGCCGCGACCGAGTCCACCACGACGATGTCCACGGAGTTCGAGGCGACGAGCATTTCGCAGATCTGGAGCGCCTGCTCCCCGGAGTCGGGCTGGGAGATGAGCAGGTCGTCGATGTTCACGCCGAGGCGCTTTCCGTACGCCGGGTCGTACGCGTGCTCCGCGTCGATGAACGCGGCCGTTCCGCCGATCTTCTGAATCTCGGCGACCAGGTGCGAGGTGAGCGTGGTCTTGCCGGAGCTCTCCGGGCCGAAGATCTCGATGATGCGCCCGCGTGGCACGCCGAGACCGCCGAGTGCGAGGTCCAGGGAGAGGCTCCCCGTGGACACGCACTGCACCGTCATGCGCGATGCCTCGTTCATGCGCATGATCGCGCCCTTGCCGAACTGGCGCTCGATCATCGCCATCGTGGCTTCGAGCGCCTTCGCGCGCTGCGGCGCGGCGGCCCCGATGGCCGGGGCGTCGTCCTTGAGTCCGTTGGCTGCCTTCATGGTGTTCTCACTCCTGTCGTTGTGGGGTGTGCTCGTCGATGCGACCGGTACGGCAACCCGCCGGACGCGTCGTGCATCGGGCGTGGTCAAACATGAGACTGGTGCGTGGCCGCGGTCCGCGCTGGCCCGCGTGCGAGTTGAGCGGTTGGGTGATGAAACGGCGGGGTCACGAGACGAAGTGCTCGAACTCTGCGAGTCGCAGGTCGAAGTCCTCGCGCGTTGCGCGGGCGATCGCGCGCGTGCCGAAGTCGGACACTGTGAACGACGCGGCGACCGTGCCGTAGACCATGCCGCGACGAAGGTTGGCGATCGAGACACGGCCGGTCCGTGCCAGATACCCCATCAATCCGCCGGCGAACGAGTCGCCGGCGCCCGTCGGGTCCACGACTTCGCCGACCGGGTACGCAGGCATCGCGTGGAAGACGTAGGTGGAGAAGAGGAACGCCCCGTGCTCGCCCTTCTTCACGATCGCGACCTTCGGACCGAGCTCGAGGATCTTCTGCCCCGCGCGGATCAGGTTCCGCTCGCCCGTGAGCATCCGCGCCTCGCCGTCGTTCAGGATGACCGCGTCCACGCGGCGCAGCACTTCGAGGAGTTCCGCGCGCGCGTGCTCGATCCAGATGTTCATCGTGTCGGCCATGACGAACCGACGGCCGCCGTCTGCCGCCTTCTGCGTGGCGTCGAGCACTTTCAGCTGAACCGCTGGGGCGGCGTTGGCCAGGAACACGAATGGCGCGTCCGCAAAGCCGGCGGGGAGCTTCGGGTCGAACGTGGCGAGCACGTTCAACTGCGTGTCGAGCGTCTCCGCTGAGTTCATGTCGCCCTGGTATCTGCCCGCCCATCGGAACGTCTTGCCTCCAGCTACGGTCTCGACTCCGGCCAGGTCCACGTCGCGTCCGTCGAAGATCGCGAACCGCTCCCGGGGGAAGTCGGTGCCGACCGCGCCGACGAGGAACACCCGCGAGAACCGGGATGCTGCGAGCGAGAAGTAGGTGGCGCTGCCGCCGGTCTCGTCGTGGACACGTCCGGACGGGGTCTCGATCTCGTCGAAGGCGATCGTTCCGACCACGAGTAAGGACATCTGAGGCCCCCCGAAAGTTACATCCGCAATCCGAGATTTCCTTCCGGCGCCTTCCTCGCCACCGACGCGCGGTGGTTCGGTCGTGAGAGCCCACGGGCATCCGTGTCTGCCGCGCCGCCAGCGGTGACCGTCGGTGGCGACGGGCCGTGAACGGTCGGCAGACCAAGAGACGCCCCGGAGCTTCTGGCCCGGTGCCGCGCACGTTGCGCAGCGCCCAGGAGGCTACGCGGAGGGGGGGACGGTGTCCGCGGCCGACGCGTCCGCGCCCGGGATCTCGCGGAACTCGCCCGCGTGGCGGCCGAGCAGGAAGTACACGCCGCCGACCATGCTCCAGACCGACATGATCATGCCGATCATCACCGAGAGTGCCACCGCCTGGTTGCGATCCACGCCGATGTAGTGGAAGCAGACGGCGAACACGCCCTCTCGAAGCCCCCATCCGCCCGGCAGGACCGGCAACGACGACGCGATGAACGCGACGGGCAGCACGATCATGTAGTCCACGGCCCCGACCTCGAGCCCTGCGCGCGTGGTCAGGTGCAGACCGGCCGCGATCGTCCAGCACATCACCTGGATCGAGAGCTGATTCGCGAACGACAGCAGAAGGCCGACGAGCAGCGCGCCCTTGTGCGACCGCCACGCGAACATCGCGTCGTCGGCCTTCTTCAGGAGCCCGCCGCCCGGAAGCTTGGCGAGGATCGCATCGACGTGGAGGACGGCGCGCACACGGCGGCTGAAGAACACGACCGCGCCGAACACGGTGAGGAACAGGAACCCGAACACGAAGTAGGAGAGCTGCCGGTAGGCCGGGTTCTCGAGCTGCGTCAGCAGCGAGAACAGCGCGATGAGGGCCAACGCGACGAGTCCGAGCACGCGGTCCACCAGCACCGTGATCGCGGCCGCGGCCTTGCGGTCGCCGGAACCTCGGGCGATGTAGACCGCCTTGATCAGGTCGCCGCCGGTCGGCCCGGGCACCACGTTGTTGAAGAAGAAGCCGATGAACGTGAGCCGGTGCGCCTGCACGAACGGGCGCACGATGCCCTGCGCGCGGAGGAGCAACTGCCAGCGCCAGACGCCGATCTGCGCGATGGCGCCGAACATGGCGAGTGCGAGGAGGAGCATCTTCAGGTCGCTCCGGCGCACGATCCGGAAGATGCCCTCGTTGACCTTCGCGAAACGCTCGCCCCCGACGTCCTCCTGAAGGAGTTCGTCGAGTTTCATGGCGCGCGGCTCGGCGTCGCCGATTCGGATCGTGACGGAGGCGCCCGCAATCTCGTCGCGCGGAACGTCGCCCAGGATCTCGCCCGTCAGCACCGTTCCGTCGGCGAGGACCACGGAGTCGCGCCAGTTCACCTGCGAGATGACGAATCCGAGGAGCAGGACGCCGACGACGACCTGGAGCCAGATCCGCCAAGCGGACCGAGGCTTCTTCCCCGCCGGCGACGGGGCGCCGCGCGGGTTCGCCTCAACCGCCGCTGCGGGCGGCGACGCGTCGGACGCGTTGCCGGACGCGTTCACTTTCGAGCACCGCCGCTCGCGGGGGCGTCGGCCGCGCCGGCCTTGGACCGGGTCGTCCACCACCGCCCCCAGGCGAGGCGGTCGTCGCCGAACGTCTGGCCGGTCACCGCGCCCAGCGAAGCTGCTGCGGTGGCGCGCACTTCGATGCGGTCGTCGGCAAGTGCGGGGAGCAATTCGGGAACGGCCTCTGCCTCCGGAAACGACTGCAGCGCGCGGGCCGCGTCTCGGCGGACGGACGACGCATCGTCGTTCGCCAGCACGGAGCCGAGGATGCGCGCGGCCTGCGACGGCTGCGCCTGCGCGATGTCGCGAACGGCGGCCGACCGAACGATCTCCTCGGAGGAGCCGGAGGCAGCAGCGACCAGCGACATCCGGATCGCCGACGCGCTCGTCGCAACGAGCGCTCGGTCGAGCGCCTCGCGGACCCGTGGATCTGCGTCGAACGCGTCCACCGCACCGCCGGTCAGCGCGCGAAGCACGCCACGGGCGGTCGATAGCTGCTTGCGACTCTCGCGCGCGAGGATGCGCGGCTCGATCTTCTGGGGGAGAGGGTTCGCCTGGTCGAATCGAAACGCAGCCAGCACGTTGAGCGCGTCTGCGACATCCGCTGCCGCGCCGGCGTCGTCCGCGCTCAGCTTGTGCGCATCGCTGATCTTCTGGATCGCCGCCACGGCTTCGCCGTCCGTGGCGCGGCGCTCCGTCGGAGCAACGGCAGCAGAGGTCCACGGCGCCATGCGCGTGAGCGAGTCCAACGCTTCTGCGCGCACGAGTGCCGAGGGGTGTTCGTCGGCCATCGCAGTCAGAAGCGTCGTCACGGATGCCGACTCGCGCCAGGAACCGTAGTCGGCGACCGCAAGTCCGCGGATCGCCTCGCGGCACGTCTCGAGCGGGTGGTCCGCTTCCGGCACGAACCGCCATGTGCGGTCGTCTTCGTGAACGGCGTAGATCCGCTGCACGTACTTGCCCGGAAGCGTCGGCGCGCCGAGGAGGTCCTTCATCGACTCGCTGAGCCCGTCCACCGCACCCTGGAGTGTCGGGACGGTCCCCTTGCAGCCCGTCAGCGCTCCGAATGCCGCGAGTGCGAGCAGCACCGGCACCATGTGAGTTCGCGCTCGCATCAGCTCATCGCCTGCGGGTCGATCGCGGACACGCCGAGGATGGAGTAGCCGGAGTCCACGTGGATCGTCTGCCCGGTGATGCCGCGGGCCATCTCGGAGACGAAGAACGCCACCGTGTCGCCGACTTCCTCGGCGCTCACGTTGCGGCGGAGCGGTGCGGTCCTCTCGACCTGTTCCAGCATCTTCCCGAGGTCGGCGATCCCGGAGGCGCTCAGCGTGCGGATCACGCCCGGTGCGACCGAATTGACGCGGATCCCCTGAGGCCCCAGGTCGTAGGCGAGGTAGCGAGCGCACGAGTCGAGCGCGGCCTTCGCGGCCCCCATCACGTTGTAGTTGGGAACGACCCGTTCGCCGCCGACGTACGAGAGGGTGACGATCCCACCTCCGTTCGGCATGAGCGGCGCCAGCGCGCGGGAGACCGCGATGAGCGAGTACGCGGAGATGTCCAGCGCGTTCCGGAAGCCTTCGCGGGTGGTCTGGCGGAACGGGTTCTTCAGTTCCTGCGGGTTCGCGAACGCGATCGAGTGGACGATGAAATCGATGGTCCCGAACTGGGTCTTCACCGAATCGGCGAGCGCGTCGAGGTCTTCGTCGCGCGTCACGTCGCAGCGGATGAGCGGGATGGTCGCGCTGGCGCCCGGGAGGGTGGACGCGAGCGACTGGACACCCTCCTGGAACCGCTCGTTCTGGTAAGTGAGAGCGACTTCCGCACCGCGCTCGGCGCACGACTTCGCGCAGGCCCATGCGAGGCTGCGCTTGTTCGCTACGCCGAGGATGATCCCCTTGCGGCCTTTGAGCATGAATCCTCCGGGGCGTGGTTGCGATCCGCCGTCACCTGACGACCACGAGACACTCAACGAGACGCTCAACAAGACGACGCTGGACGAACGTGGGCAGGACGACCGTGGCTGGACGACAGTGGGGAGCTGGTCGGCGCCCGTCAGGGCCTCAGGCTAGCCACCCCGAAGGGCACGGTCCGGGAAGCTGTGGTGCGGAGAGCGGGACTTGAACCCGCAATGCCCGTAAGGGCACCAGAACCTGAATCTGGCGCGTCTGCCAATTTCGCCACCTCCGCACGGAAGTGAGCTCTGAGGATGCCGAGGGGGCGCGCGAGTTCCAAGCTTGGAACGACCGGGGGCGCATGGGACAACCGTGTCCCATGGCCAAGGACGCCAAACACGCGGCCGCTCAGTCGCCCGGTCTGACGAACCGGAAAGCGTTCCACGAGTTCGAGATCCTCGAACGCTTCGTCTGCGGAATCGTGCTCGCAGGGCCCGAGGTGAAGAGCCTGCGCCTGGGTCGCGCGAGCCTCGACGAGGCGTACGCCCGCCTCAAGAACGGCGAGATGTGGATCGTCAAGATGCACGTGGACGAGTACCGCGACCGCGGCCAGGTGAAGCTCGAGCCGGCGCGGACGCGGAAACTCCTGCTGTCGAAGCACGAGATCGCCGTGATCGGTGAGGCCCTCGAACGCCAGGGTCTGACGCTGGTCCCGCTCAAGCTGTTCTGGAACGAGCGCGGCATCGCGAAGATCGAGATCGCGCTCGCCCGGGGCAAGAAGCTGCACGACAAGCGCGAGTCGGAGAAGGCGAAGACCGCAAAGCGCGACATGGCGCGCGTGATGCGCCGGTTCTGAGGTATCGTCGGAACTCGTCCCTACCTCACTTCCACTTCGCGGCCCAGTCGCGGAACTCGGTGTTCATCACGGCGAAGTCCACGCCGTCCCACGCCTTGCGGGCCGCTGCGACGTCGCCCGACTGCCGCAGCGTGTCAAGAAACGCTCCGTACTGCTTGCCGTACTTCCTGCCGGGCCCGTGGCGGATGAACCAGTGCCACGCCATGAGTTCGTATCCCCGCGCGTCATCTCCCGCCGCAGGCACGCCGGTCCCGGCCATCCATTCGTCGAGACGGCTCTTCCCCGCAGGGACGAGCTTCCGAACGGCCTCCGTTCGGAACGACTCCAGCTTGTCGGGCTTGCCGCCGGACTCAGCGACTGCGCTGCAGTACCAACGGAGCCCGACGTCCACCCACTCGGGCGGCAGACCGCCGAAGTACTGGGCGATGAACTGCCGCGCGCCGGCTTCCTGAACCGCCGTCGGGAACCGGTCGGCGTCGATCCGGTAGAGCTGGACCGGAAGGGAGCGTGTGAGCGGGTCGAACGCTGCGAAGTCCGGCGTTGAGCCGTAGGCCGCGGCCGTCGCCTCCACGTAGAGACTGCCGACCTGGTAGACCTTGAGCACCGGGCGGGACTCGTCGTAGGGCTTGCCCTTGAGCGCCTTCGCCGCGGCGTCGCGGCCGGATGCGGCGAGGTCGGCCACGCGGCCCGGCTTGCCTTTGTCGTCGGCGTCCGTCCAGAGGTCGAAGTCCCCCGCCTTGCGCAGCGCGACCTTCGGCGGCATCTGCGGTTTGGGGGAACCGCCCGCGATCTTGAACGTGTCGAGAATCTGACGGGCCAGCGCCCGCGCGCCTTCGCGCGCGGGGACCGACGTCGCCACCGTGGCGCAGTAGACGACACCGTCCTTCTCGATCCAGCGCTCCCAAGCGAACCAACGCCGTCGACCTGTCGTCTCCGACGCGCCCTCGCACCAGCCCGGACCGCTCCGCGCCTCCTCGGGCGCGACCTTGCTGCCATCGAGCGACTTCGACAGCGCGAGTGCGGCGCGACTGTTCGCTGGATCGACGTGCAACTCAACGAATGCCTGGAACTTCTCGGTGATCGCGCCGGAGAAGAACGCGACGCTGGTGCCCTTCGCTTCGAAGCCCTCGGGCTGCTTCCACGATTTCGGCACTTTGATCGAGACCATGCGTTTCGCATCGCCGACGTCGATCGCGCCGTCCATCGTCGGCTTCTCGACCGGCGTGGCCGGCGCATCGCCTCCGGCCGCGCCGTCGGCACCGTCGGTGCCCTCGGCACCGTCCTCCCCATCGCCTCCGTCGCCGTCGCCGTCCGCGAACGCGGGTGCGACTCGAAGAACGGCCGGAGCGGCCGCGAACGCGAACGCTGCAATGAGCGCAAGTGCGCAGCAACGGCTCACGGAGCATCGGTTCAGCATGGTTCCTCCCGGGATCGGACGTGAACGATGGTATCTCGATCCGGCGCCCTGCGCGCGGCCCTTCTGAACCGCCGCGGACAGGATCGGTTACCGTCCGTGTGAGTGAAGTACGACGGATGCGCCGAGAGCGCATCCGTGCCGCCCCTGCGGCGCGGCTGACAAACTGGTGGATGCGAGTGTCGTCTGCGACGTGCGTTCCCTTGCGGGACTGCATGTCGGGGGCGACCGGATTTGACCGGATGTCGTGAGTTCTCGTGTGGCGCGTCGAGGTTCCAGGTGGCCTCGTTAAACCCTGGAAAAACTTAGGTGCCAACCCCACCTACGCTCTCGCTGCCTAGCTGAAACTAGGAAAGTGAGCGCCCCCTGCCGCTCCGCCCGTGGGCGGTAGAAGGGCGTTGAACTATGGGCTGGTCCCCTGAGGTCCGATTGGCAGGGGGCGAGATAAAAGATCGGATGGTCTTCCAGGTGCGCGTGCCATGTCGGGCACCGGAGGGCAAGAGCGCGGAAGCGCAACGGACCGCAAGGTTCGATAAGTGACATGGACACACGCGTAGAAGCACGGGGAACACCATCTCGGGACGGGGGTTCGATTCCCCCCGCCTCCACCAACGAGAGAAGAGAAACTCCCCCGAGCGCCCATGGTCTCCCACCGGAGCCAGGAAGGTGTAGCGCGGGGGGAATCGAACGGGCGCGGTCCGAGGCGAGCCCGCCGTGAGAGGCTGGCGAGACCGGACGGCAACGAGCCGGGGGCTCGTTGCCGAGCGCCACGGGATTGCCAGACATGTCCAGAGACGCGTCTCCGGAGCACTGCGTGGCCCTCCCCCGCGTGCACCCCTCGCGAAGTCTCTGTCCGCCAGCACGCACCTGCGTGCTGCGGACGCCACCCCCGCCCCGCGTCCACCCCGTCAACGTCTCTGTCCGCCAGCACGCACCTGCGTGCTGCGGACGCCGCCCACGCCCCGCGTCCACCGCGTCAACGCCTCTGTCCGCCAGCACGCACCTGCGTGCTGCGGACGCCGCCCTCGCCCCGCGTCCACCCCGTCAACGTCTCTGTCCGCCAGCACGCACCTGCGTGCTGCGGACGCCACCCTCGCCCCGCGTCCACCCGTCATCGTCTCTGTCCGCCAGCACGCACCTGCGTGCTGCGGACGCCGCCCGCGCCCCGCGTCCACCCGTCATCGTCTCTGTCCGCCAGCACGCACCTGCGTGCTGCGGACGCCACCCCCGCCCCGCGTCCACCCCGTCAACGTCTCTGTCCGCCAGCACGCACCTGCGTGCTGCGGACGCCACCCTCGCCCCGCGCCCACGATCGCGTGTCCCGCAGGGAGTCGCCGAGACTTCGAGTCATTGGGGACCGCCTCTGTCCCGGCCACGGGCGTGCCGCGCATGCGGTTCAGGCACGTCGGTTCTACCCCGCGTCACAGTTCACAGGTGTCACGCACGGCCATCCGGCACGCGCATCCAGGGCTACGATCACTGCGCGACGCTTCCCGCAGCCGACTCCCACCTTCCCGTCGGAACTCGCCGCATCCGTCACGGTCGCGCCGCGTGTAGGCTGCTCCCCCGCCATGCAGGGAACCACGCTCGGCCCCTACCGCATCGACCGCGAGCTTGGCTCCGGCGGGATGGGGAAAGTGTACCGTGCGACGACAGTCCGCAAGGCGGCCGGGCTCGAACCCGGCACGGTCATCGCGCTGAAGATCGTCCACGCGCATCTCGTCGAGACGGAGGGCTTCTTCAAGCGGTTCATGCGCGAGGCCGAGGTCGGCAAGCGCATCATCCACGAGAACGTCGTGCGGACGATCGACGTGGACGCGATCTCGACCGGCGGCGTGCAGCAGAACTTCCTCGTCATGGAGTACGTCGAGGGCCAGACGCTGCGGGACCTGCTGAAGGAACTCGACCGCGTCCCGGAGGAGCTCTGCCGGCACATCGGCCGCGAGGTTGCGAAGGGCCTCGCGGCGATCCACGCCGCGGGCGTGGTCCACCGCGACATGAAGCCCGAGAACGTGCTCATCACGGGCGAGCACGTCGTCAAGGTGATGGACCTCGGCGTTGCGCGGCTCAACGACGAAGTGCTGCGGCTCTCGCAGACCGGCGCGTTCGTCGGATCGATCCACTACGCGGCGCCGGAGTGCTTCAGCGAGGGCGGGAAGCACGTCGACGGCCGCGCCGACTTGCACGCACTCGGACTCGTCCTCTACGAACTCTCCTGCGGCACCAACCCCTACTACGCCGACTCGGTGGCCGAGATCCTGAAGAAGGTGCTCCACGAGGATCCGCGGCGTCTCGGTGACGTCAACCCGCAGCTCTCGCCATTCTTCGAGGAGGTCGTCCACAACCTGCTCGCGAAGAAGCCGGACGAGCGTTTCGCCGACGCGACGACGCTGCTCGGCGCCCTCGAGGACGGCGAGAACTCCGAATGGTGGAAGTCCCGTGCGAAGGCGATCCGCGCCGTCACGCACCAGCCGCTGCGGCGCATCCGCATCCCGCGGGAGACGGCGGTCTACGGGCGCGAGCAGGACATCGCGAAGCTGCGCGGGCTCTACGAGAAGGCGAAGGCGGGCGAGGGCCAAGTCGTCGTCATCGAGGGCGAGGCGGGCATCGGCAAGTCGCGCGTCGTGGACGAATTGATCGGGCGGTTGCAGCGTGACGGAGAGAACCTCAACTTCCTCTTCGGCAGCTACCCGCCGGGCGGCGCGGCGACCGCAGCAGGCGCGTTCTCGACGGCCTTCCGCGAGCAGTTCGGGACCGACGGATCGGCCGCCTACCTCACGCCGTCGCCGATCCTCGTCCCGGCGTTCGACGCGCTGCTCAAGGGAGAGCCGACGCCGACCGGCGTCGAGTCGCTGACCAAGGACTCGCTCCAGACGTGCTTCGTCCACGCTGTCCGCGGCCTCGCCGCCGAGCGCACGACCGTGCTTCTCATCGACGACCTTCACTTCGCGACGGAGGACGCCCGTTCGCTGTTCACGTCGCTGGCGATGGCGGTGCCGGGACACCGCATCCTGCTCGTCGGGACGACGCGGCCCGGCATCGATGAGAAGTGGCTCGCGGGACTGACGCGGCTGCCGCAGACGAGCCAGATGTCGCTGCACCGTCTCGGTCCGAAGGATCTGGCGCAGCTCCTCGCCGACTCGCTCAAGTCCGAGGCGCTCGCGGCGCAACTCGGCCACCAGATCGCGCTGAAGTCCGACGGCAACCCGTTCTTTGTCTTCGAGATCATCCGGGGCCTTCGTGACGGCCAGTTCCTGACGCAGAAGGACGACGGAACGTGGGTCTCGACGCGCGTCATCGACGACATCAAGATCCCTTCCTCGATCCTGGACCTCGTGAACGCGCGGGTCGCGGATCTGACCGAGGACGAGCGAAACCTCCTGGACGTCGCGGCGTGCTGGGGCTTCGAGTTCGACCCCGGGCTCATCGGCGAGGTGCTCGGACTCGCCCGCATCCCGACGCTTCGCACCTTCGGCCAGATCGAGCGGTCGCACCGCCTCGTGAGGGCGTCGGGCCGGTCGATGGTCTTCGACCACCATCAGGTGCAGGAGGCGCTGTACGGGAGCATTCTGGAGCAGCTTCGCGAGGAGTACCACTCGGCCCTCGCGACGGCGCTGGAGACCCGTGCGAAGTCCGCCCACAAGGACCCTGCGACCCTCGACGGCGCCCTCTGCGTGGATCTCTGCGAGCACTTCCTGAAGGGCGCCCAAGACGAACGGGCCCTTCGCTACCTCGAAGCGGCGCACGTGCACCTGACGAAGGGCTACCTGAACGACGCGGCGATCCGTCTCGCGGAACGCGCCCTCGCGGTGCCGGGTCTTCTCGTCGGAGTCGATCGGGCGAAGACGCTCCTGCGTCTCGTCGGTGTGCTGAACCTACTCGGCCGCAGAAAGCGGCAGGAGGAGGCGTTGCGAGACGCCGAGCGAATCGCGGAGTCGTCGGGCGACCCGGAACTTCGCGGCCTGGCGATGAACTCGCTCGGTACGCTTTTCTCGAGCACGTCCCGTCCCGCGGAGGCCGAGTCGTCCTTCCGCGCGGCTCTGGAGATGGCGAAGGCGCGGGGCGACCGCAAGGCAGAGGCCGCTGCGACCGGAAACCTGGGCCTCGTCTTTCAGTTCCAGCGTCGCCTTGCCGAGGCGCAGGAGTACCACGAGCGGCGTTTCGCGCTGGGTCGGGAGATGGGGGACCGTGCGGGCGAAGCCGGCGCCACGATCAACTTGGGCAACGTCTTCGCGTCCCAACGCCGCTTCGGGGAGGCGCGAGACCACTACGACAGGGGGATCGCGATCTGCAGGGAGATCGGTCATCGGCAGTTCGAGGCCACCGCCACAGGAGGCCTGGGCACCGTCTTCTATCTCCAAGGCCGACTCGTGGAAGCGCGGGAGTTACAAGAGCGGCAGCTCGCGATGACCCGCGAGGTCGGGTACCGGCAGGGCGAGGCCTTCGCCACGGGGAACCTGGGGGTCGTCCTCGCCTACCAGGGCAGCCTCGGGGAGG